>DAITQH010000001.1:0-53138 GCA_036833175.1 Candidatus Dormiibacterota bacterium
TCCAGCAATGCGGTCGCGTTGTCCGGATGTGCGAGCACGTTGCCCGTCTTGACCAACAGCATGTTGGTGAAAGGCATCGCGAAGGCCCAGTCGACGACGAGCATGCGCGCGTGCCGCGGCCGCGGGTGCTCGGCGATGATGGCCGTGCGGATCATCGCGCCGTCGTAGGGAATGATGCCCGCGTGGTTGGCAACGAGCAACGCGCGGCCCCGAGCCGGCACGTTGTTGATCCCATCGACCTCGACCCGCCAGTACTTCCGATAGAACCAGAGCGCGACGCTCTGAACCCTGTCGGTGAATTCGGGATCGAACCCGAATTGATCGCCGCGCGGCTCCAGCTCTTCGCTGGAACCGTAGACACGAAGAGACCCCACCTCCTACGAGTATGGCAACATGCAGGCGGCCTCGATATGGCACTCGATTTGCAGGCCGCCGCCACGGAATATCTCGGCTGGCTTCAACTTGAGGCGAACCGCAGTCCGAACACGGTCCGGGCGTACGCGTCCGAGCTCAACAAGCTGATCGCTTTCCTGACAGCAAACCAGCACTCGCTCTCCGTCGACGACTTGCGCCATGACGACCTGCGCGCTTATCAGCGCCACCTCGCCGGCCGCTTGAAGAGTCCCGCATCGCGCGCCCGGGCTCTCGTCGCTGTCCGCTCCTGGCTGCGCTGGATCGCGAAGGAAGGCCTGATCGAACGTGATCTGTCCAACGGCATCACGCTGCCGAAGCTCGAGCAAAGGCTGCCCAAGCCGATCGACCCTGACGAGCTCACCCGCCTGCTCGGCGCGCTGCCCAGACAGACTCCTCATGAAAAGCGGGATCGCGCCCTCGTCCAGTTCTTGATCAGTACCGGCTGCCGCATCTCGGAGTCTCTGGCCCTCGACCGGACGGACTTCCCGCGCTCCGGCAACCGCCTGGTCGTGACCGGCAAGGGCTCGAAGCAACGGTCGGTGTACCTGACCACTGACGCTCGCGAGGCGTTGGAGGAG
This sequence comes from Candidatus Dormiibacterota bacterium, assembly GCA_036833175.1. GTDB lineage: Bacteria > Chloroflexota > Dormibacteria > Dormibacterales > Dormibacteraceae > Palsa-870. The sequence goes on from DAITQH010000001.1 coordinate 993, forward strand.
TACCTGGCCGTGCGCGAAGACGCCTGCATGGCGTTGTTCGTCAACTTCGACCGCTCCGCTGAAGACGATCGCGCCCGCCGCCTGACCTCTGCCGGCGCGCGCTTCATCGTGCGCAAGCTGCGGGTGCAGCTGGGCGCATGGTCTTTCAAGTCGCCTCACGTCGCGCGCCATACCGCGGCCACGACGCTGCTCGAGGTGACCGGCGGCGACGTGCGACTGGTCCAGGAGGTCCTGGGCCACGCCAACCTCAACACCCTGCAGGGGTACACGAAGATCGTCGACAGCCGCAAACAGGATGCATACCGTCGCTACCAAGAATTTCTGGACGACAAAAAGGCCGGGCGTTAGTATCTGAGCGTGGTCGAGCTCAAACAGGCGAAGCTGCTGCAGGGACTCCCTGAGTCAGAGCTGCGCTCCCTCGAGAAGCAGGTGAAGATCGTCAAGCATCCGGCCGGCCACGAGATCGTCGTGAAGGGCGACAACGGGGTTGGTTTCATGATCATCCTCGACGGCACCGTCACCGTCTCGACCATCCAGGGCAAGGCCCGGAAGCTCGGGGCCGGCGACTCGTTCGGGGAGATGGCGCTGCTGGACCACGAGGGCCGGAGCGCAACCATCAAGGCGGACACCGACGTGTCCCTGGCCACCATCCCGGAATGGAACTTCAAGCCGTTCCTGAAGGAGCATCCCGAGGTTGCCTACCGTTTGCTCCAGGTCCTGAGCCAGCGCGTCCGGCAGGCGGAAAGCGACCACTAACCCTTAGCTCTTCTCGAGCACCAGGATCTCGTGGGTCTGCTCGCGGGTCCGGAGCTCAGGGCCAATGGCTCGCAGTCGATCGATCACAGGCACCACATGCTCGTTCCACTCCAGCTCGCCGAGATCCCAGAAGAGGGAGCTGCTTCGGTCCTCGATCCGCGTCGCCTCCATTTCCCCGCTTGTCTCGCTGGCGAAGCCAATACCAAGTACGCGTGTCACCTCTTGAAGCCCTGCCGATGACGCGGCCGCGGCCACTCGATCGAGGTCGTCGCGGCGCCAGTTGTCGGCCAGCAACGTCCGGTACATGGGCTCCGTGATCCGGCGAATCTGGTCGTCAGGCTCGCGGTTGATCGTTGCGATGACCAGGCGGCCTTTCGATCGAAGCACCCGCGCCGCCTCTCGGAGCATGGCAGCCTGATCGTCCACCAGGTGCATGACCCACACCATGTACGCAGCTTCGAAGGCTCCATCGGCGAACGGTAGGCTCCAACCGTCATAACGGGCTAGCGCCCCCGGAGCCCTGCGTGTTGCTACCCGAAGCATCTCCATCGCGATGTCGACCCCGATGACCCGGTGTCCTTGGCGCCGCAAAGCGCCTGCCACAACCCCAGTCCCGACGCCGACCTCGAGCACCGTCGCACCAGGGTGGATGCGTAGGTGCGGCTCAATCTCTGCAGCGAATCTCTCGCCCCGGCTCTCTCCGCCGCGGGCTTCGTCGTACCGCTCGGCGGCGCGGTCGAAGGAGCGGCCCATCGCCGGAGTTTAGGGCTGCGAGAGGAGCTGGGCGTCGACCCCGGGCCCCAAACCAAAGAGGTCCACCGCGAGCTGCTGCGTCTGACCTCGTGAAACCAGACGCTCTTGCAACTAAGCGTCGGCGTGGTTGATATGCCCGAGACTATGGATTCGTTAATGCAGCCCACACGCGCCATCAGTAAATCGTGACCACCGCAACGAAGCGAGTCGCGGTCGTGCAGGCGGCACCTGTCGTCTTCGATTGCGCCGCTACGCTGTCCAGGGTTCAAAACTTGGCCGCCGAAGCCGCAGCCGGCGGAGCAGGCCTGGTGCTGTTTCCCGAGGCCTTCATCTCGGGTTATCCCCGAGGCATCTCTTTCGGCACCGTGATCGGCGACCGCACCCCTGAAGGCCGCGATCATTTCCGGAGGTATTGGGACAGCTCTATCGACATTCCAGGACCTGCGGTAGACCAACTTGTCGTCCTCGCTCAGGAGCTTGGGATTTACCTCGTGGTGGGCGTGATCGAACGGGACGGAGGCACTCTCTACTGCACCGCCGTGTTCGTCTCGCCAGACGGCTACCTGGGCAAACACCGAAAGGTCATGCCGACTGCGGCAGAGCGTCTGGTTTGGGGATACGGCGACGCGTCAACGCTCCCCGTCTTTGACACGCCGTTCGGGCGCTTGGGGGCGGTCATCTGCTGGGAGAACTACATGCCGCTGCTGCGGATGGCCATGTACTCGAAGGGCATCCAGATCTACTGCATTCCGACAGCCGATGGGCGCGAGACCTGGCTGTCTACGGTGCGCCATATAGCGATGGAGGGCCGTTGCTTTGTCCTTTCCGCCAACCAGTTCACACGGCTTTCCGACTTTCCCGCGGACATCGATAACGAGCTCGCTTCAAAACCCGACGACGTTGTCTGTTTCGGTGGGAGCTGCATCGTCGATCCGCTGGGCAACGTGCTGGCGGGTCCCGACTTCAACGGACCGTCGATCCTGTACGCCGACCTCGATCTCGCCGACGTGGCGCGGGCGAAGTACGACTTCGACGTAGTCGGTCATTACGCCCGTCCAGACCTATTTCACCTCGAAATCAACGAACAGCTGCAAGAGCCAGTCGTCACGGTCAGGCGTCCAACAGAAACGACGGTTTAAAGGCGGCTGCGGCCAAGCGATCGGATGCCGCACACGCGGGCAAACAAAAAGGCCGGCTTCGTAGAAGCCGGCCCTGGGAAGCGACTAGAGAGCTGCTTACTCGTCCTCGATCTGGTTGTACATCAGGCTGTCCTGGATCTCGTACAGCGCGTCCATCGCCTCCATCACGGAAGCGGGCTTGGCCGTAGCCAGGACGGTCACCTCGGGAGAGTCCTCGATCACCTTGTTGATGGCCACTGAGAGAACCGGCGGCATCTGGCGCTGGTCGGCCAGGTTCAGCATCTCCAGCTCGTTGAGGAGCCTGTCGATGTGGTGCATCTTGTTTCGGCGCGCGTATTTAGCGCGCTGGATGCGCATCTCCCTGGCGGTCATGTGCTCGATGGCGCGGCTCGCCTGCTTGATCATGGTCATGTCTCTTTCTCCTTCTCCTGACCCAAAAGTTTACGGGCCTCCGCCAATTTGTCAAGGATGATCTGTAATAAATGCCTCCGGGCTCTGTTAGCATGGCCCGAAAGCGACCGGATGTGCCCTAAATGATCGCCGGCCGTTCGACCCGCATGGAAGTCCTCGAGCTGCTACGGCGCAAGGGCGGCTCAAGCGCGGAAAGCATCGCCACGGACCTTGGCGTCACCCCGAACGCCGTCCGCCAGCACCTCACGAACCTCGAACGAGACGGCTTTGTGGTGAGCCACCCCGAGCGCAGCGGCCGCGGGCGGCCCTCGCTGCTCTTCTCCCTCACCGAGCGGGCCGACTCCGTGTTCCCCAAGCGCTACGGGCAACTCGCCACGATGGTGCTCCAGGAGGTCCAGGAGATGGGCGGCCCCGAGGCGCTGGACGAGGTCTTCTCCCGGGTGGCCGCCCGGCACGCAAGCGCCATCGAGCCTTCCCTGGACGGCCTCGACTTCGACGAGAAGCTGCGCCGGGTGGTGGTCTGGATTGGCCGGGCCGGCACCCTGGCCGAGCAGACGGAGACTGCCGAAGGCGTGAAGGTGACCATTCACAACTGCCCGTTCCGCAACACCGCGCTCAAGTTCCCCCAGGTGTGCACCATCACTCCGCAGCTGATGTCGAGGCTGCTCGGCACCAACATCTCGCAGGCCGACTCCATCCATCGCCATGACCCGTATTGCTCATTTGTCGTCCAGCGCCCTTCCAACGCTTAACAGCCACCAGGTCAAGGAGGTCGACGCGCTCGCGCAGGAGCGCTTCGCCATCTCCGTGGACTGGTTGATGGAGGCCGCGGGCTGGCAGGTGGCTCGTTTCTGCCCCACCGCGACGACGGTCGTGTGCGGCGTGGGCAACAACGCTGGTGACGGGCTGGCTGCGGCGCGACACCTGCACCGCTGGGGAAAGCTGCGCAGGGTGTGCTGCGTCGACCTCGCGCGACTGCAGGGCGCCGCCGCGAGGGAGCTGGTGGCGCTCCGGCGGACCGGCGTAGTGGTCTCGAACCAGCTCGAGCTTGATGGGGCCGAGGCGGTCGTCGACGCCGTGTTCGGAACTGGCCTGTCCAGGCGCCCCGAGGGCCATTTCGCTGATTGGATCGACGGCATCAACTCGTCGGGCCTGCACGTGGTCGCGGTGGACGTGCCGTCCGGCCTCGACGCCGACTCCGGCGTCGCCTACGCTCCCTGTGTGCAGGCACACACGACCGTCACGCTCGGCCTTCCCAAACCCGGCTTGCTGCAGGCCGACGGGGTGCACCTGGCAGGAGAGGTCTGGATGGCCGACATCGGGGTGCCGTTCGAGGCTTACGCGATGGTCGGTGTGCAGGTCCCGAGCGACCTCTACTCGACCGCCGACCGGGTTCGCCTGGATTCACTCAGATGACGCGAGAGGTCGTTTGGGACCACGGCGTGTCGCTGCCGGGCCATCGCCTATGGCTCGATCCGCTGGTGGTGAGGACATTCGCCTTCATATCGCATGCGCACACGGACCACGCGCGACGCCATAAAGAAGCTCTCCTCACGCCCCAGACCCTGGCGCTCATCCCGGAATCCCGCCGGCCGCGAGGCTGGCGCATGTTGGGCTACCACGAGACGATGCGACGTGGCCAGGCCTCGGTGACCCTCTACCCTGCGGGCCACATGCTCGGCTCGGCCCAGCTCCTGTTTGAGCACCATGGGACGACTCTTCTCTACACCGGTGACATCAAGCTGCGGCAGGCCGGCGGGCTCACACCGACGCATATCCCCAAAGCCGACGTGCTGATCATCGAGACGACGTACGGGCGCCCCCACTTTCGTTTCGGGGATCCCGACTCCACGATCGAGGGGATCGCGATGTGGTGCCGGCGAGCCCTGGATAGCCGTGTGACTCCCGTGCTGCTCTGCCACGCGCTTGGCAAGACTGAGGAGATGATGCTGGCGCTCGCGCCGTACGGCTTCACGTTCGCGCTCGAGAAGCGATGCGCTCCCTGCGCGCGCGAGTATGCGGCGGCCGGACGCACGCTGCCGGATTGGGTCGAGCTCGACGGAGAGGCGCCCCAGGGGCGGGTCGTCATCGCTCCGCCGGCCGGCAAGGATGAGGTCCGCCGGCTCGGCCGCTACCGCACCGCGCTGGTTTCGGGCTGGGCCAAAGACGCCGAGTTCGCGCGCATGTTCGGCGCCGACGCGACTTTCGATCTCTCCGACCACTGCGACTTCGACGAGCTGATGGAGGTGGTCGAGCGGTCAGGCGCCGACCAGGTTTACACGGTGCACGGCTTCACAGCGGACTTCGCGCGCCACCTGAGAAAGAAAGGAATCCGAGCGTCGGCGCTGGAAGCGACCGAGCAGCTGGCGCTAGCGCTTTAGCGGAGAGCCCAGCCCGAGCGAAGGACTGCCCGGCGTAGATCCGGGTCGACCGCTGCGGCGTCGCTCAGCTTCGTGAGCAGAAGGTCGACCCAGGCGGTCAGGTGAACCGGCGGCAGGAGCTCGAGCTGCTCGTTTTTTACGCGTGCGCGGAAGCTGCGGCCGGCGATGTCCAGCACGAGCTCGGTGATGGGGCCGCGATTCAGGTGGCCGCGCTTGACCTTCGCCGCCGCCGGGATCCGCTCCACGAGGTAGTCGAGCAGCTCGGCACTGTCGTCCTCGCCGGTGATCGGCGCGTGACAGAAGACGCATGCCCCTTCGAGAGGCAGCGAAGGCGCTGAGCAGACAGCGCAGTTCAATCCGTGTAGCGCGTGATCGTCTGATCCTCGCGCCTCTTCTCGGCCTGGAAGAGCGGACAGTCCTCGTAGTTGCGGACGCAGATCGGCGGGCTGTCGCTCAGCGCGTACTTCCGCTTCGAGCGGCGGTCCACGTGGCAGTCAAATCTGTAAACGCGCAGCAGAGAGCGCCGCTCTTTCAAGTATTCCTCGAGATAGGGGCAGCGTCGCATCGCGATCTACGATAGGCCACCATGCATGGCGGCGCAGGTCGGGCGGCGAGGCATTCGGCGATCCAGGTGGCCGAGATGCTAGGCGCGGCCGAGCATCGGAGCGCGCGCATCCGTTGATGCGTAAGCGAGAAGCGCAGGCCGCAACAACGCAGATGGGCCGCCTGGGCGCCGAAGGCCCGCCGATCCGCGCCTGCGCCGCCACGCACTAATGCTCGATTTCGCACAAGCCGGTTCGGCGGTCGGATCAACGTCCGCGACCCTGGAGAAAGCACGAATCCTAGGCGCGTACTTTCGCACGCTCGACGATGACGACCTCCGCCGCGCGGCCGTCTTCATGAGCGGCCGCGCCTTCAGCCCCTCGAAGCGGCGGACCCTCGGACTTGGCTGGGCGACGGTCAGCAAGGCGGTATCGTCGCTCTCCGGCCGCGACGAGGATGAGTTGGGGCTCATCTTTCGCAAGCACTCGGACCTGGGCGACTGGGCGGGTGAGGCGCTGGACGGGCGCACGCAACCGGAGCCCGTCTCGCTGCAGGAGATCGACGAAACGCTGGAGGCGATTCGCATCGCCCGAGGGAAGGCAAAGGAGGCGCCTCTCGCATCGCTCTTGCGCCGGTTGGATCCGGAGTCCGCGCGCTTTTTCATCAAGATTCTCTCGGGGGAGCTGCGCATCGGTCTGAGCGAGGGCCTCGTCGAGGCCGCGATCGCGGAAGCTTTCGGCGTGCCCATCACGCAGGTCAAGCGCGTCCACCTGATCACCGGGGACATCGGCGAGACCGCCCTTCGATGCAAGCACAAGCAGTTCGACACCACCACGATCGCGCTTTTTCAGCCAGTGCGCTTCATGCTCGCGAGCCCCGTGGAGAGGCCAGCAGAAGCTTTTCAACGGATGGGCGCCGAAAGCGTTTGGACCGAGGAGAAATACGACGGCGTGCGCTGCCAGCTGCACAGGAAGGGCGACCGGGTCGAGCTGTTCTCTCGCGACCTCAAGGAGACGACGAGCGCGTTTCCGGAGCTGGCCGAGAACGCTCCATCGATCGGCCACGACGTGCTCTTCGACGGCGAGGTGCTCGCCCACCGAGACGGCCGCGTCCTGAGGTTTTTCGAGCTCCAGCGGCGGCTCGGCCGGAAGAAGGTGTCGAGCGAGCTCCGCGAGGAGGTGCCCGTGGTGCTGGTCGTGTTCGACCTGCTGTGGCTCGACGGACGGCCGCTCCTGGACGAACCGCTCGAGACGCGTCGTCGGGCGATGGAGGGTCTCGGTCTCCGGCACCCGTTTCTCCTGGCAAGGGTCGAGGAGGCCACGGATCCCGACCACCTCGACCGGATCTTCGGGGAGACGCGCGCGAGGGGCAACGAGGGCCTGATGGTGAAAGATCCGCTCAGCCCTTACACGCCGGGCCGCCGCGGCCTCGCGTGGCTTAAGTTGAAGCGCCCGCTCGCGACTCTCGACGTCGTCGTGACCGCAGTCGAATGGGGCCACGGCAAACGCAAGGGCGTGCTGTCCGATTACACGTTCGCGGTCAAGGACACGAGTACGGGGCGGCTGGTCAACGTGGGTAAGGCTTACACGGGGCTGACCGACGCCGAGATCGCCACCATGACGAAGCGGTTCCTGGAGATCACGATCGAGGACCACGGCCACGTGCGTCTCGTTAAGCCCGAGGTCGTGCTCGAGGTCGCTTTCGATTCCATCCAGCACTCCGCGCGCCACCTAAGCGGCTTCGCGCTCCGTTTTCCTCGCATCGTGCGCATCCGCGACGACAAGCCGGTTGACGAGATCGACACGGTGGATCGAGTCGCGGAGTTGTACGAGAAGTATTTCGGGGATAAGACAGTGCCTTCGTTGAGCGAAGTTGCAGAATCGGAACCCCCCTCCGGGCCGGGCCGACCTCCCCACAAGGTGGGGAGGTGAAAGGCACTCCCATCGATGAAAGTTGCTGTCCAGTGAAAGGGATTCTCATCCTATGAAGCTCACTTTCATGGGCACCGCCGGCGCGCGGTTCATGGTCGCCAAGCAACTGGCCGCCTCCGGAGGGCTTTACATCGAGGAGGGCAACACGCGCATCAGCCTCGATCCCGGGCCGGGCGCGATCGTTCAGTACGCCAAGCGCAAGGTCGACCTGACCAAGCTCGACGCGATCGTCATCAGCCACCGGCACCTCGACCACAGCAACGACGTCAACGTGATGATCGAGGCGATGACCGACGGAGGCTTCCGACACCGGGGGCGGCTGTTCTGCCCGAGCGATGCCCTCAATGACGACCCTGTCGTCCTCAAGTACATCCGCAACTTTCCGCAAGAGATCGTGGCCCTCCAGCCCGAGACCGATTACACGGTGGGCGAGGTTACCTTTACGACCACACCTCGTCACTTGCACCAGGTCGAGACATTCGGCTTCAGGTTTGGCAGCCGTCTCGGGTGGGTCACGGACTCCGCCTACTACGACGGCATCGCCGAGCAGCACAAAGCTGACGTGATGGTGATCCACCTCGTGTTGATGGAGTGCCGCGCCGGCCTTCCGCACCTCTGCCTCGATGACGCGGAGAGGATCATCCGCGAGGCTAAGCCCCGACTCGCGATCCTCACGCACTACGGAATGACCGTGTGGAGGGCGCATCCGTGGGAGCTCGCCGCCGACCTGACGCAGCGCATCGGCACCGAGGTTAAAGCGGCACGCGACGGTATGAGCGTCGAGCTTTAGATGACTTCGGAGCAGCGATTCCTCCTGCTCCTCATCGTCGTGGGCGCCGTGGCGACGGTGCTTGGCCTCGTCTCGAAGCGAGCGCGCTTGCTGCCCTACCCGGTGGTCCTGGCGGCGGCGGGCATCGCGGTCGGGCTGCTGCCCGGCGGCCAGCTCCCGCGCATCGGCGGCAGCGTCATCCTGCTTGCCTTCGTGCCGGGCCTCATCTTCGAAGCGGCGCTGACACTCGACCTGGCAGAGCTCAGGCGCCGCATCCTGCCCGTCGGGCTCCTGTCAACGGTCGGTGTGGCGATGACCGTTCTCCTGATCGGACTTCTTACGCACCTGGCCATTGGCTTCAGCTGGTCGAGCGCGATGCTGCTGGGCGCGATTCTCGCCGCCACCGACCCCATCGCCGTCATCACGTTGCTGCGCCGCCTCAACGCGCCCGCAGGCCTGGCGGCGATCCTCGAGGGCGAGAGCCTGTTCAACGACGGCACCGGCGTGGCGGTGTTCTCGGCAGTCCTGGCAACCATCCTCGGCGGTACGCCATCGTTCGGTGACGCGACATTGCGATTCTTTGAGATCACTCTCGGCGGAACCGCGGTGGGGCTCGCGGTCGGATTTCTCGGACTTGCTTTGCTGCGATTCGCCGACGACGCGCCGCTGGAGATCCTCGCGACGCTCGTGATCGCGTATGGCAGCTATCTGGCCGCCGACGTCCTGCACGCTTCCGGCATAGTCGCGGTCGTGGTGGCCGGCATCGTGGTGGCCCGTTACGGAGCGGCGATTGGCCGGCTGCACGGCCCGCAGCTGCTGGGCTTCTGGAACCTCCTCGCTTTCGTCCTCAACGCGATGCTCTTCATCCTGGTTGGCGCAGCGCTGCCGGCCACGGCTCTGCTGCCCGTCGCGGGCCTCGTCCTGGTCGCCTACTTGATCGTGCTGCTGACACGCGCGGCGCCGGTATACGGATTGCTTGGCCTCGCAGCCCTGCGCGGCGCATCGATCCCGTGGGCGTGGCGGCACGTCACCTTCTGGGCCGGCTTGCGCGGCGCGCTGGCGGTGGCGCTCGCGCTGTCAGTGTCCGGCGCCGCCGGGGTGGACAGCCGCGTTGCGGTCGTCGCCTATGGCGTCGTGCTGCTGTCGCTGCTGGTCCAGGGCGGGTTGATGGCGCCGGTCACGCGCGCACTCAAGATCGCGGAGGCGGCGTGACGCGCTGGCGCTGGCGCGGATCGGTGGCCTTGCTCGCCGTCGCGGTCGGGTTCGTCGTGTATCCACTGGTGGAAGGCGAGAACGACGTAATCAACTCGGACTGGCCCGCCTTCGCCACCGGCGGCCGGTTGATAGTCGAGAACCCGAGCCATCTCTACGACCTCGACGTGCAACGGCGCACGCAGCTCGAAGTCACCGGCGGTCGCACCCTGGTCACGCTGGGGATCAAGGGCATCCTGCCGTTCCTGGCGCCGGCCTGGGTTGCCTTCATCGCCGTGCCGTTCGACCTCCTGGGCACCAACCTCGGCGGCCGCCTCTGGATCCTCTTCGAGCTCACTTGCCTCGCCTTCGGGCTCTTTCTGGCAGCGCGGCCGCGACCGCCGACCGAATGGCTGCCCGCCTTCGCTAGCGTGCCGACCGCCCTCCTGCTTCTCAATGCCCAGGTGGACGGCCTCGTCGCGCTCGGCATCGGCGCCGCGATCGCCCTGTGGTCAAAGCCCTACCTCGCCGGCGTTGCGCTTGGCCTGACGCTGGTTAAGCCGCAGCTCGTCCTGACCATCGGGCTCGCTCTCCTGATCGCCCGGATGTGGCGGGTGATCGCGGGCTGGGGTGCGGCCGGCGTGGCATTGCTGCTGGCGAGCCTGGCGCTCAACCCGCACTGGGTGGTTGACTGGCTCAAGTCCGCCGGAGGCACGGTGCAGCCGGGCGCACGCGAGGTCAACTTCTCACATTTTGGAATCCTGTTTCCAACCGGAGCCCAGACCGTTGCGGAAGCCGCCCTGGCGTTGATCGCCATGGTCGCGGTGGTGTGGCTGGCCTGGCGGCGTCGGGATGACCTCCGGTCGGCGGCCGCGGTTGTCGTCGCGGGCGGAGTCCTGGCCGCGCCCCACGCGCTGGCTACCGACCTGGTGCTGGTCGCGGTCGCGCTTGCCCTGTGGGGTCAGGCTGCCTGGTACGACTGGCTCCTGCTCTCTGCCGGCGCTGCGATCGCCGCACTCCTCCCCGCCCCCGTGCCGGCAGTGGTGGGCGCGCTGCTGATCGGCTGGGTGTGCCTGCGGGCCGGTGGTGTTATCCCCGCGTGGCGGCGAGGACTGGTGCCGGCGTCTGCTGGATGATCCCGTCGATCAGGCCGTACTCGACTGCCTCCTGCGGCGTCAGGAAATAGTCTCGGTCGGTGTCCTTCTCGACCCGTTCGACCGGCTGGCCGGTGTGCTTGGCGATCAGCTCGTTCAAGACGGCCCTGATGCGGATGATCTCTCGGGCGTGGATGTCGAGGTCGGTGGCCTGCCCCTGGAGGCCACGGCCGCCGATGAGCGGCTGGTGCATGTGAATGTTGGAGCTTGGAAGCGAGAATCGCCGGCCCTTGGCTCCGGCCATCAGGACCACGGTGCCGAAGCTCGCCGCGCGGCCGATGCACACAGTCGAGATCGGAGCCCGCACGTACTGCATCGTGTCGTAGATCGCAAAGCCGGAGCTCACAGAGCCGCCCGGAGAGTTGACGTAGATCTGGATCTCCTTCTCCGGGTCGTCGGCGGCCAGGTACATCAGCTGAGCGACGACCAGGTTCGCCACGATGTCATCGATCGGGCGGCCGATCAGGATGATCCGGTCCTTCAGCAGGCGCGAGTAGATGTCAAAGCTTCGCTCTCGGTTGCCGCCTTCGTTCTCGGTGACTGTCGGTACGTAGCCCATTGCTACGCAAGGTTACGAGATATATTCGGCGCGTTGGCTAGCGGGACCGTACTGGCTCCGGTGGAGTTCTTCGGCGAATTGCGGAAGGGAGTGAAGGCAAAGATGCCGGCGCCCCTGCGCAAGTTCAACAGCGCCCGTGGACGGGGCCGCCTGGTGAAGCTGCATTACGGCATGTCTGAGTTCCATTACGAGGCCTGGCACCACACCGGCGACGGCCGGCTGGAGATCGGCCTCCATTTCGAAGGATCGCGTGAGGAGAACCAGGACGCGTTCGAGTTCTTCCGGGCCCATGTCATCGAGATCAAGGCGCAGCTGCCTCGCGCGGAGCTGGAACCCTGGGACAGAGGTTGGTGTCGCCTGTACGAGACGTTGCGGGCGCCACAGCTTGACGAGGACGTGCTCGACAGCGCCATCGGTTGCCTGTCCGGCTACATCGTGACGCTCCAGCCCCTTCTCGACTCCTGGTTGAAGGAGGAGCGCTGATGACCCGTCTTGGACCTGTCGGCGCGGTTGGCGAAAGGACTCGCCGCGTTGCTACAACACCGACGAGGAGGTAGATCGAGTGCTTGATGTGCTGTCGCTTGAACGAGTAGCCCGGCAATGAGAACTGATGGCCTCAGCGACGAGGTCCAGGCCTACCTGAACAGGCTGGTGCCGCCGCGGGACCCCGTACTGGCACGCATGGAGGAAGAGGCGCATCGCGAGGATATTCCGATCGTCGACACCCACGAGGGCCAGCTGCTGTACGTGTTGATCAAGATCGCGCGGGCCAAGCGGGTCCTCGAGCTCGGCACCGCCACCGGTTACAGCGGACTGTGGCTCTTGCGCGGTACTGACGGCGGCTCGCTGACAACCTTCGAGGTGACCCACGAGCGGGCCGAGCGCGCGCGCAAGAATTTCGCGGAGGCCGGCTTTGGTGAGCGTGCGCGGGTTCTTGAAGAGAACGCTGTCACCGGGCTGGAAAAGATCAATGAACGATTCGACGCGTGCTTCATTGATCTGTTGAATGCCTTCCGGTCGGTGGAGATCACCCAGCGCGCGGCGGAGCTCTGCCTCGAGCGCCTGGATCCCGGCGGGCTGCTCATGGCGGACAACGCACTCCGCCAGGGCGAGGTGCTCAAACCTCAGACCCAGCAGGCGAAGAACGTCGCGTTCTACAACGATTGGGTCGCGAAGCATCCGCGACTGGAGAGCGTCGTGATCCCGATCCGCGACGGCCTGTCGGTGGCCCGGGTTCGCGACTGAGCCCAAGCGCCCGTTCATGGATGCGGCGGATCGGCTATGCGCTGTTCGTGCTGGCCGGCCTCAGCATCGTCATCGCGGTGGTGTCATTGGGGTATGGGATCGGTGGACCAACCGGTTTGCGGGGACGGGCTTTCGGCTACGGGTTGCTGAATTTAGGTTTTGCAGCAGTCAACGCGGGGCTCGGGTTCGTGTTGCTCAGGGGAAGCCGAGCGGCCTAACTCAGCCCGCGGTCGGCTTCGCCTCGTCGCCTTCGATCCAGTAGGTCCCGTCCGCGGCATGCTCCTTCTTCCAGATCGGCACCGACTCCTTGAGCCGGTCGATCCCCCATTTGCAGGCAGCGATCGCCTCAGCGCGGTGCGGGCACGACACCGACACGACCACAGACGCCTCGCCAATCTCCAGCCTGCCCGTGCGATGCGCCATCGCGACCCGAGCCTCCGGCCACTGCCTGCCGATCTCGTCGCCGATCTTCCGCATCTCCGCGGTGGCCATCTCCGCGTAGGCCTCGTAGTCGAGATGCGTGACCGACCGACCGCGCGAGCTGTCGCGCACCACGCCGGTAAAGGTGCAGATCGCGCCGGCACCCTTGTGCGCAACGGCCGCCTCCAGCCTCCGCGCATCCAGGGGATCAACGGTGAGCTCGAACAGGACTCCTGCGCCATGCGCCCCACCGCTGACGGGCGGGATGAAAGCCGCTTCATCGCCATCTTCGACAGTCGCGGTCCAGTCGCTGAACTCCTGGTTCAGCGCGGCGCGCACCGCCCGCCGGTCCGGAAGAGCCGGATGTCTCTGGCGAAGGGTCTCGTATACGTCGGCCAGGGTTGAGCCTGCGGGAAGCTCGAGCGTCTCGGTCTCCGCGCCAGCCTGCTCGCGCAACCTTGCAAACAGCCGAGTTCGCACGGCGATCGCTACAGGCACGTGTCCAATCCTACGGAGTGGCTAGAGGGCCAACAAAAACATGGACCTCTTTGCCGGAGTCCAGCGCCCGCTCCACCGTGGCACGCGTGCCCTTGGAGCTCCCGTCCCAGAAGGCGACCAGCACGTCGCATGCGTCGACCAGGCGCTGGTTGCGCGCGGCCGAGCGGCTGGCGTCGGCCAGCTCGTCGAAGCTGGCCGGTATGACCTGCACGGCGATGCCTTTCGCTCGCGCGGCCTTCGTGGCCGCGGCGTCCACCCCGCTCGCGCTCCCGGTGATGATCGACGCCCGCGGCGGCAGGGAGTTCACGTAGTCGCTGACCCGAGACGGTTCGGAGAACCGCCTGCTCCCCACGATGGCGACCCGCACTAGCCGGCGGTGGACGCGCTCTTGCCGATCATGTGGATGTTCTCCTCGAACATCTCGCGCAGCTTCTTCGCCTGGCGGTCATATGCCTCCGGGTCGGACCAGGTCGCGCGCGGATCCAGCACCTCCGTCGGGACGTCAGGCACCTGGTCCGGGATCTGCAGGCCGAACACCGGGTCGGTGTGCGTCGTCACGCCATGCAGCTTGCCCTGGACCACGGCCCGCACGATCGCGCGCGTGTGGGCGATCGACATGCGCTGGCCGACCCCATAAGGTCCGCCCACCCAGCCGGTGTTCAGCATCCACACATCCGAGTTGTGCCGGTTGACCCGCTCGATCAGCATGTCCGCGTACCGCTCCGGCGGCAACACCAGGAAAGGCGCAGCGAAGCACGTGCTGAAGATGGGCTCGGGCTCGGTAACTCCGCGCTCCGTGCCTGCAACCTTCGCCGTGTAGCCGGAGAGGAAGTAGAAGCGGATCTGGTCCTGGTCGAGGCGCGCGACGGGCGGGAGAACGCCGTACGCATCCGCGGACAGAAAGATCACGTTGTTCGGATGCCGGCCGGTGCCCGAAAGCACGGCGTTGGGGATCAGGTCGACCGGATAGGCGGCGCGGGTGTTCTCCGTCTTCTCCTCGGAGTCGTAGTCGGGGATTCGCGTCCGCGGGTCGTAGGCGACGTTCTCGAGGATCGTGCCGAAGCTCTCGGTCGCTGCGTAGATCTCCGGCTCTGATTCCTTGCGGATGCGAATCGTCTTCGCGTAGCAGCCGCCTTCGAAGTTGAAGATGCCCGAGTCGCTCCAGCCATGCTCGTCGTCGCCGATCAACCTTCGCGAGGGGTCTGCGGACAGAGTCGTCTTACCGGTACCGCTGAGCCCGAAGAACAGCGCCACGTCCGAACCACCGCTGCCCACGTTCGCGGAGCAGTGCATCGGAAAGACACCTTCTGCAGGCAGGAGGTAGTTGAGCGCCGTGAAAACCGACTTCTTGATCTCGCCCGCGTACTCGGTGCCGCCGATGATGACGATCCGCTTGGCGAGGTTGACCAGGATGAAGGTCTCGGTGCGAGTGCCGTCGACCTTCGGGTCCGCTTTCACCCCAGGCAGCGAGATGACAGTGAAGTCAGGCTCGAAATTCATCAGCTCGTCGGCATTCGGCCTGATGAACAGGTTGCGGGCGAACAGGCTGTGCCAGGCGTACTCAGTGACAACGCGAACGCGCAGCCGGTGACGGTGGTCGGCGCACGCGAAGACGTCCTGTATGAAGACGTCGTGAGTGGCGCAGAACTCGTCCATCCGCTCCAGAAGGGCGTCGAACTTGGCCGGGGCGATAGCCTGATTGGCCTCCCACCAGATGGCGCCCTGGCTGGTGGGCTCCTTGACGAAGAACTTGTCCTTCGGCGAGCGACCGGTGTGCTTGCCGGTCTCTGCGGTCAGGGCTCCGGTGGACACGATCACCGCCTCCCCGCGCCGGATGGCGTGCTCGTAGAGGGCGGCCGGGCTCAGGTTGCGGCGCTCGGCCGCGGGCTTATTCCAGGCGGGCATCAGTAAACCGATGATAAGGAAATCGCTTGTTTACGCGATGCGGGCGCGGCGCGAGCTCGCTCGCCGGCGCTGCTTTCCACTGACGTAGTCGATCAGCACGTACTCACCGAGCCGGTCGGGCGAAACGAAGAACGCACGGCCCTTGTTGATACGAGTCATCTGGTTGATGAACTCGGTCAGGTAGGGCCCCCGCTCGAGCATGAACGTGTTGATGACGATGCGATCACGCGTGCAGCGCCTGACCTCGCGCAGCGTCTGCTGGATCGTCTGGAACGTCGGCGGATAAGCGAAGTAGGCCTTGCCGTTGTCGGCCAGGTGGGCGGTCGGTTCGCCGTCGGTGATCATGATGATCTGGCGGTTGCCTCGATGCTTCGCGAGCAGCGATCGCGCGAGCTGAAACCCGTGCTGCATGTTGGTCCCGTACACGTAGTCGTTCAGCGCGAGCTGCGGCAGCGTGTGCGGTTTGAGCTCCACGGCATAGTTCGAGAACCCGACGACGTAGAGCGAGTCGCGGGGATACTGGCTGCGGATCAAAGAGTCGAGCGCAATGGCGACCTTCTTCGCGGCGAGAAAGCATCCGCGCAGGAACATCGAGCGGCTCATGTCGATCATCAGCACCGTCGACGCCTGCGTCACGTGCTCGGTGCGATGCACGACGAAGTCCGCCGGGGCCATCTTTACCGGCACCTTCGGACCCTCCCGCACGATCGAGTTGAACAGCGTCTCCTTGAGGTCGAGCAGGAACGGATCGCCGTACTCGTAGCCCTTGAGCTCGTCGGAGGCGTCGTTGCCGATTCCTCCTCGCCACAGCTGATGCTGCCCCATCCGCGTCTTCTTGAGCTGGTCGAAGATGTCGCGCAGCGCCGACTGGCCGATTCGCCTCATGCCGCGCGGCGTTAGCTCCATGCGCCGGCCCTTGCGCTCCACGTAACCGGCCTTCTCCAGCACCTCGGTCAGCTTGCGGAGCTGGTCGAGCGACTGGCGCGCCTCGCTGCCGAGGAGGTCCTGTGCCAGAGAGCGGTCGACGTCGTCGGGACGGAAGCTTCCTCGCTCGAGCTGCGATTCGAGCCGGTCCATCTGCTGCAGGCGCTCCATCAGGCCCATCGCCTCGCCCATGCTCAGCGAGTCTTCCCCGAAGAACGGGTAGCGCTCGCTCAGCTCCGACGGCGGCATCATCGCCTGCATGAAACCGGACAGCCGCGCCAGCTCCAGCCGGAGCGAATCGTCCTGGAGCAGCGCGTCCATCATCTGGCGCAGCTCCTCGCGCGCCTCCGGGCTCATGCTCTGCAGCAGCGACTGCATCTGAGCCATCTGGCGCTGCAGGTGTTCGAGCAGCTCATCGAGGCTGTTGATCCCTGGCGGGAACATGTCGCCGTATCGCTCCATGAAGCCGTTGAAGTCCGGCGTGCGGCCCTCCATGCGCTGCTCGAGCATCCTGTTCAGGTCTCGGACCATGTCGCGTACCCGGGACAGGTCCTGACCCTGCATCTGCTGGATCGAACCCTTCATGCCCTGGAACATCTGGTCGACCATCTGCTTCTGCAGCTTCTGCATGAGATCTTCGAACTTCTGCCGCGCCTCGTCGTCGACGAACTCGTAATCGTGGAGGCCCTTGACCCTGCCGCCAAGGTCGTCGGGCAGCCGGTCGAGCTGGTCGTTGCGCTGGCGGGCGATCCGGTCCATCAGCTTCTTGGCCTCAGGACTCTCCGCTTCGTTCTGCCTGCGATCGATCCCGCTCTTCTCCGTGTCGATCACGTCCTGCACCTGCTCGCGCAGCTGCTCGACGGTGGAGTCGAGGTTGTAGCGGCCTAGCTCGCGCTCACGCGCCTCGCGGAGCTGCTTCAGCAGCTGCTCGAGACCCTGCATGTTCGGCGTGCCCCAGCGCAGCAACCGCTGCAGCGCGGCGTTGAGGTCGCCGTAGTTCATGAGATCGTCCGACAGAGCGTCGAGGACATCTCCCGCTTCGAGATCGTCCAGCTTTTGAGTGCCGTCCCACCTGGAGTACCGGAACTTCACCCAACCACGCTAGCAGGCCGCCAGCCACCCAGCGCCCTCTCGATGGCGTAGGCGGCGCGCAGGGCGACGTCGTCCTGCCAGTTGCGTCCCACGACCTGAACCCCGATGGGCAGGCCCTCGCGTGAGGTGCCTGCGCGGACCACCACGCACGGGTTGCCGCTGAGGCTGTACGGGCTCGTGTAGCTGTACATATTCGGGGCCACGACTTTGGAGCGGTAGAGGGGAGCGACGTCGGGCGCGACCGGGCTCAGGATGAGATCGAAATCGGACATGAAGCCCAGCATCTCGGTCCGGAACGCGTCCCACCGCTTGAAGAGCCGATCGTGGCTCATCCGCTTGTCGCCCCAGTACCCGAGCGTGACCTGGTGGGCCTCGTTTAGGGCCGGTGGCCGAGCCTCGGTCACCACGCACCCGGCGTCGGCGAGCGCTCGCGACGCGGACCGGACCACCGAGGCTATGGCCGGCGTGGGCCTGGCGATCCCGTCATCCGCGTACCAGGCAACCTTCAGGCCACGCAGCTTGGGCGTGCGCTTGGCGAGGGGCACCGGAACAACGCCCGAGTCGATCCCGTCGGGCCCGACCAGCACCGGCAACATCAGAGCAAGGTCGGATACGAACCGCGCCATCGGGCCAACCTGGCTGCGAGGATCGCTGAGGCCCCCAGGCAGCGCGTATGCGCCGGTGCTGGGGACGAGGCCGGTCGTCGGCTTCAGGGCGGCGATGCCGCAATAGTGAGCAGGCATCCGGATGCTGCCGCCGGAGTCGCTGCCGAGTCCGGCAGGCGAGCCGCCCGCGGCGATGATGGCCGCCTCGCCGCTACTGCTGGCGCCAGGCGAGCGGGCGATGTCGTACGGGTTGCGCGTGCCCCCGTGGAGCGAGTTCCAGCTGTCGCCGTCGACACCGCCGGGCGGGCAGAGCGTCTTGCCGATGAGAATTGCGCCCGCACCACGCATGCGAGCGACGACGGTGGCGTCGCGGTCAGGGATGTTGCTCCTCAGCATGCGGAGCCCGGCCGTGGTCGGCAGGCCTTCGGTGTCGAAGATGTCCTTGGCGGTGAAGGGAACGCCATGCAGCGGGCCGAGCACGGCCTTTCCCTTGTTCTTGCGGTCCGCGGCGCGCGCCTGCTTCAGCGCGCTCTCGCCGGTCGCGAAGACCACCGCGTTGAGCCGCGGGTTGACCGTGTGGATGTGCTCGAGGTGCGCTCTCACCACCTCGAGCGATGACACTTTCTTGGTCCGGATCGCGCGCGCCAGCCAGCCGGCCGGCGCGCCAATGATGTCTCTCATTTACGGGTCAGTAACGTTAGACGGTGTCTCCCGGGTTGATATCGAGGACTTTTACACTCGGTCCGACCAGGCCCTGGAGCTCTTTCGGCCGGCCGGCGAGCGCCGGGAACGTTCCGAAATGCATCGGTACCACGGTCTTGACGCCCAGCAGAGAGACCGCCTTGGCAGCGCGGTCCGGGCCCATCGTGTAGAAGCCGCCGATCGGCAGGAAGGCCACGTCGAACTCGCCGAGCTCGGAGATGAGCGCCATGTCGCCGAACACGTCGGTGTCGCCGGCGAAGTAGATCGTGAAGCCGTTTTCGAACTCGATCACGAGGCCGCTGGCATTCCCGCCGTAGATGATCTTGTCGCCGTCCGAGATACCGCAGCTGTGCTCGGCGTGCACGAGCGTGACCTTGATGCCGTCGACATCGACCGTGCCGCCCGTGTTGATGCCCATGATGCTGCCGGCGTCAGCGCCATTCGATCCGAGCCATGCGCTGATCTCGAAGTTGGTCACGATCTTGGGCTTGGTCGCCTTGGCGATCTCGAGCGCGTCGTGGACGTGGTCGAAATGGCCGTGGGTGATGAGCATCAGGTCGCAGCGATCGACCTTCTTCAGGGCCTCCGGAGCAACCGGGTTGTTCATGACCCATGGGTCGATGTAGACGATTTTGCCCTTGGCGCTGCGGACCTTCCAGGTTCCGTGCCCAATCCAGGTGAAGCTGACCTCAGCGTTCAGCGCCATGCGGTACCTCCCTCTCGATATCCGTGCCCATGGAGGCCGGCTCCGCCGGCCTCCCGGAAAACGCGATTCTCCCACACGCCCAGCACGAAGATTCCGATCGCCGCCAGGGTCCAGATGTTCGGGAAGATGAGATCGCACGGCGCTCGATAGAAGCCGAGCAGCAGTACCGCCAGCACCGCCAGCGACCCGTACCTGCGCCGCTCGATCTCGCGCACCACGAGCAGGAGCACGAGCGGAAGCAGCGGCAGCCACTGGTACGGCCAGACTTCGTTGGGAATCAGGGCGCCAAGCGAGAAGCCAAGCGACATCCCATAGGCGGGGTTCCAACCGCTGCGCCAGGCGGCCCACGCGGCGGCCGCGGCGAAAGCTAGCGCGCTCAGGTAGGAGAGCGCGAGCGCAACCCCGGGCAGGTGCAGCGGTGAGGTGACCAGGACATACCCCGTTGCCGAGGGTTGCGCATATTGCTCGCCGCCGATGGTGCGCATGAAGAGCGTTCGTACGGAGTCATAGGCGCAGTCCGGGTTGTGTGACCCCAGCGACGGGAGCAGCACGTGCTGGAAGTAAAAGACGGCGCCACCAAAACCGAGCGGCACAAAGCTCGCGACCGTGACGACCACCACGACGATGGCCAGCGCCACCGCGTACCGAATGCGATGCTCCGGGCGCGGCCCGATCACCATCGCAGCCGGGTAGTACTTGAGGGCCGCGACAAGTCCCCCGGCCACGCCGGCCAGCGCAGGCCGGCTGGCCTCGAGCGAGATCGAGGCCATCGCGCCCAGGAGCAGGATGCCGCCGCGCTGCCCGGCGACGACGTCGGAGAACAGCGGCGGAAAGTACGCCGCGACAAGCCAGAACGCGGGCCGGGCGAGCGGGTGTCTGCTCGCGAGCAACCTGTAGAGCAGCCAGAGCGCGAGCAGGAGCGCGGCCGTATCGATGCCGGCCCACACCTGGACCGCGATCGACTTGGGCAGGAGCGCCACCGGGGCGGCCAGCGCGGCCAGCGGCGGCGGGCTCACGAATTCGTTGAGGCCGCCTGGCGGGGCGATGATGTGGAACTGGGCGATGTACTGGGCCGCCGCGTCATACATGTGCGATGGCTCGGTCAGGTACGCATGTGCGCCTTCCCACATGCCCTCGGCGTCATAGCGAGTGGGCGTCAGGACGGTGAGGATCGCGACGCGCAGCCAGAAGGCGGCGGCGATCGCCCAGTAAAGGGCCGGCCGCGAGAAGACGTCCGCGGCCGCGCGGCCCAACCGCCCGATCAATCTGTCGGGGATCGCAGGTGGCCGCGTGCGCCGGCGCGTGGAAGCCACCTCGTTTCCTTCAAGACCTGGTATGAGACCGAAGGCTGGCTGATTTGTAGCTGCTGCTCGGCGTGGCTGAAGCTGTTCAGGTCGGCGACTGTCTTGAACGTTCGCAATCGACGCAGCGTGACGGTACGGTCGAGTTCCAGCGCAGGGCCGTACTCAGGCACGGCGCCTACGATATATGCCGTATGGCTGCCAGGAGACCAAAATCGCTCACGCCAGTCCGCCGGACCACCCCAACGCTCGAAGGCGTGGAAGCACCGCACCGCGCGCAGACCACGGTGTCGGAACAGAAGATCAACCAGTACCGCAAGCGCCGTTACCAGGCGCTGCACGCGGAGACCGAGGCCGCCAACAGGCGTCGCGCGGCCGGCAAGGCGACTGCGCGTGACCGCATCGAGATGCTCCTCGACGACGGATCCTTCGTGGAGCTCGACGTGTTCGCCGCGCATCGCGCGCACGGTTTTGGCATGGACGAGCGGCGCATCTCCGGCGACGGCGTGGTCGCGGGTTTCGGCGAGATCGACCGGCGTCCCGTCGCTGTCTACGCCTACGACGCGACCGTTTTCGGCGGTTCTTTGGGCGAGGTCACGGCCGAAAAGATCGTCAAGGTCCAGGAGCTCGCCCTGCGCAACCGCGTGCCGATCATCGGCATCAACGATTCCGGCGGCGCGCGGATCCAGGAGGGCGTCGTGGCGCTCGCGGGCTACGCCGACATCTTCCTCCGCAACGTGCGCTCGTCTGGTGTGATCCCGCAGCTCAGCGTCATCGCCGGACCCTGCACCGGCGGCGCCGTGTACTCGCCGGCGATCACAGACTTCATCTTCATCGTCGCGGGCCAGGGATACATGTTCATCACCGGACCTGAGGTGATCCGCGTCGTCACGGGCGAGGCGGTCTCCTTTGACGAGCTGGGCGGCGGCGACGTGCACAACGCGACCTCGGGGGTGGCTCATTTCCTGCCCCGGACCGAGGAGGAATGCGCGGCGGGCGTGCGCAAGCTCCTGTCCTATCTGCCGTCGTCAAACGGCGAACGCCCCCCGTTCGTGCCCACCACGGACGACCTGGAGCGGGCCGACCCCGAGCTGCAGACCATCGTGCCGGAGTCCCCGAACAAGCCGTATGACATGCGCGAGCTCGTTTCGCGAGTGCTGGACAACCGCGAGTTTTTCGAGGTGCAGCCGTTCTTCGCGCCCAACATCATCGTCGGCCTCGGCCGGTTGGGCGGGCACGTCGTCGGCATCGTCGGCAATCAGCCGAAGGTGCTGGCCGGAGCGATCGACATCAACGCCTCGGTCAAAGCGGCGCGCTTCATCCGGTTCTGCGACGCGTTCGGCATCCCGATCATCTCGTTCGTCGACGTCCCTGGATACCTCCCGGGGCGCGACCAGGAGCACGGCGGCATCATCCGCCACGGCGCCAAGCTGCTCTACGCGTACGCCGAGGCAACCGTCCCGAAGCTCACCGTGATCACACGCAAGGACTACGGCGGCGCGTACTGCGTCATGTCCCCCAAGCAGATGGGGGCGGACCTCAACCTCGCGTGGCCGACCGCAGAGATCGCGGTGATGGGCCCGGAGGCGGCCGTGAACATCATCTACAAGCGCGACCTCGCGTCTGCGAAAGATCCTGCCGGCCGGCGCAAGGAGCTCGTGGCGGAGTACACGGCAAAGTTCGCCAACCCGTACGTGGCTGCGGAGCGGGGCTACATCGACGACGTGATCGAGCCCAGCCAGACCAGACGGGAGCTCGTGCGGGGCTTGCAGCTCTGCCTGCGCAAGACGGTCGAGCGCCCGCCGCGCAAGCACGGGAACATCCCGCTCTAGCGCGAGGTCGGGTTCGCGGAGCGGCGCAGCTTCTCCGATTTCCGGCAGAACTCGTCGACCGTGACGATCAGCTCGGCGTGAGACCACGTGAGCGGTGACACAGACAGCGGCGCGCCGGTATTGGGGTCTAACTGCTCGGAGAGCAGACCGCCCGGAAGCTGGTGCGCCACCACCCAGTTGATGATGTCTTGCGCCGGTTTGAGCTCGCCGGTGTCCTTGGCGATCGCGATGTACCACTGCGCCAGCCACAGCGTGCACATGAACCATGGGTTGCCCGGAACCTTCTTATTGTCCGGCTCGACCTTGAAGTAGTAGTCGTCCTGGTAGCGGGCGATTCCACCGCACTGGGCCTTGTTGGAAAGCTGGTCGCGGATCGCGTTCATGGTGTCGACGATCCGCTGGTCGGTAGGCGGGTACATGCCGAAGCGCCATAGCCCGTGGATCGCGCTGTCCAGGATCATGTCGACCGTCTGGGTCCCGTCGTCCTCGACAGCGATGCGGCGGGCAAAACGGCCGAGGTCTTCGCTGTATAGATGAGCGTCCGTCGCTTTGCGCAGCCGGTCCGCCGCGTCGCGATATCGAACGTAGGCGGCGACGTCGCCGAACAGGTCGGCGAAGTTTCGGGCGGCGTCCAGCCCACCCCACACGGCGCCGACGGTAAACGCGTGGACTCCCCAGCGCTCTTCCCAGAGATCCCAGGACGGCATCAACAGACCATTTCTCTCGTCGACGTACGAGACCATCCATTCCGCGGCGGGAACGACAAGGGTCGTGTACAGGCCGACGACGAAATCGAGGTTGCCGTGAATCCGGTAGTGCTGCCAGAGGGCCCACAGCACGAGGCCCGTCTCGTCTTCCTGGATCGGCAGGGTGCGCACTCCCTGCGAATCGATCCACGGAAGCCACGAGCTGCCCGGCAAGCAATACGGGGTGTACTTGTGGAGGAAGAACCCTTCCTCTACGAGGGCCTGCTGGCAGAACTGAAAGAACTGGCGCGTGATGTCCTCGTGGCCGGCTCGATCGAGCGCGTTGGCGACGAGCGCTCCGTCGCGCGGCCATGCGTAGGCGTAGGTATCACGGGCGAACTTCGTGATGTCGAAATCTGTCGACGCGATGATCGCGCCGTGGTTGTCGGCGTGCGTGCGCGCAGTCAGGATGCTGCGCCGGTAGAGCTGCGACACATCGGAGCCGAGCTCTTCGTCGATGTGGCGGTGATCCTTCTCTACCCACACGTGCCAGTAGGTGATGGTCCTGCCGTGATACGTGTCCGGCCCGCGAGCGACGATCAGGTCCTGGCCGTAGGCGGTGACCTCGCTCAGCCGCGTTCCCATGCACACCCAGTGAGTGAGCGAGCGGGACTCCATCGGCCTGGCCGCCACGAGGTCGAAGCCGACGGTGCAGTCCACCGAACCCTGCTCGACCGGGTTCTTGCCCAGGATTCCGTCCTCCGCGTCGACCCAGGTACCCGCCAGGCCGTTGCCTTTCTTGCCGTTGGCCCAGGTGTCGATTCCAAACTCCGGCCCGCTATCGCCTCCGACCAGGAAGTAGCGGTTGCCCTTGTACGCGATGATCCCGCGATGACGCGGGTCGAAAGCCACCGTGTTGCCGATGTCGGATCCTTCGATGAACCAGTCGTAATGAAAGAACACGCGGCCGGTGTTGAAGCCGCCTGCGCACGTGACCTCGACGTTGCGTATGAACCAGTTGCGGGCGAGGTCGACGTAATCCGCGAAGTTGACCGTGATCCCCAAACCGGGGTGGTTGACCGTCACGTCGCTGACGAGGGAGTCCTCCGCGTATCCGAGCCGGCGTTCCCATGCCGGGTCGTCCAGCCACGCGAACTTGCCGTCGATGAAAAAGCCCGTGCGGCAGATGTTGCCCATCGTCTGGTTGGCATCGCCGACCCGCGGGAAGTAGAGATCGCGAACCGAATAGGTGGAGTCGAAGCCCACCAGGACGTTGCCATTTCCGATGACGAGGCTTCTGGGCACGTCTATGCGCGGCCAATGCTAGGGGAAGGCGCGCCGACCCGCGATTTACAAGCTAGCTTCCACGTCCGGCCCGGGCCTGCCTACAATCGCGGCAACCGAGTTTCAGCAAACAACGGAGCACAACGTCTTGGAACACGACTCGCAAGATTCGATCGGATTCTGGCCACCCATACGGATCGTCGCCTCACGGCAGCGGCGCAGGACCGTCGCCGCCCGCCTTCGCTCTGGCGTCCTCGAGCTGCTGGTGCCGTCGTCCATGCCGCACACCGAGCGGCAGCAATGGGCGGAGACGATGCGCAAGCGCATCGAGCGCCGGATCCAGAAGTCCCGTCCCACCGACGAGCGGCTGGCCGAGCGCGCGCGAACGCTCAACCTCCGCCACTTCGGCGGCCGCCTGCGCTGGACCTCGATCGGTTTCGCGGACATGGCTCATACCTGGGGAAGCTGCACGTTCACGACCGGCGCGATCCGCATCGCCGCCCGCGCCGCGACGTTGCCCGAATGGGTGCTCAACTACCTGCTCGTACACGAGCTCGCGCACCTGGTGCAAAGCGACCACGGGCCAGCATTTCACGAGCTTGAGAATCGATATCCGCTGGCCGAGCGGGCGAAGGGCTACCTGATGGCGCTAGATAGCACGGGGGAGGCAGGCCTCCCCCGTGGAACCCCCTCCGCGTAGCACATTGCCTGGAGGCGCTTGGAAAGGGCATAGGTGACGGCCGGAGTAAATCCGGCCTAGTGCTCCACTGATGTATTTGTCTAAGGGGTGAGGACGATTTTTGTCGCTTCGCGGGCCGCGAACATCCGGTAGGCCTCTTCGCCCTGGTCGAGCTTGAGCTCGGGGGAGGCAGGCCTCGCCCGTGGAACCCCCTCCGCGTAGCACATTGTCTAGACGCGCCTGGAAGGGGGCATAGGTGACGGCCGGATTGAATCCGGCCTAGAGCTCCACTGGAGATATTTATCTAAGGGGTGAGGACGATCTTCGTCGCTTCGCGCGCGGCGAACATCCGGTAGGCCTCTTCGGCCTGGTCGAGCTTCATGCGGTGACTGATGATCATGTCGGGCTTGAGCCGCCCGGCCGCGATGAGGTCCAGCAGCGGCCTCATGTACTTCTGCACGTTGCAGCGGCCAGAGCGAAAGGTCAGCGACTTCTCCCACATGTGGTAATAGGGGAAGTCGGCCGTGAACTCGCTCGGAACTCCGACCACGGAGATCGTTCCACCTCCACGCACGCACTGGATGGCGGTCTCGACCGTGGCGGTGAGTCCAACCGCCTCGATGCTCGAGTCGGCGCCGATGCCACCGGTATGGGCGGCGATTGATTCCACCGGGTGCGCGTGGCCGGCATTGATGGGCGTACCGCCAAGCTCCTGTGCCAGCTCCAGTCGCGACTCGACCATGTCGACCACCAGGACGCGCGCCGGACCATAGAGCTGCGCGCACATGGTCGCCATCAAGCCGACGGGACCGGCGCCGATCACGGCCACGTTGTCGCCGGGATGGATGTCGGCTCGCTCGGCGGCAAACATGCCGGTGGACAGGATGTCGCCAACGAAGATCGCCTGCTCGTCGGACATGCCATCGGGAATCAGCTCCATCGAGTGATCTGCAAGAGGGACCACGACGTATTCGGCCTGACCGCCTCCAAGGTCGCCCAGCAGCGCGCCAAACCCAAAGGTCGCCATGTTGATGCACTCGTTGAACCAACCCTTTCTGCAGAGCGCGCAATTGCCACAAGCCGTGTAGAAGCTGACGACCGCACGATCCCCGGGCTTGAACCGCTTGACCGCTGATCCGACCTCCTGGACCACGCCGACGAACTCGTGCCCGAGCAGCTCG
The DNA here is from genome assembly GCA_036833175.1 of Candidatus Dormiibacterota bacterium. Classification (GTDB taxonomy): domain Bacteria; phylum Chloroflexota; class Dormibacteria; order Dormibacterales; family Dormibacteraceae; genus Palsa-870. The sequence continues at coordinate 27,640 of DAITQH010000001.1, forward strand.
CCCGCCGCCATCGGTATGCGCCCGCGGTACGCGTGCAGGTCCGACCCGCAGATCGCGCCGAGCGTCACCTTCAACAGCACCTCGTCAGGGCCGCGAAGCGATGGCTTCGGGACGTCGATGACCTTGACCTCCCCCACTCCCTGGAACGTCGCCGCTTTCATGCCCGCCAGTCTAGGCCGACCCTACGCCGGCGGCTACTTCTGCCAGGCCTCGATCAGCTTCTCGAGCTGCTTGGCGTTCTTGACCGAGTAGTTCGAGTAGTTGTTGTTCATGAGCGCGTGCACCTGCTTTGCCGAACGCTCCATCTCCTTGATCCGAGGCACCCACTCGGCGAGCTCCTCGTCCTTATAGTCGTGGCGGAACCGGAGGTTGGGAGGCGCTCCCTTGATGTCCCAGGTCTCGTGGTTGCGCCCGTGAAAGCGAACGACCGCGAGCTTGGACGATGTCACTTCGAAGACCGGGGGCATGCTGGTCTTGTGGCCTGGTGGCACATCGACGGCGACAAACGGGATGTCGCGCGAGCGTAGGAAGGCCAGCGTCCCATCTTTGTGCCTGGCGTCCAGCCATTCGGGCTTGCGGAACTCCACCGCGACCTGGAAGCCGAACATGCGCTCCTGGCATTGCTCGATGTAGGCCAGCGAGCGCGACGAAGGGAGAAACCATGGCGGGAACTGGAAGAAGACCGCGCCGAGCTTGCCCGCGGCTCGCAGGGGCTCCAGCGCGGTGCGGAACCGATCCCATGATTCGTCCACCAGCTCGTCGGGCATCTGCTCGAGGTAGATGTTCTTTTCGCGCAGCTTGTCGGGCAGCTGCTCACGAATGTCCGGCGGCAGCGCCATCGGCTTGGTCGGGTGATTCGTGAACAAAGAGAAGGACTTGATATCGAAGGTGAACTCCTTGGGCGTCCGAGCCACCCACAGCTCAGAGTTCTCCGGCTTCGGCATCCCGTAGTAGGTGGAGTCCACCTCGACCAGCGAGAACTGGCTGGCATAGAAGTTCAGCCGCTCCTCCGACGTCTTGACGTTGAGCGGGTAGAAGAGCTTGGAGTCGATCAATGACTTGTCGATCCAGCCGGCAATCCCGACCCGCACAGTCATGGGTCCGATCGTAGCCTGACCTCGCCAGACCCCACCCGCACCCTCCCCTAAAGGGGAGGTGGGGCGATATGATCCGACCGCCCGTGGGCCGCCACATCCGCTACTGGTACACGTACCGCACCGCGGTAGCGGTCGCCATCGCCGTCGTGCTCAGCGGAGCCATCTACTGGCTGTACACCCAGCAGGTGGCATGCGACACCCACGCGGGCTGCCTCGCCAATATCTCGGTGCACCCGCAAGACCGGTTCGCCGACCAGCGGGCACCTGGCAACAACGTGGTCATCGTCGGAATCGACGACAAGAGTGTGCAGTCGATCAAGCAGTACCCACCACCGCGGAGCGTCTACGCCCAGGCTCTTCAGACCCTCGAGTCAAAAGGGGCCCAGGTGGTTGCCTTCGACGTCGGGTTCCCAGATCCCCGCGAGACCAAGAGCGACCTGACCTTCGCGAACGCTCTTGCCCAGAGCAAGATCCCCGTCGTGCTGTCGTACGGCGCTGACAGCGCGTGTCCAGGGCAGCCCAACTGCCCGTCGCCCAACGGCAAGGTCGTGCAAAAGGGCATCGACCAAATCCCGCTAAAGCTGTTTCGCTGCGCGGACACCAACACGGATCCGAACGTCCCGTGCCAGAAGCCTTACCCCAACGTCATCCTCGCCTCCACCGACCTGGTCCTCGACGCTGACGGCGTCGCGCGCCGGATTCCTCTCTTCGTCCAGCCCGCCTGCTTCGCAGACGGAATGTGCACCACGCCGGTGATCGACTCGCTTGGATTCGCCGCCTACCGAGCCTTCTTCGACCAGTCCCAGACCTTGCACGAATCGAACGGCACCGCCACTTTTGGCACGGCGTTGAGCGTGCCCGTCGACTCCACCGGGTCGGCTTTGATCAATTTCACCGGGCCTCCGAACACTTTCAAGCAGTACAACCACTACGTCTCGTTTTCGGATGTCTTGAGCGGCTCGGTGCCGCAGGACGCGATCAACGGGAAGATCGTCCTGGTCGGCTACTACCAGCTGTCGGGAGTGAACGACCAGCAGCTCGTGACGACGAGCGCCGGCTCCAACGCCACCCTCGCCATGGCCGGCGTTGAGATACACGCCAACGTCGTCGACATGTTGCTGGGACCCAACAAGCTGCTGAGCCCGGAGCCCGCGTGGCTGCTCTTTCTGCTCATCCTCGTGCTGGGTTTGGCCACCGCGGTCGGCGTGGCCCGCGTCAGCGTCCTGTGGGGGCTTGCCGGCACTGTGGTGGCGCTGGTCCTGTTCACCTTAGGCATGAGCTACCTGGCGAACTTCCAGGGTTTCGTACCCGACCTGTTCCATCCATGGCTTGCCATCGCCCTCGCCTACTCAGGTGTTACGGCTTATCGCTTCCTCTACGAGGACCGCGAGAAACGCAAGGTCACCGCGATCTTCAGCCAGTACCTGAAGCCCGAGATCGTGGCCGACCTGGCGAAGAGAAGGCGAGGCGTAGACGACATCATGCGCGGCGGTGAGCGGCGCGACCTGACCTTGCTGTTCGTCGACATCCGCGGCTTCACCGCGATGTCGGAGTCGATGGCGCCGCCCGACGTCACAGAGCTCGTCACCACATACCTCGACCACCTCAGCGGAATCATCTTTACCTGGGATGGGACCGTCGACAAGTACGTGGGCGACGAGATCGTGGCGTTCTGGAACGCGCCCCGCGAACAGCCGGACCACGCACTGCTGGCGGTGCGCTGCGCCTATGACCTGGTCAACCGCGCCCCCGAGCTTGAGCAGCGCCTGATCGCCAAGGGCCTGCCGCCGATTCGCTGGGGTATAGGCATAAACACCGGGCCCGCGGTCGTGGGAATGATGGGGTCGCGCAGCCGGATTCAGTACACCGCCTTAGGGGATACGGTCAACACGGCCGCCCGATTCTGCGCGCACGCTCCTGCTTTTCACCTGCTGATAGGCCAGCAGACATACGAGCTGTGCAAGGACTACATCGCGGTCGACCTGGTCCCGGGCGTGCAGCTCAAAGGCAAATCAGCCGAGACGTTTCGTATCTACCAGGTGACCGCGATCCGCGAGACGCCGACGTCGCCCTGGGTTTACTTCCCGACCGAGATGGCCACGCAAGCGCACAACACGTTCACGTCCCAGTACACGCAGCAGACAGTGATCGCCGCTGGAGAGGCAGGCTCGACCGACATCCTGGTCGGGGAAGCTGCCGAGCAGGCGCTGGCAGCCGGGCAGGGTCCTTCGCCGACCTAGTGCAGGTAGGTCGCAGCCAGCACGGCGACAAGCGCCGGCAGCGAGACCGTGCCCAGCAGCACGCCCATGCATCCCGCCGATTGCTTCACGACGGGCTTGGCGGGCGGGGTCGGGTTGTAGACCGGGGCAGGCGGCACCGCCAGCGCAGGCTGCTGCAGGGCGATGCCGATGGGCGTGGCCGGAACAATCGCCGGCTGCGGCGCGGCGCCCGGAACCATCTTCGACAGGTCCGCGCCCGGTTCGAGGCTGCGCTGCCAGCCTGGAAATAGGCGGTCTGCGATCCGCGAGATCGTGTCGTCGAACTCCTGACCCGTTTGGTAACGGTCTTCGGGCCGCTTCGAAAGCGACTTGAGGATCGCCACCTCGAGCTCGGGATCGAGCCCAGGGCGGTGAAGGGACGGCGGCTTGGGCGGCGCCTGCACGTGCTTCGCCATCAAGGTGAAAGGGCCATCGGCCTCTGTGGCCGTGAATGGGGCCTGCCCGGCCACCAGCTCGTAGAACATGATCCCGGCCGAGTACAGGTCGCTTCGCCCGTCGACCTTGCTCGAGGCAACCTGCTCAGGCGACATGTACTGGGGCGTTCCGACGGTGGTGCCGGTCTTTGTCGCCGTCCCACCCACGCCGGTGTCGTCGGTCAGGCGCGCGATGCCAAAGTCGGCGACCTTGACCATGCCGTCGTCTGACAGGAGGACGTTCTCGGGCTTCATGTCCCGGTGAACGATCGCGTGCTTGTGCGCGTAATCGAGAGCCTGCAGCACGCCATGCATGACGGCGAAGACCTGCGGCGGGGGGATGGCGCCTCGATTCAGCCACTCCCGCAGCGACTGTCCTCGCACGAACTCGAGCACGATGTAGCTCGCCTCACCGGTGAGCTCGAGGTCATGGACCTGCACGAGATTCGGGTGGCTGGTCCGGGCCATCACCTGGGCCTCTTGCAGAAACCGCTTCAGCGCCACCGGGTCTTGGGCCGCCGACTGGATCAACTCCTTGATGGCGACCTCGCGCCCGAGGCCGGGCTGTTCGGCGAGGTAGACGGTTCCCATTCCGCCGCGCCCGAGCTCGCCCTTGACCCTGTACTTGCCGATGTACCGCTCCGTGGCCGGCTGAGGCGCGGCGATGATGGCTGGAATCGGAGGGGGCGGCGTGCTCGGCGGCGGGACCGGAATCAGGCGCATCGTGGCCGAGACGTCCGACACCAAGGGCGCCTGTACAGAAGGTTGAGCGCTTAATGGCGTTGCGGCGGCAGCCGGCTGCGGCGCCGTGTGGGCGGGCGGAAACGCCGCCTGTCGGGGTGGCGGGGATTCAGCATCCTGCTGCATGGGCGCCCACGGTGGAACGCCCGGTGGTTGACCCGAATCGGTCATCTCTTCGCGAGACTAGCAGAGTGTGTTGAGGGCTCGACCAAGTACGCGCGATCCGCTGACCCGCTATGGCGTTTTGGCGCCATTCCACCCATAATCGGGCGCGCAGCAGCCAGCCAACAGGACAGGAGAGAAGTCAATGTCGCAGATCCCACCGCCACCCCCGTCGCAACCGTCTCCGATGGGAGGCATGCCAAGCGCCACGGACGGCAATAAGAACGTCTACACCATTCTCGCCTGGGCGTTGTTTCCACCTATCGGGAGCCTGATATTTCTCTTCGTCGGAAAAGATGATGCAGACGTCAAGTACAACGCGGCGAACGCCGTTCTCGTCCACGGCGCCATGCTCGCTGTCTACATCGTCCTCTGGATCGTCTCCGCCATCATCTTGCCGCTCTTGATACTGGCGACGCTCTGGGGCTTCATCTGGTTTCTGGTCTGGATCGTGGGGTTGGTCGTGGCTTTTCAGGCAGGCGGCAAGAGGATAAATTTCCCAGTCCTCGGGCCGATGGTCGCTGCGTACGTGCCGATGGTCGAGGGCTGGGCCAAGTAGCGTCGATTCGCATTTCGTAAGGCCTCGCATCAGCGGGGCCTTTCTTTTTTAAGTCTGGGCCAGTTGCTGGAGCGCCTTTTCTACTCCCAACCGCAACTCGTCACGTTCCTCGCGCATCAGGCCGGCCTCGGCCCGAGCTGACGCAAGCTGGTACCTGAGCCTTTCGATCTCTGTCTGGAGCTCACGCACGCGAGGGTCTGGGCCGTTGGACGTGGTCTGGACCTCGGCCAGCTCCAGGCGCATGCGCTCGACGGTGACCTTCAGCTCGCGCCGCTCGGCGAGCAGCTGCTGGACGAGCGACTCAGACGGCTGTGTCGGCTCTTTCGACATAACGACAAAGGCCAGGCTGGAACTCACGCAGCCGGAGGTGCTCCATCTCGCCGCGCAAATAGCGCGCTTTGATGCCCAGGCCCTTGATTCCTTTCGCCGTCTCGAAAGGAAACCTGTAGAGCTTTCCTGAATCGACCAGCAGGCAGACCGAGAGCTTCTCGCCGTCCTTCTCGATCACGTGCTTGTAGCAAGGCACGGTGCGCCGCGCGATCTCCATCTTCTTGAAACCGCCCACCTTCCCCGCCAGCACGTCGATCGGTCCTCGCATGTTTGACAGAAATGCTAGTTGAGTAGGGAGAGCTGCTCGGGCGCGGGCGGAGGGTTCAGGATGACCCGGCGCCGGTCAGTCACACCGTGGAGAGCCCTGAGCCGGGAGACCGCCTTCATCGTGGACTCGCCGTACGCCGGCGGCAGATAGGCGCGCTGGCCGTAGGCCTGCTCGTAGCGCGGCACCAGCTCTGGCCAGTGTTGGCCGAGGACCGACATGAAGTGCTCACGAGTCCCGTCCTTGAGATGGAGCATGCCCGCCCAGAGCCCGGTTGCGCCCGCCGCTCGGGCGGCCTTGACCACGGCCTCGAGGCGATCGGGCCGATCCGACAGTCCGGGAAGGATGGGCGCCATCCCGACGCCTACGTCGATCCCCGCCGTGACCAGCTTCTCGATCGCGCGAAGGCGCTGTCTCGGATGTGCTGTTCCCGGCTCGGTCCGGCGCCAGACGTCTTCGTCGACTGTTGGGATGCTGAAGGTGATGTGGAGGCTGGCGCGGCGGGCCAGCTCCGAGAGGACGTCGATGTCGCGGACGATCATGGGACCGCGAGTGATCATCGCCGTGGGATTCGAGAAATCGCGGAGGGTCTGCAGGCACTGGCGGGTCAGCTTGTAGCGCCCCTCCGCCGGCTGGTAGGGATCGGTGGCGGCCCCGATCACCACCGTTTCTCGCTGCCAGGACCTCCGCGACAGCTCGCTGCGCAACACGGCCGCGACGTTGACCTTGACTCGGATGGCCCGGCCGTAGCGGTCGTCGGAGGGGCGGTCGGCGCGCAGCTCGAAGGCCCGCACGTAGCAGAAGGCGCAGCGGTGCTCACAGCCGGTGTAGGGGTTCAGCGACCAGGAGAAGCCCATGCCCTTCACGGGGTTCAGCGCGGACTTGCACTGGACCTCGAGGTACTCGACATCAGTCAGCCGGGCTTCGGGCGACTCCATCACCGCATGGTAGAACAAATGTTCGCCCTTAACAAGCTGGGTTGTGGCAGGCGATTTTCCGTGATTTCCTGGTCGCAGGCGTGCCGGTTGGGGGTGAGATCGGCCGGGAGGAGGGCGATCAGTAAGTCCCATCCTCATCGCCGCTTGCGCGCTGGGCCCTCGGTTTATGCCGGCGGTTTGCGGTGGCGGCGCTTCGGGCGAGTGGTCGACGAGGGGCAGAAGTCGTTCAGGACGCATTCCTCGCAGCGTGGCCGCCGCGCGATGCAGATCCGGCGTCCATGGAGGATGAGCCTCAGCGATAGGCCGGTCCATTCCTCCTTCGGCACCATGGCGCAAACCTGGTGCTCGATCTTCACCGGGTCGCGGGTCACGACCAACCCCAGCAGGTTGGTGAGCCTCGTGACGTGCGTGTCGACCGCAAAGCCCGGCACGTTGAAACCAACCCCCAGAATCACGTTCGCCGTCTTGCGGCCGATGCCAGGGATCTTCACCAGGTCGTCCAGGTTGCCCGGAATCTCGCCGCCAAACAGCTCGACGATCTTCCGGCTGGCGTCGATGATCCGGCGCGTCTTCAACCTGAAAAACCCCGTCGGCTTGATCAACTGCTCGACGTCCGCCGGGTCCGCGGCGGCCAGGTCAGCCGCGGTCGGATAGCGCTTGAAAAGCTCCGGCGTGACCAGGTTCACCGATCGGTCGGTCGTCTGAGCCGACAGGATCGTCGCGATCACCAGTTGAAAGGGATCCTGGTGCGCGAGCTCCGTCACCGCCGGATACAGGTCTCGCAGTCGCTCGACTGTAAGGAGCGCCCGCGTCTTCGCGCCTCGTGGCGGCGGGGGTGACATCCATGATTTCTTCGCTGATTTGTTGGCTGGTTTCGTGGCCGGTTTTTTCGCCGGCTTCGTCGCTGTCTTGACGGTCTTAGGAGCCAAGGAGCTTGCGTGCGGCGGCCGCGATCTGCGAGCCCTCGGCCCGGCCGGCAAGGCGCGCTGTTGCGTCTTTCATAACCAGTCCAAATCCCTTGGGGCCTTCGGGTTTCAGCTCGGCGATGACGGCGGCTACCTCGGCCTCCACGTCCTGCTGGCTCATCGCCGCGGGCAAGAACGCCTTCAAGACCTCCATCTCCGCCTCCTCCCGCCGCGCGGACTCCGCGCGCCCCGCCTTGCGATAGATCTCGATGGCCTCCTCACGACGCTTCACCTCTTTGCGCGCAAGGCGAACCACGAGCTCATCGTCGATCCGCCCGCCCGCCGCGCTTTCCTTGCTCGCCTTTACCAGCTCGCTCTTCAAAAGCGACAGCGTGTCCAAGGTCACATCGTCGCGGCGCCTTCGGGATTCGACCAACTCCGCCTGTATGCGGTCATAGAGGGACACGGCGGCGATTGTCACACATGCACCGATCGCCGATAATCGGCGCCTGATGCCTTATGCCCTGATCGCCGGCCCGGCCGTAGCCCTGATCGGCATCGTCGCCGTCTTCTTCGTGCTGCGCCGCAAATCCGTGGACAAACGATCGATGTATTCGGCTCGCCGCTCTCAGATCGAGCACAAGGTGCGCGCGGCACGCCAGCGGACTCTCACCGGAAGGGCTGAGAAGCCGGCGGAAGCCACCGTGGCACCGGTCCAAGGAACGACCTTCGCGACCCCACAGGCGCCGGTGGCGACGTACGAGCCATCGGCCTTCGAGCCGCCACCGGCTGCCATTCCGCCCATGGGAAGAGCAGTCCAGGAGGCGCCTTCGGCTTCACCCTGGGACGTCGGGCCTGCCGCGCCGCCACACCCGCCGTTCGAGGCGCCGGCGGCTCCGCCTCCATATAAGCCCCCGCCCGCCGAAGAAGTGTGGACGCCGGCGCCGGCGCCGCCCCCAACCGCTGCGCCACCCGAGCCCATGGCGCCGCGCGAGCCGCTTACGCCGGCCGAGCCCGCCCGCCCCGCGATCGCGCCAGCCGCGCCAGCCGCCTGGTCGGTGGTGGGAGAGGCGAAAGATTCGGCAGTCTCAGCCGAACCCGAGCCAAAGAAAAAGAAGGGCAAGCACCAGGACGATGCTCCCGCAGGGTCCTGGCAGCTGGCGTCGGGCAACGCGCCAGGGGTTGAGCCGGAAGAGGTGATCAAGGCGCCAGGCCAGGGCGTCGCGATCGCTCAGTACGCGGTGCTGGTCGTCGGTTTGGTCGCGGTGTTGATCGGCGTGCTGATCATGGTGGCCGGATCCCCGGTCAAGTAAGCCCTTCGAGCATGCGGGCCGCCAGCCCTCCACCGCCGTCGGCCATCACCGTGTCGAGGACGAGAGTTCGTAGCCCAATCGCCTCCACCTCCGCGGCCAGGTCCAGGTCGCGGCTGTCCAGCACGAAGGTCGCGGCGACCTCACGGTAGAGGCGCGCGACCTCGACCGGTGTCGGCGGCGGACCAACGGCTCGCATCATCTCGACCGTCGGCCCTTTGAGTGAGGCGCCGCGAACGATCGGCGTGATCGCCACGGCGCGGTCCCGCGGAATCGTCGAACCGATGACTTTCAGGATTGGAGCAATCGAGATCAACGGGTTCGACGGCCCGATGATCACCAGGTCTGCCTCATCCAGCGCGGCCCGGACTTCCGGTGTCGGCCGCGCCGAGTCGATGCCCGCGAACTCGATCCTGCGCAGCGCGGGGGCAAGTCGCTCGCGCACGAAATACTCCTGAAAAGAAAACTCGCCCCTGTCGGTGAGGAATCTCGTCCGCACGCGCTCGTCCGTCATCGGAAGGACACGAGTCTCCACACCGAAGCGGCCGCACAGGGCGACGGCGCACTCCGTGAGAGTGCATCCACGGCCGAGCATCTCCGTGCGAAGAACGTGTGTCGCGAAATCCTTGTCGCCGATGCGAAACCACCCGGGTTCGCCGAGACGCTCCAGGGCATCGAGAACGTGGAAGGAATCGTCTTTCATCCCGTATCCGGCGATGTCGTTGAACACCCCCGCCAGCCGGTAGATCACCGCGTCCACGTCCGGCGAGACGAGGTGGCCCCAGAACTCGTCGTCGTCCGCCGTGTTGGCGATGACCGTCAGTTGCCCCGGCGGAAGCAGTGGCTGCATCGCGGCCGCGAGCTTGGCGCCGCCGGTGCCGCCGGCCAGCAAGACAACCTTCAGCGGAAGAGGTCCTCAGCCGCAGGCCGCACGAGGTCTCGTCCGGTGCCATGTCCACGCAATCCAAGCCCGCGGACGATGACCACCGGGGCTCGATTCGTCTTGCCCATCACCAACCCTGCCGCCGCGGCGAGCTCATCTGCCGGTGCAAGCACGGTCGCTTGAAGCTGCTTGCCATCGTCATCAACGCTGCCGCGCAGGTCGAGCAGGGCCGGCAGACCTGCGACTCCGAGGGCGACGTTGACGATGCCCAGCCTCCACGGCCGGCCGAAGGTATCGGAAACGATCACACCGACCTCGACACCGACCAGTTCTCGCAACCGGTCGCGCAGCCGGTTGGCGCTGGCATCGGGGTCGAGGGGAAGCAGCGCCAGCTCATCCGCGCCCGGAACGTTTGAGTGGTCGACCCCGCCGTTCGCGCACACGAATCCGTGGCGGGTCTCTGTGATCAGGACTCGCTCGGATCGAAGCACGCGGACACTCTCGTCGAGGACCACCTGGACCATCCGCGGGTCGGGCGACGCGATGAGCTTCGACGCGATGCGCTTTGCCTCATCGGTCGCCGTCACCGAGCTCAGGCTGACGAGCCGTCCTTCGGACTTCGAGACCACCTTCTGGGCCACGATGAGCACGTCACCTGCTTCGAGCCTGAATCTCGAGCTGATCAGCTCCGCGAGGTCGTCGCCGGGACGGACCTCAGGCAGGCCCTCGACCGCGATCAGCTCGAGGCGTGTCACACCGCACGCCGCAACCGCGCCAGGTCGCCAGGCTCGTCCAGGTCCAGCGCCATGGCGTCGGAATGATGGACCACGAACTCGACGCCACGGCTCTGCGCCTCCTGCCGGAACTTGGCGAGCGAGTCTGCGCCGAAATGGAGCGTGATCGCGTTTGGTGGACGTAGGTAGAGCGCATTCGTGCCGCCTCGACCGACGGCCGGCACGGCCACCGCCACGGGAGCATCGAGTCGCGAAGCCGAGTCGATGACGTCGCGCACCGCGTCGATAGTCACAAGCGGCAGGTCGCTGGACAGGAGCAGCACCGCCCCGGCGCCTTCCGCGACGGCCTTTGCGATGCCTCGCGCCGCGGCCGCGTTCTGGCCCTCCTGGCGAGGCTCCGCGATGACCTCCGCCCCCCACGACTTCGCGAGCTCCGCCACCTCTTCGCTGCCGGCGACTACCAGCACACGGTCGCCAGCCGCAGCGGCCCGCACGGCCAGCTCGGCATTGCGCTGCGCAAGACTTCGCCGCGCGCGCGGTCCAAGCGCCGGTTGAAGCCGCTGCTTGGCGGAATCGAAATCCTTGATCAGGACGATGACCCAGGTCGACACGGTCATCCCCACTGCTTTCGCAGGCGCGGCAGGATCTGCGAGCCGTAGAGCTTCAAGAAGCGGACCTGGTCATCGCCCGGCGCATGGAAGACCAGGTGGTTGAAGCCCAGGTCCAGGTAAGGCTTCAGCTGCTCGATATGCTCGTCCGGGTCGCTGGAGACCAACCAGCGCCGGTGCGCAACGTCCTCGACTCCGCGGGCCAGACGTTCCATCTCGCGCGGATCGTCAACCCCGGCCTTTGCTTCGGCAGGAAGGGCCAGAGCGGCCCAGATCTTCGTGTCTTCCAGCGCACGCGAACGATCGGTGTCGAACGACACCTTCACCTCGATCATGCGATCGAGCCCGCTTGCGTCCCGACCTGATTCCTTGGCTCCATCGGCGAACGACGGGAGCAACAGCTCGGAGTAGAGCTCCATTCCCTTGCCCGACGTGCAGATGAGGCCATCGCCTGCGCGCCCCGAGTACTTCGCGACCTGCGGGCCTCCGGCGCCGATGTAGATCGGCACCTGTTGATCGGGGCGGTCGTAAATCGTCGCGTTGCGCGTGTGGTAGTACGCGCCGTCAAACGTGACCGACTGCTCGGTCCACAAAAGGCGGATCAGCTTGACCGCCTCACGCAATCTGGCAAAGCGCTCCTTGTTGTCGGGCCACGCGATGCCGAGCGCGCCTTCGTTCAAATGCTCGCCGGTGCCAACGCCGAGGATCACGCGGTTGGGGAACAACGATCCGAGAGTCCCGAAAGCCTGCGCCACGATGGCGGGGTGATATCGAAAGGTCGGAGTCACAACCGAGGTGCCGAGTGCAACGCGCTTGGTCCGCTCTCCTGTTGCGGCGAGCCAAGCCATTGCAAAGGGCGCGTGCCCATCGGAGTGACGCCACGGCTGGAAATGGTCGCTGACGAACACGCTCTCGAAACCGTTCTGTTCGGCGGCGACCGCAAAATCGAGCAGCTCCCGCGGGCCGAATTGTTCGGCAGAGGCCTTATAGCCGAGGCGCAGCATCGTTAGGGCCGGGGGCGCGGCACGCGCTTGTAGTAACGCCCCCAGCTGAAGGCGACTCCGGCGATCGCGCTGACGACGACTACCGCCACGAGCGCGACCAGGCTGCGGCTGTCGAAGTTGCGGATCGCGCCCGCGGTCATGAATGCGACCAATGCGACGGCCAGAAGCATCATCACCACCAGCGTGATAGCGCGGTGGAGCTTCATCGTCCTGTTAGCTTACCGGCGCGTGGGCCAGCCCAGCCCGAGGGTCATGCGGCTCGAGACGGTCACCTCGACCCAGGACGTCGCACGCCCGCTCCCGTTCGGCTCGATCGTGGTGGCGGAGCATCAGACGGCCGGCCGCGGGCGGCTCGACCGTCGCTGGGAGGCGCCTCGTGGGACGGCACTGCTCGTCTCGTTCGTGTTACTTCCCAACCCGGTGCTGAGCCTGGCGGCCGGCATCGCCGCCGCCCATGCGTGTGGCCGCGGAGTTCGACTCAAGTGGCCCAACGACCTCCTGATGGACGGTCTCAAGGTCGGCGGAATCCTGGTCGAGGTCACGCGAACGACCGCGATCTGCGGCGTCGGCATCAACCTGGGCTGGGCCCCGCCGGGAGCAGCGAAGCTCGACGAGGACCGCGACCGGCTGCTCGACCGGCTCCGCGAGGAGATCGATCGATGGGTTGTGGCGGACGTGCCAGTCGTCCTGTCGCGGTGGCGCGAGCTCTCCGATACGTTGGGCCGGCGCGTGCGCGTCGAGCAGGGTGGCACTGTGATCGAGGGCACCGCGGAGGACATCGGACCGGCCGGCGAGCTGATCGTCGACGGCATGGCCATTGCTTTCGGCAGCGTCAGCCACCTATGAGGTCGACGATCTCCGGCAGGATCTCGCCGGACTTGCCGTGGAGCGCGACCGCCGCCGCCTCGTCGAACGGAGTTGGTTCCGCGTTGACGATGATCAGCTGCGCGCCGGACCTCAAGGCGACCAGCGGGATGTCAGCCGCCGGGTAAACGACCAGCGAAGATCCGACGACGAGCATCACGTCTGCCTCGCGTGCAAGCGCAATCGCCTGCTGGATCGCCGGCTGCGGCAGCGGTTCCCCGAAGAGCACGACCGTCGGTTTCAGAAAGAGGCCGCCGCATCGCGGACATCGCGGCGGCATCTCGACCTCGAGTCTTGCCTGGACATCGCTGCGCGCCTCACGATTCCCGCAGTCGAGGCACCGGACCGTGCGCCCCGACCCGTGCAGCTCGATCACGTTGCGGCTGCCCGCCTCCTGGTGAAGGCCGTCGGTGTTCTGCGTGGCCACGGCAACCAACCGGCCGGATGCCTCGAGCGCGGCGAGTGCGCGGTGACCGGCGTTGGGACGGGCGGCAAGCGCCACGGTGCCGCGGTTCTTCGACACCTTCCAGTACTCGCTTGGGTCTGCCATGAAATATTCGATTGAGGCGACCTTGACCGGGTCGTACTGCCTCCACAAACCGCCTTCACCGCGGAACGTAGGAATGCCGCTTTCCGCCGAGATGCCCGCGCCGGTCAGCGCCACGCAGCTCCGCGCGTTTCGGATCAGCTCCGCCGCATGCGCGGTCGTCACGATAGGCCGCGCATGAAATGAGCTGGCACCATCGGCCGGTATCTTAGGTTCGTGCGCGTGACCATCCCGGAGTCGCGCCGGACGGTTGCGCTGTACGTCGCCGCCGGCGCTTCGTTCGCCGCGCTCGCAGCACGCGGCCTCACGGTGCCGCTGTACGCGCACGACCTTGGCGCAAGCCGGTTCGAAGTTGGCGCCCTGTTTTCTGTATCAACCCTCGCCGCCGCCCTCCTGTCGCTTCCCTCGGGGATCCTCATCGATCGCTTCGGCGCCAGAACGCTGCTGGGCATTTCTTTCGTCCTCGCGGCGGGATCGCAGATCGCCACGGCTTTCACTCCAAGCGTGGCGCCGCTGTTCTTGTGGCAGGTGATCGGCGGATTGGCCGCAGGCATGCAGCAAGCGGCGCTCTTCAGCGCGGTGACAGAATCCACCTCAGGCAGCCGCCTTGGGCGCGCCATGGGCTGGCTCACCTTCTCGATGCAGGTCGGATTCTTTCTCGGGCCGTCCATCGCAGGCATCGCGCTGCGCTGGATCAGCGTGAGGACCGATATCGGGGTCACGACCGCGCTCTTGCTATTTGCTTTGCCGGCCGCGTTCGCGGCAAGCGGGACGAAGCAGGTTTCGGGTCGCGGACTGTCGCTGAGAGCGCCGCTGCGCGCCCTGCTTGCGCAGCGATCTTTCCTGCCTGTGTCGATCGGGCTTGTCGCCGCGACGTTGGCATGGGGCACCATCGGAGCGTTTCTACCGGTTTTCGGCCGAGAGGCGCTTGGGCTGCCGAACGCGCAGGTCGGCTACCTGCTCGCACTCCAGGCGGTGGTCAACGGGCTCTCGCGGCTGCCGGGTGGCCGCCTCGTCGACCGCGCCCGTCACCGGTGGCCGATCGTGTTCATCGGGGTGATCGGCTGGTCAGCGGCTGCCGTCGTGCTCGGTCACCTGACCGGGTTCGTCGGTCCCGCGATCGTGCTGGCAGCCGGCACTCCGTTCATGGCTACGGCCTTTGTCGCGATGGGCGTCGTCTTCGGTGATCTGTCCGCCGCGTCGACGCGCGGAATCACCATGGGCATCTACGGGACCATCCTGTTCCTGGGTCTGTCGGCGGGCCCGCTACTGTTCGGTCCGGTGGTGCAGACCTTCGGCTACGCGGCGGGCTTCACCGCCTGCGCCGCGGTTGCGTCGGCGCTTGTGCTCCTGATGGCCGCGCTGCACGCCGAGCCACTGCGCGGTCGGGTCGAGGTGCCGCTGCCTCCCCCGGCGCCAGGGACCTGACGTACTCGGCGATCACCTTCTGGTGGCTCGGGAACGCCAGCGCGGGAAGGGTGTCTAGACGGAAGACTCCGACCTCGAGCATCTCGACTCCCACCGCCGGCCTTTCGCCGTCGACCAGCCGGCCGCGATACGCGATGACCACCATGCTGGGAGCGTCGGTCTTCGGGATGTGCTGGACGCCGATCAGGCCGGTCACCTCGACCTGGGCGCCGATCTCTTCAAGGCATTCGCGCGTGGCAGCCATCGCAGGGTCCTCGTTGTCGTTGACGAATCCGCCAGGTAGGCACCACAGGCCGTAACCGGGCTCGATCGACCGCCGGCCCAACACGATCCCGCCTTCGGTCTCCACGACAACAGCCGTCGAGACCTTCGGGTCGTGCCACAGGATGAAGCTGTCGCGAGGACACGCCTCCACTTCGCGGCCTTCGATGACGCGCGTCACCAGGGGGGTGCCGCAGTTGACGCAGAAATGCCCCACTCCAGGGAGCAGGTTACGCAGGTTACGTTTGCGCGGGCGCGGTGTGCTGCTGCTGCTTGGAGGGGGCCTTCATGTCCGCGACGCGGACCTGGTTGCGGCCGCCTTGCTTGGCGGCATAGAGCGCCTGGTCGGCGCGCTCCATCAACGTGGTGAACAGCGCCGGCTCGTCGGTGGCGGCGACCCCGATGCTGATGGTGAGCTTCAGCCCGCCCGGGAACGTCGCCGCCGCGACCTTCGCGCGGATCCGCTCGGCGAGGGTTCGCGCTCCTGCCTCGGTCGTCTCGTGGAGGATCATGCCGAACTCTTCCCCGCCGTAACGCGCGCACACGTCGGACTCGCGGGCGCCGGTGACGAGGATCGAGGCCAGCTCTGCCAGCACCGCGTCACCGTTGAGATGGCCGTACGTGTCGTTGACCTGCTTGAAATGGTCCAGGTCGATCATCAGGAACGCGATCGCGTTGTGATGCCGCCGCGCCCGCTGCATCTCCTCCAGGAAGCGCTGCGCAAGCGCGCGCCTGTTGGGCAGCTTCGTCAGCTCGTCGGTGAGCGCGTTCTCTTCTTGCGCCTGAAAGAGCTGGGCGTGCCGGATGGCGATGGCGGCTTCCGAGGCGACGCCGTTGAGCAGGTCTGCCTGGTCCTCTGTCAACTCGCGCCACGCGTTGAGGTACAGCTCCATCGCCCCCATCAGCTGTCCCGAGCGCTGAACCGGGACGACGAGGACGTGCTGTGGATGACCACCGCCTTCGATGCCTGGAGCGGTGCGTTCGTCGAGCTTGACGACAAGAGGGCGCATGGCGGCGATGGCCGTGTGGACCGGCTCCTCGTCGATCTTGCGGACGGCTCCGCGAGCGCGATGGGTCAGGTTGTATTCGGCTTCCCTTTTCATCTCGGACTTGCCCTGCTGGACGAGATACATCGCCCCGGCAACGGCGCCCATGATCCGGCCGGCATGCGTCAGAGCGACGTTGAGAACCTCCTCGAGAGCAAGCGAGGAGTTGACGGCGGAGGCGATGGCCAGCAGCAGGGCAGCTCGGTCGCGGGCCCCGCTCTCGTCGTCCAGGGCTGCCTGGAGCTCCCGCGTCGTCCCGCGAAGCCGCATCAGCGAGATCATGAGGAGCAGGAAGGCGACCACAAGCAGGACGGACGTGACGAGCAGTACGGCGGCGAGATCCAAGGAACCAGAACCCTCCCGGCGCTGAAGTTGTCATAGGTTAACGCTCGAACCTCTGGGTTGGTTCTAACGTTTCGATCGAAGACGGGGTGGAGCTTTAGGCCGGATTCACTCCGGCCGTCATCCAAGCGCGTCACTTCCAAGCGACTCCATGCCCTGCCGAGGAGGGGAGGGGGTTCCGCGGGGGAGCAATCAGTAGGCCCATCCTCCTCGCGCTTGCGCGCGACCGCTGTCCTCCCCCGCGCTCTCAGGCTATACTCGCGCCGATCTGGAGCCCCTCTCTTTCGACGATCTCCCGCTAGGCGGCGAATGGACCACCCGCCGCCGCACCATCTCTGAATCAGAGATCGCCCTGTTTGCCGGCGTTTCGGGCGATTTCTCCCCTCTTTCCATCGAAGCCACCCCCGGACACGTGCGGGTCGCTCCGCCCGCCCTGCTCGTCGCGGTGGCCGTCGGCCTGGGCACGATCGACATGCCGGTGCCGTCGGTGGAGGAATGGGAATGGCTGAACTGGAAGTTCCCGCGCGCCGTGCACGCCGGCGACACGATCTTCGCTCGCTGGACGCTGACCCAGAAGCGGCCCCCGATCGGCGGCGCGCCAACCTCGATCGTCGTCTGGCGGGTCGACGTTCACACCGCCGATGGCGCCCTTTGCGCCGAAGGCGAGGTGGGAGCCAAGGTGAGACGCCACCTGGCGCCCAAGGAGCGCGAGCGTGCCCAGGAGGCGCCCGCGACCACCGGCGCCGCGGCCGCGGGCGGCGCGGCAGCGCGTGGAAGGCGGCGAAGGCGCCGCCCGGCGGGCGCCAACGGGCAACCGGTCGAGACCCCGGTCATCGCCGCCCCGCCGGCACCGGTCGCCAAGCCGGAAAGGGTTGCCGGGACCGGCGCGCCTCGCAGACGGCGGCGGCGACGGCCGTCCGGCGCCACGGCGGCCGGGCGAGACGGGGAAGCTGCCGGGAGCCCGGCACCTCCATCGGAGGCTGCGCCTCCACCGCCTCCAGCCGCACCGAATGCTCCTGCGAGCGAGCGAGGCGGCATCGGCGGGGTCATCCGCCGCCTCCGCCAGCCCAGGCGCTCCTAAGCCGGTATTTCCAGCGCCTCCAGGTACTCGATCACCCGGCGGGTGAGCTGGGTCGGGGTCGAGGCGCCGCTTGTCACGCCGACCTTCTTGGCGCCGGCGAACCAGGCCAGGTCCAGGTCTTCGAACTTGTCCACGAGGTAGGCCGGCTTCTTGCCCAGCTTCTTGACGACCTCGACCAGGCGTAAGGAGTTTGACGAGCGCGGGCTGCCGACCACGATGACGAGGTCGACTTCCTTGGCCGCCTCGACCGCCGCCTCCTGGCGCTCCTGCGTCGCCCGGCAGATCTCGTTGTGGACCTCGGCCTGGGGATAGCGGGATTTGACCCGCCCGATCAGGTCCTCCGTGTCCCAGACGGAAAGCGTCGTCTGGCATGTCACCGCGATACGGTCGCCATGGAGGTCGAGCGCGTCGATGTCCTCGGGGTCCTGCACGAGGTGAACCTTCCCTGGCGCCTCGCCCATGACGCCTTCGGGCTCCGGGTGCCCCTTGCGCCCGATGTAGACGACGTCATAGCCCTTGTTGGCCAGGTCGGCGACCAGCTCGTGGGTGCGCACGACGTCCGAGCAGGTGGCGTCCACCGGCTTCAAACCGAGCTCGACGGCACGCTGTTTGACCTGCGGCGAGACCCCGTGGGCGGTGAAGATGACCGTGCCTTCCTTGATCTGGTCCAGGCCGGCGAACCGGTCGGGCTGGTCGACCAGCTCGATGCCCTGCGCCTGAAGGCCGTCGGTGGCGTGGGTGTTGTGGACCAGCATGCCGAGCATGTGCACCGGCCCATTGGTCTCCTCACGCACCCGCTTGGCGATCCGGAAAGCGTCCACCACGCCATGGCAGTACCCGCGTGGCGTGATCTTGAGGACTTCCATGGTCTCCTTCGAGTCTACGCGGCGGCTCGATGCCGCCCAAAAGGGCGCCAGGCGACGTGCTTTAGCTGATACCCGCGAACAGGTCGTTCTCCGGAAGCTCGGAACCAGGCTTCCCTCGGACCAGCTGGTAGTACTCCGTCCCGAACACTAGCTCGTAGATCTGGCTCGCCATGGTCGTGAACCATGAGTTCGGATCGTTCTGGCTCACGTGCGCGCCGAAAGCCTCGCGTTTCTGCTCGACGTAGTCGTGGACGTCCACCTTGGTCGTCACCAGCTCGTCGGGAGTGCCCGCGATGCGCATGTTGCTGTTCTGGGCGCGCTGCGCGTCCTCGGGCATCTGCGACATGAACGCTTCCATCAGCGACCGGGGAATGGCCGTGTAGTAGAGCTTCTTGGGCGACCAGCCCTCCCGCTCGAGCAGGTCCAGCGCCGCGTTCGTGACAAGGTGCGCCTTGATGTGGTCGGGGTGGCCGTACACGCCGTCCTCCGCATACGTCACCACGACGTCCGGCCTCTCGTCGCGGACGAGCACCGCCAGCTTGGCCGCCGCCTCATCGAGAGGAGCCTGGTGGAACGAGCGCGGGTCCTTGTTGTCGGCTGTATCGACCATGCCCGAGTCGCGGTAGCCGAGAAACTCGACCCGGTCGACGCCGAGGATCTCCGCAGCGGCCTTGAGCTCCTCGGTCCGGATCTCGCCCAGCTTGGGGCGCGACGCCGTCTCGTCCATGTTGTAGATCTCACCCACCTCACCTCGAGTCGCGGTGGCGAGCACCACGCGGTGGCCGTGCGCTTTGGCTTTCATCATCACGCCGCCGGTCGAGATCGCCTCGTCGTCCGGATGCGCGTGGACAAGCAGCAGTGTTCCCATCAGCTTTCTGCTCCGATCAACACGTCGGCCAGCTGCTTGATTCCCCCGTGGCCTGGCCCAGGTATGGTCCGGTCCGCGGCGGCGAGCACCTCGGGCGGCGCATCTTCGACCGCGACCCCGAGGCCGGCCCACGCAATCATCGACGCGTCGTTGCGCCCGTCACCCACCGCCACACATTGATCTTGCGGTATGCCCAGCCTGTCGCACAGGAACGCGAGCGCGGAGGCTTTGTCGCTCTCGATGCTGGTGAACTCGAGATAGGTCGGGACCGAGGTCGCGACGTTGAGCCTGCCCTTCCACAAGCTGCGTGCCTCCGGCTGGAGCTTCTCCAGCGTCTCGGCGGTCGACACGATCACGAGCTTGGGCGTGGTCGGGCCCATCGCCGCAGCGAGGTCGTCAACCACGTGGATCTCCATCCCGGCGTGGTTTGCGTACTCGTGGGCCTCGGGCCTGTCGCGCTCCACGATCAGCTTGTCGTCTCGATAAGCCTGGACGTGCAGGCCGCGCTCGCGCGCGAAGCGGACCACCTCCATCGCGAGGTCGTGCTTCACCCCGCGGTCCAGGATCTTGGTGCCGTCCCGCAATCGAATCTCGGCGCCCTGGTAGCACACGATCGGAGTATCCAGGCCCAGCCGTTCGACCCAGGGCAATGCGCCCGGAAATGGGCGGCCGGTGCAGGCGACGACTGTGACGCCGGCATGGATGATCCGGTGAAGGGCCTCGACGTCGCGCGGATCCAGGTTGAGCTTCATATCCAGGATCGTGCCGTCGAGGTCGAGGGCCATCAGGCGGTATCGCAGTGCGACGGTTATTTTTTGACCTCGGGGTTCAGGAGGTTCGGGGGCCGGCCGCCGCGAACCGCCGTCGCCATGTTCCGAGCAGCCATCGCGGACATCTCCGAACGGGTGCGGACGGTGGCGCTCGCGATGTGCGGGGCGAGCACGACGTTCGGCATCGGAATCAGGCCTGGGTGAACCGCCGGCTCACGCTCATACACGTCGAGGCCCGCGCCCGCGATCTTCTTGGAGTTGAGCGCCTCGACCAGCGCAGCTTCGTCGACCACCGGGCCGCGCGAGGTGTTGATCAGGATCGCGGTTTTCTTCATCTGGCTGAACTGCGGCGTGCTCAGCAGGTGGTGTGTCTCCTGGGTCAACGGCACGTGAACCGAGACGAAGTCGGATTCCGCGAGCAGCCTGCCCAGGTCAACCCGCGCCGCGCTCAGATCGCGCTCCGCATCCGGCGGCAAGGGCTGCGGGTCGTAGTAGAGCACGCGCATGTTGAAACCCTTGGCACGATGCGCGACACCGCGGCCGATCCGTCCGACGCCGATCAGTCCAAGCGTCGCACCGTGCACGTCAGCGCCAAGCATCATGTCGATCGCCCAGCCTCGGAACTTTCCCTGTCGAGTGAAGCTGTCGGCCTCGACGATTCGTCGCGCGGTCGCCATGATCAGCGTGAACGCGAAGTCGGCCGTCGCGTCGTCGAGCACGCCAGGTGTGTTGGTCACCATGACCTTGTGAGCCGTGGCGGCGGGGACGTCGACGTTGTCGTACCCGACAGCCACGTTGCTGACGATCTTCAAACCGGGCGTCGAGAGGACGGTCTCGCGAATCGGGTCCATGAGCTGGCTCACGATCCCCACACAGCCTTCCGCGGCGCGCCTGATGCTCGCCTCGTCGAGCGGCTGCCCGGCAGGGTAGGCGATCACCTCGCCCGCTTCCGCGAGTATCGCCGGGCCTGGGTCGAGAATCGGGTGCATCAAGAGGACCCGAGGTCGCCCGCCCGTGCTCATGGATTCAGCCCCAGCTCCTGTGCGATCGGTTTCAGAGCATCGCGGACGAACTCCACGTGCTCGTCGAAGGGTATACCGAGCGCCTCTGCGCCTGCGACGAGCTCTTCGCGATGCACGCCGCGCGCGAACGCCTTGTCTTTCATCTTCTTGCGCACGGTGCTCGGCTCGACCGCGCTCAGCGATTTGTCTGGCTTGACCAGTGCGCAGGCGATGATGAACCCGCACATCTCGTCCACTGCATTGAGCGCCTTGCGGATGTTCGTGTCGCGGGGGACGTTCAGATAGTCGGCGTGTGAGGCGATGTCGCCGAGGATGTCCTCAGGCCATCCCTTCTCGCGCAGCATCGCGATCCCGCGCATCGGATGGAGGTCGAGAGTCGGCCCCGACTCGTAATCCCAATCGTGGATGAGGCCGAGCACGGCCCAGCGCTCCTCGTCCTCGCCAAAGCGCCGGGCGTAGGCGCGCATCGCGGCCTCGACGCTTCGCATGTGGCGCCGCAGCTGGTCGGTTTTCGTCATCGAGGTGACGAGCTCCCACGCTTCGTCTCGAGTCGGCGCGGTCACTAAATCAAGATCTCCTTCAGGGCTTCGAGGAGTCGTTCGTGCTGGTCTCGCGTGCCAACCGTGATCCGGAACCAGCCCGCGATCGGGTCACGATCGTAATAGCGGACGAGGATCCGCTGCTCGCGCAGCGCGTCCACGACAGCAGCCGCCACATTGCCCGCGGCGGGCTTGACGAAGACGAAGTTGGCTTCCGACGGCGAGTGTTCGAACCCAAGCTCGTGCAGCTGAAGCTCCAACCAGCGGCGCTCGGCAACGACGTGGTCGACGATCTTGCGGTGGTGCTCCTCGTCCTGGATCGCCGCAGTGGCCGCAACGATGGCAAGCCGGTCCAGGTTGTACGAGTCCTTGACCGCATCGAGCGCCGCGATCAGCTCGGGGCTTCCGAGCGCGAAGCCGATCCGCATGCCCGCCAGCGCGTAGGACTTGGACATGGTCCGCAGAATCAAGAGGTTGTCGTGCTTCGCCAGCAGCCCGACCTGTGACTCGAAGGCGAAATCCACGTACGCCTCATCCAGCACGACCACGCCTTTGGACCGCACCAGGGCGCGCGCGACCGACGGGCCGGCGTGCCAGGTTCCGGTGGGCGAGTTTGGATTGACCAGGAACTTCAGAGGAGCCGGGTCGTCCATGAGCTCGGTGGACCATGTGAACATCTCGCCGGTCGGGCTGGGCGAAGGGACCGCCTCGTGCAGGCGGACCAGAGGCTCCAGCAACGGATAGGTCGGAGTCGGAAATGCGACGCGGTCGCCGGCGCCTACGAAAGCGCGCAGGCACATCTCGATCAGCTCATCGGCGCCGTTTCCAAGGGTGACCTGCGCCGGATCCACGCCGAAGTGCTTTGCGATGGCCTGGCGCGCAGGCGCCGCCGTTGGGCTGGGATAGAGGCGGAGCGACTCGTCGGTCGCTCCCTTGATCGCCTCGATCACCTTGGGCGAAGGCGGAAAAGGCGACTCGTTCGTGTTGAGCTTGACCCAGCCTTCGCCGTCGGGCGGCTGCTCGCCCGGTACGTATGGGTGGAAGCCGGCGAGGCTCTTTCTCAGGAAGCTTTTCGACATTCGAGAAGAAAAGTCTCAAGCGCGAGGCGTGGGCTGACGTTCTGCTCGAGGTAGCCGAGCGTGTCGTACGAGAGCTCGATGAGCCGGGCCCAGCGACCTTGCTCGCGACCGCGACTCGCCAGCATCCTCTTGCGCAGCTCGATCTGCCAGCTCGCGATGGCAAACAGTGCAGGGTCCTCGGCTTCACCCTCGTTCCGCCGCCAGGCCATCTGTCCAGCGTCAAGCTCCGCGGCCACCCGCAGCGGCACGTCTGCGGGAGCACCGAAAACCTCCACCAGGCGATGGGTCCACTCGCGGTTGAGCTCGATCACCCCCTCGTCGCCGGCCGCCCTTGCCGCCCAGCCGGGCCGCCCGCGCGCCAGCTCCGCGATTAGGCGCGCCCGGGCTGCGTCGACACCCTGGCCCACCAGCAGTTTCTCGATCTCCGGAGCGGGCACCGGATGAAAGAACACGCGCTGGCAGCGCGACACGACGGTGGGCAGGACCACGAACGGGTTGAGGCTCGGCGTAGTGAGAAGGATCACCCGATGCGGGTGCGGTTCTTCAAGCGTTTTCAGGAGCACGCTCTGGTCCTGGTCGCGCAGGCGCCCGACGTTCGCCAGGATGGCCACGCGGCGCGTGCCGATTGCAGGCTTGAGGTTCAGAAAAGCTTGGAGCGACAGCTCGTGGAACTCGGGAGGCTTCTCTGGAAGCAGCCGGATCTCGTTGATCGAGAGCGGCTTGATGCGGTCGTCCTCCCAGTAGTCGGGGTGGCGGGAAAGCGGTGCCTCGGGCAGCAGGTCGGCAGCCAGCAGCCGCGCGACGGTCGACTTGCCCAGGCCCGACTCGCCGACGAACAGGTAGGCGTGAGCCAGGCGGCCGCTCTCGAGCTGGGAACGCAGCTGGTCCAGGGCCTGGGATTGCCCGGCGACCGTCGAGAACGGATCGGTCACGGCGTCTGAGGCGGCGCGGCGCGGCGGGCTTTGGTCTCGCGCTCGATGGCGAGGCGCTGCGCCCGGCCCTGCAGCCACACCTCGCGGATCCGCTGCAAAGCGGTCAGGTTGGTGAGGAGCGCGAGAAGGAATACGACCGCGTAGAGGACCCAGCCTCCCAAAACTCCAGAAAAGACGAGGCCAATCACCGTCACCACCACGCGCTCCGGCCGCGCGAACAGCCCGGAGTTACAGACGAACCCGAGGCTCTGAGCGCGTGCCCTGACGTAGCTGACCAGGAACGAGCCGGCCAGCGCCGCCAGCGTCGCCAGCACGAGCCACCGTCCGAGCGTTCCGCCCATGGTGACGAAGTACGCGGTGAGCCCCGCGTAGATCGCGCCTTCCGAGTAGCGATCGAGCGTGGAGTCGAGGAACGCGCCGTATGGATAGCTCGCATTGGTCGACCGCGCCAGCGCTCCGTCGAGGATGTCGCACGTGCCCGCGAAGATCAGGACCACACCTGCCCACTGCAAGTGGCCAAAGGCAATGAGCCCCGCGGCGACGAACGTGAGCACCACTCCTACGACCGTGACCTGGTTCGGCGTCAGCGGCACCCGGCCGATGGCCAACATCAGCCGTTCGGCCCTGCGGCGGACCCAGGCTTCAAACCGCGTCGTGAACATTGATCTCCTCAGCCTGAGACTGTTCGGATGCTGCGGCCTCGCGCGCTTCCTCGTACACGTCGATCACCTGGGCGGCGACAGCATCCCACGCGTAACGGCGCGCCTTCTCGTGTCCGTATGCGCCCATGCGGGCCCTGAGCTCGGCGTCTCGAGCCAGGACGACCAGAGTCGCGCCCAGCTCGGCCCAGCCCTTGGGCCGGACGGTGAGGCTGTCGCGACCCGGCTCGAGCACCGACATGTAGCCCGGAACCTCGGTGGCCACCACCGGTACACCGGATGCCATCGCCTCCAGGAGCACGATGCCGAAGCTTTCGCCGCCGGTGGCCGGAGCACAGAAGATGTCCGCGCTGCTGTAGTACCGCGGCTTCACCGAGTCCGGGACAAAGCCCGCCATCACGACATTGGGAAGGCGATGGTGGGAGATGTACGACTCGACCTGGCCCCGCAGCGGCCCGTCGCCGACGATGATGAGGCGGCTCTGCGGCACGCGCTCGCGCATGAACTCGTAGCCGCGCAGCAGGTCGCCGAGGCCCTTTCGTTTTTCGAGTCGCCCGACGAAGAGGATGTTGACGTTCTCGTCGCGAAGGTGACGGATCGGCGAAAGACCTGGCTTGAACACGTTGACGTCGATTCCGTTGGGGATGACGCGCAGGGGGAAGTCGGGGAAATAGCGGTTGAAGAACGTGCGCGCGGGCTCGCTGACCGCAATGCCGCGCTGGATGCGGTCCAGGTATGGCTGAAGGATCCCGCGGCCGTAGTAGTAGCCGATGTTGGACCGCGAGAATGCGTGGAAGGTGCCGACGTGTGCCGTCGTCGACATGCGAAGCATCGTGAGCGGCAGGGCCGGCATCAGGGGCTCGTGAAAGTGCAGCACGTCGAAGCGCTCTTGCTCGATGATCGCGGCGACTCGGTTGCCGAGGTGGAAGCTGAGCGTGATGCGCGCGACCGAGTCATTGGCCGGGAC
>DAITQH010000001.1:53238-62393 GCA_036833175.1 Candidatus Dormiibacterota bacterium
TTCGACCTTACGGTGAGTTGGCCCAGATGGCGTGGGGAACATGCCACTGCTCGGGATGACGCCGGATGAACTCCTCGAGCTGGCGCAGCACTTGCTCGGTGGCCCGGACCTGGTCCGCTCGATGGTCGCCTGTGTCCTTCGCGAAGACCAGTGGCGCGGCCTCGGCCTGGTAGGTGTCGTCCGGCAGCCGGTATACGCAAACCGGGAGGATGGGAGTGCCTGTCCGCAGCGCGATCGCCGCGGGGCCCAGCGGAATCGGCGCGAGCTGGCCGAAGAATGGCATCAGGTAGCCCGTGCCGACGATGTCGCGATCGATCGCGGTGACCACCATCTCCTCGTCGCGCAACGCCTGCAAGACCCTGCGAAGACCTCCCGTGTCGAGCGTCAGGACGCTGATCCCGAGCCGGGCCCGCGTATCGCGGTACCACTCGAACAGCGCTCGAGGCTCCAGCTCCTCCGCGAAGAAGCTGACGGGTGTCAGGGTCGCCGACCAGATGGCCGACACCACCTCGTATGAACCCATGTGGCACGAGACGACGAGCACGCCCTTGCCGAGAGCGCGTGCCTCCTCGAGATACTCCATGCCCTTCACCTTCAGCCATGGCCGCATCGTCTCGACCGAGGTCCGCGGCAGCAGCATCAGGTCGGCATAAGCCTTGGCGTGATTGCGGAAGTTCAGCCAGGAGAGGCGCCGCAGCTCGCGTTGGTTGCTCGCAAGCTCCGGGCAGGCCATCTTCAGGTTGAACTCGAGCCTCGGACGCGCCAGCGGCGAATACAGCCAGGCGAATCGCGCCGCCAGGACGGCCAGGGCGTACGCCCAGGAACGCGGGAGCCGCTCGACCACCGATTGCACAGCTTTGAACGCGCGGTAGCGCCACACTCATCCCTCTGCTGAGGTGAACATCGGGCGGAAGGCGTACCACTGCTGTGGACGCTCTCTGATGAAATCCTCGAAGCGGTTGACCACCCGCTGCATCAAACCCTCTTTGGTCTCGCCCTCCGCCAACGTGAGCGGGGCGTCCAGGTGGACGTGATGGTGGCCGGGCGAGGTTGCGTACTGGCAGGCCGGCATCAATGCCGCCCCCGTCTTCAGCGCGATCGCCGCCGGACCGCCGGGCACGATCGAGCGCCTGCCGAAGAACCGGACGGACACGCCAGGTCCCTGCTCGAGATCGCAAAGAAGGGCGACGATGGAATTGGCCTGCAAAGCCTGAGTGATACCGCGAACCGCGGAGCGGCCGAGCATGATCACGTTTAGGCCAAAACGCTGGCGGGTACGGACGACAGCGTCGTTCAGAGACCCGGGGAATCGCTCCGCAACCGCTGAGATCGGATAACCAAGCGCACCGGCGTAAGCGCCGCCCATGTCCCAAGACCCCATGTGTGGCACGGCCATGATCGCCCCCCGCCCTCGGGCAAGCGCCGCATCGAGCTGGTCCAACCCATCGATCGTCATGCGCCGCATGAGCTCCTCGGGAGTGAGGCTGCCGAGGAGCAAGAAGTCCGTGAGCATGCGCCCGTAGTTTTGAAACGCGTGCCGTGCGACGCGCGCAACCTCTGGGTCACTCGGGTCGCGGCCCAGAGCCGCCGCATAGTTGTCCAGCGCGGCGCGGCGCTGGCCCGCGCTGAGCCAGAACCACGCCGAGCCGACAGGCGCAGCCGCGGCGTGCCGCAGCCCCGGCGGAACAGCCCGCAGGACTTGGGCTCCAACGGAGTAGGCAGACCCGAGCAGCGCGGGTCTAGCGCCGAGCCGCCGCAGCCGCGGTCTTGGTTCGAGCGGCCCGTCGGGGTACGCCGCCGTTGGCTCCCGCCTTATCACCCTCGATGAACTCCTCCACCAGGCGCCTTGCCTCGTTGTCGCTGTACTGGACCGGCGGCGACTTCATGAAGTACGAGCTCGGCCCTTCAAGCGCGCCGCCGATGCCGCGGTCGAGCGCCAGCTTGGCGCAGCGCACGGCGTCGATGACGATGCCCGCGGAGTTGGGCGAGTCGTGCACCTCGAGCTTGAGCTCAACGTTCAGCGGCACGTCGCCGAACGAGCGGCCCTCGAGCCGGATGTACGCCCACTTGCGGTCGTGCAGCCAGGGCACATAGTCCGAGGGACCGATGTGCACGTTGTCGGCGCCTACGTCGTAGTCGAGCTGCGACGTGACCGAGCGGGTCTTCGAGATCTTCTTCGACATCAGCCGCTCGCGCTCGAGCATGTTGAGGAAGTCGGTGTTGCCGCCGAAGTTCAGCTGGTAGGTGCGCTCGAGCTTGACACCACGATCGCGGAAGAGGCGCGTCAGCACGCGGTGGATGATCGTCGCCCCGACCTGCGACTTGATGTCGTCCCCGATGATCGGGAGATTCTTCTCTTCGAAGCGCTTCTGCCAGTAAGGCTCGCGGGCGATGAATACGGGGATGCAGTTGACGAATCCGACGCCCGCGGCGAGGGCCTGCTCGACGTACCACTTGGTCGCCTCCTCCGAGCCGACCGGCAGGTAGCTGACGACCACGTCGGCCTTGGTCTTCTTGAGGATGCCGACGACGTCGGCGGTCTCGCCGGGTGCCTTCACAACGATGTCGGCGAGGTACTTGCCGATGCCGTCGTGCGTCATCCCGCGCTGGACCTTGACGCCCAACGCGGGTACGTCGCTGAACTTCACAGTGTTGTTCGCGCCGGCGAAGATGGCCTTCGAGAGGTCGAGGCCCACCTTTTTCTTGTCGATGTCGAAGGCGGCGACGAACTCGATGTCGCTGATGTGGTAGCCACCCAGGTTGACATGCATGAGCCCAGGCACGTCGTGCGTCTCCGAGGCGTTGCGGTAGTAGTGCACGCCCTGGATCAGCGAGGACGCGCAGTTCCCGACCCCCACGATGGCGACGCGTACTTTGCCCTTGCTGTGGCCGTTTTTATGGCCGTTCTTGTGACCGTTCTTCACGCCCTAACCTCCTCACGAACTTTCACTCGATCTTTGATTCCAAGCAGCTGGTCCAGGCGCGCCCGCTCGCGCGCGATGTTTTCGACGTCCAGGGAGCAGTAGACCTGCCGGCCCTCCCGGCGGGTACGGATGATGCCACCGACGCGGAGCATCCGTAGGTGCCAGGAGATCCGCGGCTGGCTCATGCGCAGGTGGACGGCGAGGTCGTTGACGTTCTCCTCACCCTTCTCGCCCAGGCGCTGCAGGATGCGCAACCGCGTGGGGTTGGCAAACCCCAGAAAGTGGTCCGGAAGCTCTTGTCGCTGGTTCTGGAGAAACATAAAGGTTGCCTTATATGGAGTCTAATACATAAAGGGTCCGTTATGTGTGCGCGGCCTCGTAAGGGTAGTGCGCTAGTGGCGCCGGACGAGGTCCAGGAACTCGGCTCGAGTGCGCGGGTCCTTGCGGAAGGTGCCCAGCATGCAGGAGGTGATCAGCTGGCCACCCGGCTTCTCGACCCCGCGCATCTCCATGCACAGGTGGCGTGCCTCGACCACGACGCCGACGCCTTTCGGGGTAAGCGTCACGTTCAGCGCCTCGGCGATCTCCTTCGTCATGCGCTCCTGCAGCTGCAACCGGTGCGCGAAGACGCCGACCAGGCGCGGGATCTTGCTGAGGCCCACCACTTTCCCGCGCGGTAGATAGCCGACGTGGCAGCTGCCGAAGAAAGGCAGCATGTGATGCTCGCAGAGGCTGTAGAAAGGGATGTCTTTGACCACGACCATCTCGTCGTAGTCCTGGTCGAACACCGCATCCGCGATGACGTCCTCGGGCTTGACCCCATAACCGTCGGTGAGCTGACGCAAAGCCCTCGAGACTCGCGCGGGCGTTGCCTTCAGGCCCTGGCGCTCCGGATCCTCACCAAGCTCGGCCAGCAATGACTCCACCAGGTCCGGAATCTGGTCGCCGGACCGGGGCTTGGTTTTAGCCACCTTCCGAATGGTCACACAATTGATGGGTGGACGCGATCGCGGCGGCTCAGGTTCTGTCGGAGATCGGATACCTGCTGCGCCAGGATCCCGAGGAAAAGTTCCGCGCCAAGGCGTTCTCCGCTGCCGCCTGGTCGCTGGCGGTCACGCGGCCGAACCTCGAGGCGCTGCACGGCAGCAACGAGCTCACCACCCTGGAGGGTGTTGGGCCCGGGATCGCGAAGGTGCTCGCCGAGGTGCTCGAGACATCCGGACAGAGCCGCTACCTCGACCGCTTGCGCGAGCAGTCCAAGCAGCCCGCCCGGGACGACGAGTCGGCCCTCGATTTCGCGCAGTACAAGGGCGATGTCCACTCTCACTCGACGTGGAGCGACGGCAAGGCCACGATGCTCGAGATGGCGCGAGGGGCCGAGGCGATGGGCTACCGCTACCTCGGGGTGACTGACCATTCGCCTCGGATCAAGGTCGTCAACGGGCTCGACGCCGACCGGCTCTTCGCGCAATCTCGCGAGATGGCCGAGGTGCAGGCGCAGATCCCCGGAGTCGCGTTGCTGCAGGGGATCGAGGTGGACATCCTTGAGGACGGCGCGCTCGACCTCCCGGACATGGTGCTCGAGCTGCTCGACGTCGTGATCGCGTCGCCTCATGTGAAGCTGCGGCAGGAGCCGGCGGCCATGACGGAGCGCATGCTGCGAGCGGTCTCGCACCCGCACGTCGACGTGATCGGCCACCCGACCGGGCGCCGGCCGGGCTCCCGCGAAGGGGCGAGCTACGACTTCGAAGCGGTTTTCAAAGAGGCCGCCAGAAATGGCGTAGCGCTCGAGATCGACTGCGACCCGGCGCGCATGGACCTGTCGCCTGAGATGGCGCGGCTCGCGCTCGAGCTGGGGTGCAATTTCACGCTGGACGCCGACGCGCACGCCCCTGCCGAGTTCGCATACGTACCGATGGGCATGTGGATGGCGCGGCGGGCGGGCATCCCGCAAAACCGCATCCTCAACTTCCTTCCCCTCGACGAACTTACGATTGCACTCGAGTAATGGCAAAGGTCGGAATCATGATCGAGGGGCAAGAAGGTCTCACCTGGGACAGGTGGCGCCGAATCTGCCATGACGCCGACACGCTCGACTTCGACTCGCTGCGCCGCAGCGACCACCTGATCTCCCTTATGAACGCGCCCGAGCGCGACTGCATCGAAACCTGGGCCTCGCTCGCCCTCGCCGCCGAATGGACGAAGCGGATCCAGTTCGGTCCGATGGTGAGCCCGATGACCTTCCGGCTGCCGGCGATCCTGGCCAAGATGGCCGCCACCGTGGACGTGCTATCGAGCGGACGAGTCATTCTCGGCGTGGGAGCGGGATGGAACGAAAACGAGCACACAGAGTTTGGCGTCCCATTCCTCACAGAGAAGGAGCGGTTCGACCGGCTCGAGCACGGCATCGCGGCGATGCGCGAGACGTGGAGCAAGTCCAACCCGAAGCCTGTCCACAACCCCATGCCGCTGTTGATGGGCGGCAAAGGGCGAAAGCGCACCATCCCGCTCGTGGCGCGCGAAGCGGCCGAGTGGAACCTGTCACGCCTGGATACCGATATGTACGTGCAGGGCCGCGAAGACCTGGAGGCGGCGTGCCGCGAGATCGGCCGCGATCCGAGCTCGATCCGGCACTCGGTGATGACGGGCTACATCGTTGGGCGCGACAAATCGGAGCTGCGCGACCGCGCGGGCCAGGTCTCAAAGGTCGTCCGCCCGCTGAGCGGCATGACGCCAGACGAGGTGATCGAAGACCGGCGGGAGGCCTGGTTCGTCGGCACCCCAGAGGAGATCGCCGAGAAGATGCGCAAAGTCGCCGGCCTGGGAGTCGACCTCTTCATGCTGCAGCACTTCCTGCTCGACGATTCAGATGGCTTGAAGCTGCTGGCCTCCGAGGTGATTCCGGCGGTCGCCTAGCGCGCCAGGGGTCACAATAAGCCTGATGGACTTCGACCTCAGCGAGCCCGAGAAGGCGTTTCGCGACGAGGTTCGGACGTGGCTGAAAGCCAACGTCCCGCGCAAGGCTGACGCTCCCAGGGACATGCAATCGTTCGTCGAGAGCCGCCGTGCCTGGCAGAGGAAGCTCTATGAGGCCGGGTACGTGGGCATCACCTGGCCGAAGGAGTACGGCGGCCGCGGTGAAGGATTCATGCAGCAGCTCATCTTCAACGACGAGATGATCCAGGCCCAGGCGCCGGAACCGATCAACGTCATCGGTCTCGGGATGGGCGGCCCGGTGGTCATCTCTCATGGCACAGAGGAGCAGAAGAAGCGGTACCTCGCGCCGCTCCTCTCCGCCGAGGAGATCTGGTGCCAGGGGTTCAGCGAGCCAAATGCGGGCAGCGACCTGTCGGGCCTCCAGACGCGCGCTGAGGACAAGGGCGATCACTACTTAGTCAATGGCCAGAAGGTCTGGACCACACTTGCGCACGTTGCGAAGTGGTGCATGTTGGTCACCCGCGAGCGGAAAGAGGCCAACCCGCGCGAAGGTCTCACCTACCTGCTGGTCGACATGGAAAGCCCCGGCGTCGAGGTGCGCCCGCTGGTCCAGATCACGGGCGACGCTGAGTTCAACGAGATCTTCTTCAAGGACGTCAAGGTTCCGAAGTCGCAGATCCTTGGCGAGGCTGGAAACGGCTGGGCCGTCGCCATGACGACGCTGCTGCACGAGCGCGGCACCCTCGGGATGGCCCTCGCCACGCGGGCTCAGATCACCGCCGCGGAGCTCGCCGAGCACGCGCGCAAGCTGGGTCGGGGCGGCGACCTACTCGTCCGGCAGAAGGTCGCGCAGTACACGATCGAGACCAGGGCTCTCCAGCTCAACGGCTATCGCGCCGTGACCGCGGTGAAGCGCAGCGGGATTCCGGGTCCTGAAGGATCGATCCTCAAGCTGATGTGGTCGGAGCTCAACCAGCGCATGACCGAGGCCGCAGTCGACATGGCGGGGCCCGCCGGGCAGGTGGGCGATGGGGACGGGTGGCTCTACGAGTTCCTTCGTTCGAGGGCTAACACGATCGAGGCCGGCACGTCCGAGGTGCTGCGCAACATCCTGGCTGAGAGGGTCCTGGGCCTACCGCGCAGCCGCTAGATCCCCCGGACGGAAGCTTTCGTCTTGTCGAATAGTTTAGTATTCCGAAACTATGTCCCAGCCCTCGACCGAAGACGCTCTCGCGGCCTACAAGAAGCTTCACCGCGCCATGCTGAACTCGAGCGCGAGCAAGTGGCGCGACCTCGACATCTCGATGCAGCAGCTGCGCGCGATCTACTTCCTTCGCGATGAGGAGGAAGCGTCTGTGGGTCGCCTCGCGGAACTGTTCGGCATCGGGTTGCCCGCGGCGAGCCTGCTCGCCGACCGGCTCGTGCGCGCCGGTTATGTCGAGCGTCGCGAAGATCCGGCCGACCGCCGGCGCGTGCTCCTCAGCCTGACGAGAGTCGGGCTGCGCCTGGTCACCGATCTCCGCGAGGGCAGCCACGCCCTGCTGCGCCGCTGGATGTCGTCCCTTTCCGAAGAGGACCTCGCGGCTCTGGCTCGCGGCTGGCGCGCGCTAGCCGACGTTGCGTCGCACCACGGCCAACCGATGGAGCGCAGCGCCGTATGACCGCTGTCGCCACACGCGAGACCACAACCGCGCCCGAAAGGAAGGGCATCGATCGAGGCGTCATGGCCGTCTTTGCGGGCCTGATGCTCGGCTCGCTAGTCGCATCGCTGAACATGACCCTGGTCGCGCCCGCGCTGCCGACCATCGTTGCGGAGCTCGGCGGCATCGCGGACTACAGCTGGATACCGATCTCCGCGATGCTCGCTTCCACCATCGTGGTGCCGGTCGCCGGCAAGCTTTCGGACATCTACGGCCGCAAGCCGCTGTACATGACGGGCATCGTCGTGTTCGCGATCGGCTCTGCGCTGTCAGGAGTCGCCCCGAACTTCTGGTTCCTGGTTTTCGCACGGTTCGTGCAAGGCGCAGGGATGGGCTTCATCATGCCGCTGTCGCAGGCCATCATCGGCGACATCATCTCGCCGCGCGAGCGGGGCAAGTACCAGGGGATGATGGGCGCGTCCTTCGGCGTGGCCTCGATCATCGGCCCGGCGGCGGGTGGGTTCATCACGCAGAACTTCAGCTGGCGATGGCTCTTCTTCATCAACATTCCGTTCGCGATCCTGACCCTGCTCGTCGTCGCCGTCTACATGCACGTACCCAACGAGAGGCGCAAGCACGCCATCGACGTCTGGGGCAGCATCACGCTGTCGAGCGGAATCACCTGCGCGCTCCTTGCGACCGTCTGGGGCGGTGGCCAGTACGCGTGGAACTCGTGGCAGATCATCGGCCTCTACTCAGCCGCCGCGATCCTACTCGCAACTTTTGTGTGGGTCGAGACGCGGGCGGCGGAACCGGTTCTGCCTCTGCGCCTGTGGAAGAGCAGCGTCTTCACCTTCTCCAACATCGCGGGCATGGGGGTCGCGATGTCGATGTTCGGAGCAATCTTCTTCCTGCCGGTCTTTGTTCAGGGTGTGATCGGCAACAGCGTCACGAATTCCGGCGCGATCCTCGTCCCGATGCTGGTGGCGATGATCGTGACCAGCATCGGCAGCGGTTGGTTCATCTCGCGGACCGGGCACTACAAGGTCCCGTTGCTCCTCGGACTGGTGGTGATGGGCGCCGGCTTCTACGTGCTCTCGACCTTCGACATCAGCACGACCAACCAGACCGCGATCGAGGCGATGATCCTGATCGGCCTTGGCCTTGGCGTATCGATGCAGACCTACACGCTGATCGTGCAGAACTCGGTCAGCCGTCAGGACATGGCCGTCGCGACATCAGCCACGCAGCTGTCCCGATCGATCGGCGCGGCCGTCGGGCTCGCGATCCTCGGCACGATCCTGACGCAGGGCATGGCCAGCTCCATGGCGAAGTACATCCCGGCGTCGGCCCTTAAGCAGTTCCAGGCCGCGGGCGCCTCTACCGCTGGTGCGGTCTTCGACCCGACGCAGCTGGCGCACCTGCCGCCCGCGATCGCGGCCGGCATCCGGCACGGCCTGGCCGACGCCATACATCCTGTCTTCCTGGCCGGCCTTCCGATCATCGCGGTCGCGTTCCTGGCGACGCTGCTCATCAAAGAGCTCCCCTTGCGCCAGACGGTGCACGTGGCCGCCGGGCGCGCGCGCCCCGATGAGTGAGTCCCGCCGCATAAACTAGGCCACCGTGGCCACCTCGCCGGCATCGCCAAGCGAAC
>DAITQH010000002.1:0-14356 GCA_036833175.1 Candidatus Dormiibacterota bacterium
CGGCGATCCAGGTGGCCCAGATGCTAGGCGCGGTCGAGCATCGCAGCGAGCGCATCCGGTTGATGCGTGAGCGAGAAGCGCAGACCGCAACGCCGCAGATGGGCCGCATGGGCGCCGAAGATCCGTCGAGGGCTCCTGGCGGGCCTCCTTAGGTCAACGAAGCGCTTCCGACGAGAACGCCCAGCATCATGCGGACGGCTGCCGCGTCCTTGCTGCGGATGGCGCGCCGGAGCGCCTGTACCGCGCGAGGCGTGTCGAGATCGTCGGACAGCGCCGCGTTGAACTCCTTGATCAGCGACGGCGACGGCTGACCACCAGAGTTCTTCAGCACCGCGCGAGCGCGGTCGACCAAACGCGCGTACCTCGCCAGCCCTTCCCATTCGAAGTCCCAATCGCGTTGGTAGCGATGCGAGACCAGGTACAGCCGCGCAGCCGCGGCAGGCGCGCGCGTTAGGGCCTGGCTCACCTTGACCAGGTTGCCGAGCGACTTGCTCATCTTGCGGCCCTCATAGCGGACGAGCCCCGTGTGCATCCAGGCCTTCGCGAAGGGCTTCTTGCCGGTCAGCGATTCGGATTGCGCTCGTTCGGACTCGTGATGGCTGAACTGAAGGTCTCGCCCGCCGCCATGAATGTCGATCTGCTCGCCGAGATAGCGCATCGCCATCGCCGAACATTCGATATGCCATCCGGGCCGTCCGGGACCGAACTTGGAAGGCCACGACGGCTCGTCGGGCGCTGAGCCCCGCCACAACGGAAAATCCAGCGCGTCCCGCTTCGCATCCGGGCCGACGGTGCCGAGGAGGCCCTCGTCGCGCAGCTTGCGCAGCATGGATCGCCGCGTGCGGTGCGACAGCCGGCCGTAGCCGCGATAGCGCGCCACGTCGAAGTACAGCGCATCCGTCCTGTAGGCGTAGCCAGAGGCGTGCAACTTCGACGCCGCCTGCTTGATGCGCCCGATCTCCTCAGAGACCCGAGGCATCACGTCCGGCGGCCGCCATCCCAGCGCGGTCATGTCCCGGATATGGACCTCGGTTTCGCGCTCGGCCAGGAGCCTCCAGTCTTCCCCGTCTCGACGCGCCCTCTCAAACAGCGGGTCGTCGATGTCGGTGACGTTCTGCACGTAGCGCACGCGCACGCCGCTTGACTCGATAAACCTGACGAGCACGTCGAACATCGAGAACGTGAACGCATGGCCCATGTGTCCAGAGTCGTACGGCGTTACTCCGCAAACGTAGAGGGTGATCGTCTGCCGGCCGATCCCAGTCCGCGGGGCCAGCCTCACCTTCCGCTGCGTCAACGTGTCGCGGACGCGCAAGCGCAGCCCGGGCTCAGTCATGGCGCGCGCCGGTTTGGCGTTGGACTAGTTCCGAGTTCGCGCGACGGCGGAGGCATCCGCGCGCAGCGCCTCCACCCGGTCCGTCAGCTCCCACGGCACGCCGAGGTCGTCTCGGCCGAAATGCCCGTAGGCCGCCGTCTGCCGGTAGATCGGGCGCAGCAGGTTCATGTTCGCGATGATCGCGCCTGGTCGCAAATCGAAGTGGCGCCGCACCAGCTCGTCCAGCTCGTCTTCGGAAACCGTTCCTGTGCCAAATGTCTCCACCGAGATCGACGTCGGGTGCGCCCTGCCGATGGCGTAGGACACCTGCACCTCGCAGCGCTCGGCAAGTCCGGCCGCGACCAGGTTCTTGGCCACGTGCCGCGCTGCGTATGCGGCAGATCGGTCCACCTTGCTTGGATCTTTTCCGCTGAACGCACCACCGCCATGCCTGGCGATGCCGCCGTACGTGTCGACGATGATCTTGCGTCCCGTGAGGCCTGCGTCCGCCGCCGGTCCTCCGAGGAGGAAGTGACCGCTCGGGTTGACCAGGATCTTGGTGTTTCTGTCGACGACCATGCCTTCGAGGACTGGTTCGATGACCAGGGCGCGAATCCCCTCGGCAAGCTCCTTCTGCGTCACCGATGCCGCGTGATGGCTGGAGACGACGATCGCTTCGATGCGCTTGGGACGGCCATGCTCGTACTCGACGGTGACCTGCGTCTTGCCGTCCGGGCGCAGGAACGGGAGCGATTTGTCCTTGCGCGTCTGGGCCAAGCGGCGCGCCAGCCGATGCGCCAGCGAGATGGTCAGCGGCATGAGCTCGGGAGTCTCGCGGCACGCGAAGCCGATCATCATTCCCTGGTCTCCCGCGCCCTGTAGCTCAAACGGGTCGTCCTCGAGAGTGCCCTCGCGTTCCTCGAGCGAGTGGTCGACGCTCGACGCGATATCGGGCGATTGCTCCTTTAAATAGACCTGGATCAGCGCATGGTCGGCATCGAAGCCGATCTCTTCGTTGTTGTATCCGATCTCGCCGATCGTGCTGCGGATGGTGCGCTGGATGTCGAGCTCCGCATGGGTGGTCACCTCGCCGATCACCACGCACAGGCCCTTGGTGATCGCCGTTTCGCATGCCACGCGGGCGTGAGGATCCTGGGCCAGCATCCCGTCCAGCACCGCGTCAGAGACCTGGTCGCAGACCTTGTCCGGGTGCCCTTCGGTGACAGATTCGGAGGTCAAAAGAAACGATGGGGAGGCGCTGAAGGAAGTTGTCACAACGGCAGCCAATCATACCTGCGAGGGAAAAGTCGACCGTTGGGA
This sequence comes from Candidatus Dormiibacterota bacterium, assembly GCA_036833175.1. Lineage (GTDB taxonomy): Bacteria > Chloroflexota > Dormibacteria > Dormibacterales > Dormibacteraceae > Palsa-870. The sequence continues at coordinate 2,636 of DAITQH010000002.1, forward strand.
CGACTCCGGACCTCGATCCGGCAAGTACCAAGGACCTCTTGAATTCCTCTAGCGTTGTGTGGGCGGCCGGGCTACGCCCGGCCGCAACTTTGTCTCCAAACCACCCCGCGTAATTGGCCTTCAGACTCTTAGTGAAGTCTCATCGATACACCGGAATGGGAGCAGCACCTGCGGCGAAGCCGCACGTGCGATGAGGGAAAACCATCCGGGTTTTCGCTCATATTTCAGTTTCCGTTGCGCTGGCGGCTGTCCTCTGGCGTCTGGCCGAGCAGCTGCGCCTGCAGCGCGAAGATGTCGTCGAGCACGCGATCGATTCGCCTGCCCTCCAGGCGATGGTCGGCGATCACGCCTGCGCGCTCGAGATTGCGTCGCAGCGAGGTCCCCAGCGGTCCGTCGATACGCGCCTGGCCTTTTACCTGCGCCTCTTCGAGCAGCTGCAAACACCGGTCGAGTGCGAGCTGTCTGGACCTGTGGTTCTTCAGCTGCATGTCAGGCCGTCCCGAGGACCTCGACGCGTCCAGCGGTCGTGACCCGCACGTGGACGGTATTCAAGTCCGGAAACGGATACGTCGTCGCAGTCGCTTTGCCGGCGGGAGTGAACGAAACGGGGTGGCAGGGGCAGTCGAGGAGACCGTGCTGGCCGTCCCACCACAGCTCGCACGGCAGATGAGAGCAGATCGAGGACACCGCCGTCACCGTGTCCCCGCGGCGGAACACGAAAGCGCCGACACCGCCTGCTGTGACCTGTTTTCCCTGGCCCTCGACCAGGTCCGATAGCGCGGCCACGTCGACCCAACGGCCCCCGATCGGATCGATCGGGCCGCCCGTAACCGGACGCACCGCCACAGCGCCGGGCTCAAGGCTTCTGCCAACCAGGCCGCCCGAGACGACGCCGGCTGCGACGCCGAGGCCCGCGACGAGCGCGGCGCGTCGCGTGAGCCACTGCCCGCGCGGGGCGGATTCGAGAGCTTGCTCGAGACGCTTGCGAAAGGTCGGATTCATACGATGCGGACCCTGGCTGGCGGCGATCAGCCGGGCGGCGGCGGTGATCGCGGCCTTTTCCTCTGCGTCGCCGCCGCGCAGCTTCAGCCGCCGGCCGCGCAAGAGGTCGGAGATGATCTTGTCGACGCGATTTTCAGGTTTGTTCATAGATTGACGTCCACCTTGGCAGCGGCTCGGAGTGCACGGAGCTGCATGACCTTGACTGCTCCGACCGTCGAATGCATCTCCGCAGCCACCTCTTTCAACGAATACCCGTGCAGGAAACGCAGCTCGAGCACACGGCGGTAGTTGTCGGAGAGCTGGGCAAGGATCTTCTGGACCGTGTCGGCGCGCTCCTCGGACGGCGGCGTCTGCGGGACCGCCATCGCGAGGTCCTCGTGAAGCTCCGCCTCCGAAAGGCCGAGTCGCGTGCTCCAGAACCCGCCCAGGACCGAGCGGGCGGTGGCGAAGAGGTAGCCCCGGATCGCGCTGGCGGGCGACCCTTCCCGAAGTCGAGGGATCGCTTTCAGCGCCACCTGCTGGGTGAGGTCTTCGGCGTCGGCGCGGTTGCCGACCCTGGCGTAGATGAACGCGTAGACGAGCTCGAGCTCGCCAAGCGCGATGTCCGTGGCGCGGGGCGCCATCGGGAGCTGAAGCACATCTCCGGGACGGTCGGTCGCACCCTCGCTCTCGTCAGGCGGTTGGCCGAGGCTCATCCCCGGTCCGCGTCAAGGCGCGTTCGAGCTTCCGACCGGATCTCACGTTCTAACCACACCGCTCTCGGCACTACCGCTGCAGGTTACGAGAGCGGTCGTGCAGTTCATCTCGCTAAACAAGGGCCGGGGAGCGATCCCCGGCCCTTGCAGCGCTTGTCTACGCGTGTCGAAGGAGCCATCTGCCGCGGCGGCGCCACAACAGGTAGCCAAGGCCGCCGAGGACCAGGAAGGGACCGATCACGCCAAGCCCGACCACCACGTAGTTGACGGTGGCCACGAAGTTGTGGGCGGCGTCCGCCAGGGCGGTTGAAAAGCCCCAGTTGTCGGAAGGCGCAGCCTGTGCCGTCGCCGGAGCCTCGGTCATCGTGATGGTGAGGGCACTGAAAGAGGTGTGGTCGTCGAGATACTTGATCTGGCCCTTGAGCTGCTCGATCTGGCCGGTGATCTGGCCGATCTGGTTCTGGACGGCGATCATGTCGTTGATGGTCTTGGCCTGGGTAAGCAGCGTCAGCATCGCGGCTCGCTGGGCTTCGGCGTTCGCGAGGCGGGTGTTGAGGTCGACGTACTGCCCGCCCACCTCGGTGCCGGTGATCTGCTCGTTCTGGACCTTTCCAACCTTGGAAAGTTGGTCGATGGTGGCGTCGAAGTTGGCGGCCGGGATCATGAAGTTGATGACCCCGGTGCGAATCTGGCTGTCCACCGGCCCGGCTTGCGCGACCGTTCCGGCGATGTAGCCTCCCTCGGCCTCAACCAGCGTGCGGGCCAGGCTGAGCTTCGAGTCGAACGTCCCAGAGCCCACCGTGATACTGAGCTGGGCCTGGCGGATGACCGGCGGCCCCTGGAGCACGGGCACGTCCGTGCCGGCACCGCTGGGATTCGTCGTGCCGCCGGGTTGTCCATTGATCGTTGCCGGCGCGCCGGACGAGCCCCCCGATTGGGCCGCGCCCTTAGGGAGGGTGGCGGCTCTCTCGCTCGTGGAGCTGCCAACGGTGCTGGCGCTGCCGCCGCAAGCGGCCGCCGCCACGAGGATCGCGACTATGACGAGGATTTTCTTCATTCGACGGCCTCCCAGTTGAATTTCCGAACTGGCAGACCAAACGCTGGATCTGACGGCGGGTAACATCTGCGACCGTGCTCCAGGTCAGAAATCTCGCCATCGACGTCGTCGCGCGCCGGGTGCTCTCGGAAGCTAGCTTCACGGTGGCGCCCGGCGACAAGGTCGGATTGGTCGGTCGCAACGGCGCCGGCAAGACGAGCTTGCTCAAAGTCCTGGCGGGCGAGGACGACCCTGCCGCCGGCCTCGTCCTGAAGCAGGGCACGCTCGGATACGTGCCTCAGAACCCGCGCCCACGAGCCGAAGCCTCGAAAACCGCGCTTGCGCACATCCTGTCGGGGCGCGGGCTCGACAGCGCCGCGGTACAGCTGGCGGAGCTGCACGCCCAGCTCGAGCACGACCACTCGCCGGCCGTCCTGGAGCGTTTTGCAGAGGCCGAGGAGAAATACCGGCTGGACGGCGGCTACTCGTCCGAATCAGATGCCCGGCGCATCGTCACAGGCCTGGGGCTGCGGCCCGACCGTGTCGACCTCCCGGTGAGCGTGCTGTCTGGTGGTGAAGGACGCCGGGTGGAGCTCGCTCGTGTCCTCTTCGCGGAGGCCGACCTGCTGCTCCTCGACGAGCCCACGAACCACCTCGACAGCGACGCCAAGACGTGGCTGATGGATTTTCTGCGTGATTACCGCGGGTCGGTGATCGTGGTCAGCCACGACCTCGTGCTGCTGGACGCTTCCATCACGCGCGTGCTGCACCTGGATGCGGGACGGATGCGCGAGTACCGCGGAACGTACTCGCAGTACCAGAAGGCGAGAGTGCTCGAGGAGAAGAGGCTGACCTCCCTGGCGCAGAGACAGGAGACGGAGATCAACCGGCTGAGCGTGCTGGCCGAGGTCATGCGGCGGCAAACGGCAAAGAGGGCACGGACCGCGAAATCGATCTTCAAGCGAGTCGACCGCCTGAAGGCGGACCAGGTGTCCGCGCCCAAGCGCGAGCGCAAGGTGAAGATCACGTTCCCCGAACCGCCCCACAGCGGTCGCGTCGTGCTGACCGCGAACGGCCTCAGCAAGGGTTACGGCGGCCCACTCGTGTTTCGCGACGTGACCTTCGAGGTCGAGCGCGGGCAGCGGATCGTGATCATGGGACTCAACGGCGCCGGCAAGACCAGCCTCCTGCGCATCCTCGCGGGCCAGAGTGAGCCGAACTCCGGCAGCTTCCATCTCGGTCACGGCGTGTCGCTTGGCTACTACGCGCAGGAGCACGAGGGCATCCGTAAAGGGATGCCCGTGCTCGCGCACATGCGGGAGCAGTCGGATGCCGACGAACGCGTGCTGCGAGCGCTGCTGGGCTCGTTCAACCTCACGGGAGACATCGCGCGGCAGGACGCCGGCACGCTGTCCGGCGGCGAGAAGACCAAGCTCGCGCTCGCCCAGCTTGTCGCGGGCAAGCACAACCTTCTGCTGCTGGACGAGCCGACCAACAACCTCGACCCACCATCGCGGACCGGCGTGGCTCGCGCGCTGGCGGAGTGGCCTGGAACGATGGTGTTAGTCAGCCACGACCCCGAGTTCGTGGAAGCGCTGAAGCCACAGCGGGTCCTGTTCATGCCCGAAGGCCGGGTCGACTACTGGGAGGAGGACCTGCTGGACGTGGTCTCTCTCGCGTAGGCGGGTGACAATAGGAGCATGACCGTCGAGATTCGAGATGTCGTCATGCCTGAGCTCCAGGGAGCCGAGGAGATCACCGTTGGCGCGTGGAGCAAGAAGCAAGGGGACCAGGTGACCGAAGGCGAAACCTTGATGGAGGCCCACACGGACAAGGTCAACGCTGAGATCCCATCGCCGATGACCGGCAAGGTCGAGCAGCTGCTGCTCAACGTCGGCGACCCTGTGGTGCCGGGCCAGCCAATCGCCAGGATCACGACCGAGCAGGATTGAAGCCACTGCGGGTCGCGGTGGTCGGGTGCGGCGCGATGGGAGCCGCCGCCGGGTGGAGGCTCGCCGCGCGAGGCGCCCAGGTCGTGTGCTTCGACCGCCACTCGCCTCCCCACACGCTTGGATCGTCACATGGCGAGTCGAGGATAACGCGCACGGCCTACTTCGAAGGCCCGTGGTACGTGCCGCTCCTACAGGAGACATTCCCGCTGTGGCGCGAGCTCGAATCGGCGACCGGAACGGAGCTGCTGACTTTGACCGGCGCGCTCATGATCGGCCCGCCATCCGCCGAAGCCGTCAGCGGTGCCCTCGCCACAGCCGCGGACCACGGGCTCGACGTGCGCCTGCTCAAGGCGGACGAGGTGCGCAAGAAGTATCCGGGTCACATCCTCGGAAACCACGACGTGGCCGTGCTCGATGCGCAGGCCGGTTTCATTCGTCCCGAGGCAGCGGTGGCCGCCATGATCGGCCGCATCGAGGCGCTTGGCGGAGAGATCCGGCGCGGCGTCGTGGTCTCCGCGGTGAATCACAGCGGTACAGATGCCGTCGAGATCGTCGCTGACGGAGCGCGTGAGTCATTCGACGCCGTCGTCATCGCGGCGGGCCCGTGGACGCATGAGCTCGTGGAGTGGCTGCCGCTCACCGTGGAGCGACAGGTGCTCGCGTGGTTCGCGATCGATCCAAAGGCCGGCTGGCTGACGCCAGCCAGGTTCCCCGTCTTCATCCGGCAGGCCGAAGGCCTGGGAGACGTCTACGGCTTTCCGACGCTCGACGGCGTCTCGGTGAAGATCGCGCGACACCATCAAGGCGAGGCGACAGATCCTGAGCACGTTCAGCGCGAGGTGAAAGACAGCGAGCTGGATCCGTTGCGACTCTATGTCAAGACGCGTCTGCGTGGTGTCACGCAGCGCGTGGTCCGCACGGCCACGTGCATGTACACCAACACGCCTGACGGGCATTTCGCGATCGGCCTACACCCGGAGGACGCTCGCGTGACGGTGCTGAGCGCGTGCTCAGGCCACGGGTTCAAGTTCGCCCCGGTGATCGGCGACATTGCCGCGGACCTGGTCTCCGATGGCCGGACCTCGCGCGACATCTCGCGCTTCTCGTTGACGCGGTTTTTAGAGGCCGTCCGCTAGCCCTTTCTCAGCTCGCTCTCGATCGCGGTCTCCTCGTCCTCTCCCAGCTTTCGCCCGAACCACCAGAGGACACCGAGCAGGATCACCACCGCGATGGCGATCGGAATCGCAAAAGGTCCGAGCGTCGCGGCGACCGTCTCGTAGTGCTGGCCCAGCTTGTACCCGGCATACGCAAGGGCGAGGTTCCAGGGGATCGCGCCCGCCATCGTGCCCAGGATGAACCTCGGGTAGCCGATCTTCGACAGCCCCGCCGGAAAGGAGATGTAGGTCCGGACGATGGGCAGCAGCCGGCCGACGAAAACGGCCCACAGTCCGAAGCGCTCGAAGAAGCGATTCGAAAGTCGAAGGTGGCCCCTGCTCAGACCCAGCCTCCGGCCGGCGCGGCTCAGCACCACGCGCTCGCCGTAGCGGCGGGTCAGGTAGAAGGCGATCAGGGAGCCGGCGAGGTTCGCGAGGCTCGCGACCACCACCACGAGGATGAAGCTGAGCTTGCCCTGTGATGCGAGCGCGCCGCCTAGCGGAACCACGATCTCGCTCGAGATCGGCAGGCCGGCGCTCTCCCCTGTCATCGTCACGAAGATCGCGATGTAGCCCCAGGTGAAGACCAGGTTGATCAACCACTGCGTCATGAGGCGCTCCTCGAGGTCAGCTCCGCTCGGAAGGGCAGAGTGCGGACCTGCTGGTCGTCAACGAGAATCTCGAAGTTGTAGAAGCCAGGCTGGGCGATGGCAACGCCGCTGAGGTTGATCACGATGTGCGCCGCGAGGTCCCAACCGTGAGGATGGTCCGGCGGAACCTGGCGCGCCGGGATCGTGAGCATGAGGGGCTGTTGAAGCACCGCGCCACCATCCTCATCGCTGCAGTGCACCTCGATCTTGTGCGGACGTTCGCTCTCGAGGCGTGAGGTCAAGAGCCGGAGCACCATCGCGCCTCCGAACGGAGCCGGGTACTGCTCCCGCCACAGGGTGTCGATGCCGGCGCCGAGTATGTAGACAAGCCCGTTAGGCGGACCTTCGGCGGCACTGGCGAGCAGCGCCCAATCAAGCCTCATTCACGTCGATTATCAACGCACGGGCGGACCAGGCGCCCCGACCGTGTAGTTCTCGCCGTCGATCTAACGGCCTGCACGCGAGTCGGCGTCCTCGTGACTGACCGCCTCTACGATCGGGCTTTCGACCAGCCGTGGGTTGGCGAGATAGTCGTAGAGGAAGGCGGCGGCGGCCGCGCCCACGAGGCCCGCTACGAGATAGACGGGTAGGTATTGGGTCCAGAAGGTGGTTCCCCCCGCAATCGCGGCGACCAACTCGGGGCCAAACGCACGCGCGGGGTTGAGAGACGCGCCGGTGACGGGGCCAAAGACGAGGATGATCCCGACCACTGCCGCGCCGATCACGATACCGGCGAGCGTGGACGGGGACTTCGAGTCGACTATGCCGAGGATCGCGAAGAGGAGGAGTCCCGTTCCGAGGGCTTCGGCCAGGGCGGCCTGCATGTAGGTGCTCGTGGAGGCGTCGGCGGCGAAGTGCGTCTGGCCCATTCCCAAGGCGATGGCGTTATGGCCGAAGACACTCCAGACAGCACACGCGCCGATGATGGCTCCGAGGTATTGGGCCGCCCAGTAGACCGGCACCTCTTTCCAGGGGAAGCGCTTCGTCACCGCGAGAGCGAACGTGACGGCGGGGTTGATATGGCAGCCCGACACTTTTCCGATCGCGTAGACGAGGGCCATGATGGTGAAACCGAACGCGAAGGCGATGGCGAGGAAGTCCGCCTCAGTCACCGTCGGCACAGCCTTCCCCGCCAGCGCGAGCGTCGCTACGACCGAACCCGGACCGACGAGAACCAGCACCGCCGTGCCGAACGTCTCGGCGATTGCGCGCTGCGTTATCGAGTGCATCCCAGAGCCCCCTGTCCGAACGTATGTTTGAGCGTATTCGGCTCTCTCCGCCAGATTAAGGTGAGCCGTCCTTCAGTCTGATCCATGGGTGGCGCTGCGGCCGGGCCCCTCCTGGCGAGTGGGTGGAACGGCCACGCCACCCGTTTCCCTATCGACCGCAGTAATTCACCGCCGCAAGGCGGATTCGGAGGGATCCAAGAATGGGACTGATCGTTTTCATCCTCGTCGGCGCGCTGGCGGGCTTCCTGGCCGGCAAGGTCATGACCGGCCACGGGCTGGGCGTGATCTGGGACATCGTCGTCGGTATCCTCGGCGCGTTCCTCGGTGGCTGGCTCGCCGGCCTGGTTGGCCTGGGCGTGTCGAACATCGTCATCGAGATCGTCGTAGCTTTCGTCGGCGCCTGCATCCTGCTCTTCGTGTTCCGCATGATCTTCCGCGGACGCGGGATGGTGCGCACCTAAGCGTTAGAGGACTTTTTTCCTCGAGGCCTCGCGGGATTTCCGCGGGGCCTTTCTTTTTTCCGGTCGGGGACTTACCGCCTCTTCCAGGACGATCCACTCGAAACGTTGGGCAAAATCCCTGACGCAAGTCGGACAAACCCACCAGTAGTCGGTCACGTCGGCGCCGCCCGTTTTGGAGTGAATCGTCTTTTGGTCATCGGCATAGACGCGGCCCATCTGCCCGCCGGATGAAGCGTCTGGTCCGCGTCCTTGCACCGAATATCCTTCGATCAGGACTTCTGGATCCTCGGGCGAGAGCGCCGGCTCCATGAACGTGGCCCAGCAGAATTCGCAGTGGTCATGGTCCCAGTCTTCGGTCCCGGCCTTGTACGGCTTCCGCAAAAGAGTTGCGCCCTGGAGATATTCTTCCTGCCCCTGGAGCCTCCAGTCCTTGTCGCCACTCATGCGCCGATTATGGCCGTGACCTGTCTGCTGGGCCCGGCCGTCGACAAGATGAAGGCTGTCTTCGGCGTTAGCTATCCACAATGACAGGGGTGTCAAGGAAAGCGTTCACGGGTGGACTTCGCACGTCAACGGGCTTCAACGCCACCTGGCCGTTTGCTCGACTCACGCTCTCGGACGACGGCCTGGTCCTGCGCGCGTTTGGTATAGCGCACACGCGCTTAGCGTGGAAAGATCTCGAAGGCGCCACGCCTGTCGTTGGCGGCATGCTTGGGAGTCCGGGAGTGAGGTTGCTGATAGCCCACCGAGCACCCGTGGTCTTCTGGACCTTCAATCGGGTTGGGGTATTAGATGCGCTGCAGTCGCGGGGTGTCGCGATTATCGATCCGCCGGGTAGACCGCCTAAGGTCTGGTTTGGCGCTTGACCGACTAAGCCAGCTGTCACCAACGAGGCTCGAAGATGAACTAGACCATTGGTGGGCCCGGTTGGGATCGAACCAACGACCAGCCGATTATGAGTCGGCCGCTCTGACCAGCTGAGCTACGGGCCCTCCGCGGTGAGTCTATCCGGCGTTCATGTTTCAAGCCCGCGACCCACGGGGTACGGAATGTTGAGGGTGCCTGAGAGGTAGGTGAAGCGATGATGACCGCACTTGGACTGTTGATTCTTCGGCTCGGTATCGGCCTGATCATTGCCGCCCACGGCGCCCAGAAGCTCTTCGGCGTGTGGGGCGGACCCGGCATGACCAAGTGGACCCAGTCGGTCCAGCGGCTTCGCATCCGCCCGGCTCAGCCGTGGGCCTGGGTCGCGGCGCTCTCGGAGTTCGGCGGCGGCGTATTGCTCGCGCTGGGTCTGCTTTCTCCGCTGGGCGGCCTGGCGATCGCCGGCGCCATGCTGGTCGCGATCGCCACCGTCCATCTGGCCAAAGGCTTCTGGGCCTCGAAAGGCGGATTTGAGTTCAATCTCTCCCTCATCGTGCCGGCTGCGGCGCTCGCGATAACCGGCCCAGGACAGTACTCGGTTGACAGCGCGCTCGGCATTCACCTTCCGGAGCCACTCAGCCTGGTCGTGGGCACGATCGCGCTCATCGTCGGCGTGAGCGCCACGTTGCTGTCGCGAAGCCCGCAACCCGACAGCCAGTCGCAGACCGCTTAAGGGTCAGGCCGGAGACGGCCTCGCGACTACGGCCATTAGCCAGGTCCTAGCTCAGAGCTCGATCGTCTCGACTGTGTCGACGATGCGGGCCTGCGGGTTCCTCATCACGTTGCGGCCTTCGCCGTTCCACACGTGGCGCATCTTGGCCAGCAGCCCTTCGGCGTCTTCGAGATTGTCGAACTCCAGGTCGATCATCACGAAGTTGGGATCCTCGACCGACCGCAGGACTTCATACCGGCGAACGCCAGATCCCTTGCGGTCGGCCGGATCGCTGTCGAAGGCTCGCTTCCAGCCGGTGAAGTCGGGGACCGCATGTTCGATTCGCAAAGTTGGAAGTTCGTTCTCCTGAACCGCTTATTCACCCTTGGGCGTGACCAACCCTAGGCGCTTCAACTCTGCTACGTATTCACGCACCCCCGGGTCGGCGAGCAGCACCAGGATGCTCTCCATCGTCCGGCGCCGATCGTTCTTGGCGCTCCTGAGACCGACCGGCGTCTTGTCCACCGGGTTGTCGGCCATGAGCAGCTCTTCAACGTCAACCGCGACAGTGGCCAGACGGATGACGACCTCGTCAGACGGCGGGGGGATGCCATTCGTCGGTGCTGCCATTCGGGCCTCCTTGATGGCCGGCTAAGCAGGAGCGATAACTTCGACCTCGTTCCCGTCGGGGTCGTCGACATAGAAGGTGCGCGTGCCTTTAAGCACGGGGTGCACTCCGGTGCGCACCTCGATGCCCTCCGCCATGAAATGCAGCTCTAGCTCGTCAAACGCCTTCGCCTCCACCCGGAACGCCATGTGATGCAGGACTCGCTTCACCTTCTCGCGGGGAAACTCGAGCGACGGGTCGGGATGCGGAACGAGCACGACCATCTCCGGTACCCCGAAGGCGCCGTGACCGGCGCGGAGGAACTTGTTCGGCAGCTCCGGCGGCGAGATCAGCTCCAGCCCGAACCCGGCGCGATAGAAATGCAGGGCCGCATCCATGTCGTGCACCCAAAGCACGATTTCAGCAAGACCCTCGACGCGGCTCATGCGGCGATCGCCGCAACCATTGCGGCCAGGTTGATGTCCTTGGCGCGCGTCGGAACCGAGCAACCCGGCGCCAGCAACAATCCGCGACCGCCCGTCTCTGCGACGGCCCGGCGTGCCTCGGCCTCGACCTCCGCCGGTGGCCCATAGAGAAGGCTCGCGCGCTGACCCAGCCCGCCCATCACTGCGCGGTCGCTCAGCTTCCTACCCTCGGCCAGCGAGGGGTTGCCCTGGTTGTGGATCGACCAGCTGACCACCTGCGCCGGCATCTCTCGCGCCAGGCCGAAGTTGAGGTTCGAGCCGCAGAGGTGCACGACGTTGAACCACGCCTCCGCCGGCAGCCGGCTCAGCACGCTCAGGTCGTAAGGCAGCACCAGCTCGCGGTACACGGCTTCGGGCATGACTCCACGGCCGGCATATCCGGAAATCGCGTAGAAGATTCCGGCGGCGCCGGCCTCAACCGATCGACGGCTGAAATCCACGAGCGCATCGGCGATGCGCTGCAGCGCGGGCCGAACCAGGTCCGGGTGCTTGCGCAGCTCGCGCACGATGCGGGACTGCGACTTGCCAACCAGGTAGCCGCCGACGGTGATGGGGCTGAACACGGTCTGGATCACCGGAACGTCGGGGCCGAGCTCTTTCGCCACCATCCCGATCGACTTCACCTGGTCGTCGAGAGCTTTGGGGTTGACGAGCTCCACGCCGCTCCAGGATTCGAGATCTGGCACGGCGGCGCTGACGAGCACCGGTCCTTTCATCCGATGACCGGCGGGCTTGTACACCGATCCAAACGCCTCGGCGAAGCTGCTCGCGCGCGGCTGGAACTTCACGAAGTCCCAACCAAACTTACGCGCGCGCTCGACCGTGATCGACGCCAGATCCCGGGACGACCATTCCTCGCGGTAGGTGTGTCCCC
>DAITQH010000002.1:14456-58195 GCA_036833175.1 Candidatus Dormiibacterota bacterium
ACCGTGATCGACGCCAGATCCCGGGACGACCATTCCTCGCGGTAGGTGTGTCCCCACGCTCCCACCGGCGGCCTGTCGGCCACTCCCATCTCAATCGCAGCTTTCACGCGTTCGCGGCCAGTCATGCGTTCGAGTTTAAGCTGGACACGGTGAACGACATCGTGGCGATCGCGACACGGCTGCGGGCGGCGGCCGAAGCAAAGCCGATGCGATTGCCCATCAACCGGCGTGTCGACGAGACTCACCACGCTGTGACGCCTGATGGCCTGTCGGTCTGGTACACGATCCAGGTCTCGCCGCACAGCCGCATCCAGGAGGCGATCTTCGAGCGTACGGACCGCATGCCATCCGACGGAGAATGCCGTCCCTGGCTCGACCTCCTCATCGTCGGCGCACAGCCGGTGGAGGCCCCCGGCCTGCCCGGCGCGATGACGCGAAGATTCGAAGCGTTCGAGCGCAGCCCCGAACGCGAGGCGCCGCTCGCCTGATGGGCTTGGCATCGTCGGTGGTGGAAGAGCTCAGACGGATAGTCGGCCGCGAGGCCGTGATCGACTCGGCCAACGACCTCCGCATGTTTGAGCGCGATGCATCGATTGAGGGCGCCCTTCCCGACGCCGTCGTCCTGGCCGCGACGACCGAACAGGTCGCGAGCGTGATCAAGGTGGCCGCGAAGCACCGCATACCGGTGGTGCCGCGTGGCGCGGGCACCGGACTTTCGGGTGGCGCGGTGACGATTCGCGGCGGCATCGCCCTGCAGGTGACGCGCATGCGGCGCATCGAGATCGACCCGGTCGCGCAGACCGCGATGGTCGAGCCCGGCGTGGTCAACCAGGAGCTGTCGCTGGTCGCCGCGTCACACGGCCTCTTCTACGCCCCCGACCCTTCGAGCCAGAAGGCGTGCACGATCGGTGGTAACGCGGCCGAGAACTCCGGCGGACCTCATTGCCTCTACTACGGCGTGACCACCAACCACGTGCTCGGCATGGAGGTCGTGCTCGCGGACGGCAGCGTCCACTGGGTGAGCGGCGACGCGCCGGACCGCATCGGCCTCGACCTGTGCGGGGTGCTCGTCGGTTCGGAAGGCACACTTTGCGCGATCACGAAGATCAAGGTCCGGCTGCTGCGCATTCCCCCCAGCGTCGCCACGCTGCTGGCCGCCTTCCCGACCATCGAGACGGCAAGCCACGCCGTGTCCGCGATCATCGCGCACGGAATCGTGCCCTCGGCGCTCGAGATGATGGATCACATGACAGTGGGCGCCGTCGAGGCTCACTACCACGCGGGCTATCCAACGGATGCGGGCGCAGTCCTGCTCGTCGAGGTCGACGGCATCGCGGAGTCAACGCTTGAGCTGATAGGAGCGATCCGCCAGGTGCTCGAGCAGAACGAGGGTTATGCGCTTCGCGAAGCGCAGACGCAGGCCGAGCGGGATCTTCTCTGGGCCGGACGCAAGGGCGCGATCGGCGCGCTGGGCAGGATCAAGCCTAACTACTACCTGCACGACGGCGTGGTGCCGCGCTCGCGCCTGCCGCAGGTGCTGTCAGCCGTCGGCGAGATCGGCGAGCACTACAAGCTGCCGGTCGCAAACGTCTTTCACGCCGGCGACGGAAATTTGCACCCGAACATCCTGTTCGACCTGCGCGACCGCGAGGTGCTACACCAGGTGGAAGGCGCGGGCGAGGAGATGCTGCGCGCGGTTGTGGAGCTGGGCGGTGCGCTGTCGGGCGAACACGGCATCGGGCTGGAGAAGAGCGCGTTCATGCCCTGGGTCTACAGTCCAGACGACCTCGACGCGATGCAGCGAGTCAAGCGAGTGTTCGACGTCGACGGCATCCTCAACCCGGGCAAGATCTTCCCCGACCCGACGCGCAAGCAGGTCCACCTCGCTGGGCGCACGGGCCTGGCCATTGAAGCCAAATGGTGGTGATGAAGACGCCCATCGTCGAGAAGCCCACCACCGCGGAGGACCTCGCCAAGCGTCTCCATGAGGCGGCTGAGAGCGGGTCGGCGGTCGTTCCGGTCGGTGGCGGGAGGGCCGCGGGCATGGGCGCCCCAGCGCTTCGCTGCGACGTGGAGATGCACACCACGGGACTTGACCGCGTGCTCGAGCACTCGCAGGCGGACATGGTCGTGAGCGTGGAGGCGGGAATCACGCTCGAGGCCCTGCAGGCCGAGCTCGGCAAGGCCGGCCAGTTCCTGCCGCTCGACCCTTTCAACTCGCCAGGTCACACGATCGGCGGCCTCCTCGCGACCGGGTGGACCGGACCGCTTCGCCTGCGCTTCGGCTCCCCGCGCGATTACCTGATCGGGATCCGTGTCGCCCTGCCCGACGGTCACCTAGCCACGGCCGGCGGGCGCGTGGTCAAGAACGTGAGCGGATACGACCTCATGAAGTTGCACTTCGGGGCGATGGGCTCGCTTGGCGTGATCGTGGCCGCGTCTTTCAAAGTCTTCCCCCGGCCCCTCCTCGACATCACCGTCGAAAAAGTTCACGGCTCGATCGATGACGCGTGGGATGGCGCGGCTGGCGCTCTGGACCTCCCCCTCGCGCCGGCCGCGCTGGAGCTGTTCTCGGACGGCCGTGTGCTGGCACGCTTCTTCGGCAGCCCCGATGCCGTGAACCGGATGGTTTCGGAGCTCGGGTGGAAGAAGGCCGAGGGATCCGTCTGGACCGAACACTCAAAGCGCGGGCCGGAATCCTTTGCGCGCATCGCGGCGCCCCGCGATGCGCTGCGGAAGATCTTGTCGGGCCTACCGGCAGGTGCGCAGTGGTGGGCCTCGCCCGGCGGTGGCATTGCGTACTGGACTTTCGATGACCATTCGGATGACCTCGGGAAGATCCGCGCTGCGGCGGAGGCGGCGCATGGTTCGCTCGTGTTGATGGCGGCGCGCCCGGAGGTTGCAACCGTGCTGGGCGCCTGGGGCACGGCACCCGCGACCATCGAGCTCATGCGGCGCATCAAGCACGAGTTCGATCCACAGGGAATCCTGAACCCGGGAAGGTTCGTGGTTTGAAACCGTTCGAGCTGCTGAGCGACGACGACCTCAGCACCTGCGTCCACTGCGGACTGTGCCTCGACGCGTGTCCGACTTTCCGCGTCACCGGTCTGGAGACCGAGTCGCCTCGCGGCCGCCTGTATCTCATGACCCAGTGGAAGCGCGGCACGCTGCCTTTCGACGAGGAGCAGGTGCGCCACATCGACCTGTGCCTCGGCTGCCGCACCTGCGAGGCGGTCTGCCCTTCGGGCGTACCCTACGGACGCATCATCGAGGCCGGACGCGCTGAGGTCGAGCGCCTGCGCCGGCCGTCGGCTAAACGCACCTTGAGCAAACTCGCCCTGCGCCAGCTGCTGGCCCACCCCACCCGCCTGCGCGCAGCAGGCATGGCAACACGCGCGGCGCAGACGCTGAAGCTCACGTCGATCGTCCGCTCAGGGCGACAGCTGCCCAGGCTGCGGCCTCAGTTCCGGCGCCCGGCAGGCGACGTCGCGCCGGCGATCGGCCCGCGCAAGCATCGCGTCGCGTTTCTCGTCGGGTGTGTGATGCCGATCCTCTACCCGCAATCGCACGAGGCGGCGGTCAAGCTCCTGCAACTCGCCGGATGCGAGGTGTGGTTTCCACCGGGTGAGCGATGTTGCGGCGCGCTGTTCGCGCACAACGGCGACCTGGAAAGCGCGGAACGGCTGCGCGACGCGAACACGCAGACCTACCTCAACGGAAATTTCGACGCGCTCGTCGTTGACTCCGCGGGATGTGGAGCCCACCTCAAGGACTTCTATCCCGAGCTCAAAGGCCGCGTGAAGGACATCACCGAGTGGCTCGCCGAGGTCGGGTTGCCCGCGCCGAAGAAGGACGTCAAGCTCCGAGTCACTTACCAGGACGCCTGCCACCTCGCGCACGCGCAACGTATCAAGAAGCAGCCGCGCGACCTTATCCGCTCGCTGCCGGGCATCGAGTTTGTAGAGATGCGCCACCCGGAGATTTGCTGCGGGGCCGCGGGTCTGTACAGCACGCTAGAGCCGTCGATGTCAAATCGAATCCTTCAAGAGAAGCTCGCCGACCTTTCCGCCACGCGGGCCGACGTGGTCATCAGCGCCAACCCAGGCTGTCAGATGCAATTAGGGGCAGGCCTCCGTTCACAGGGGTCGAAAATGAGGACAGAACACATAACAGAACTTCTAGCGAGCGCCTACTAAAGACCTCCCCTTCCCCCGCCAGGGGGAAGGTGGCCCGCCGCGAAGCGGCGCGCCGGATGGGGGGCGGCGGCTAAAGCTTCATCTTGGGCAGCACAGCGGGCTTAGTAACGTCCACCTCAACTCGAGCGACCGCCAGCGTGACGTTGTCCGGCGCGCCCAGCTCGCGGCAGCGCTCGATGACGCGCTCGGCCCCGCGGTCGAGGTTGCCGTCCTTCAGCAGCAGCCGACCCATCTCCTCCACGCTTACGCCCGCGGTCTCGACCCCATCGCTGCACAGCACGACCGCATCGCCTTCATCGAGCGTGATCTTGTCCGCGAACGGCTGGATCGCCTCCCACACGCCGACCGCTCGTGTCAGCCGGTGCTTGAGAGGGTGCGTGGCGGCTTCCTCTGGCTTGATGAGGCCGAGCCGCACCTGTTCAGCCGGCCACGAGTGGTCTTGCGAGACGAGCGTGGCGAGGCCGTTGCGAAACAGGTAGGCCGGGCTGTCGCCCACGTTGAGCACTGCCATCTCGCCGGCCCGGATCGCTGCAATCACCATCGTGCTGCCCATGCCCGCCCAGTCAGGGTTGTCGCGCGCCGCCTCGAACACCGCCGTGTTCGCTTCTTTGCATGCCCGCTTCAGGCGTTCGACGTCCGGGCCTTCCTGCCCGTCTTCGGCCAGGATCCGCGTTACCGTTTTGGATGCGATGGAGCTCGCCGTCTGGCCCGCCGCATGGCCGCCCATTCCGTCGCACACGACGAGCAGCGTGTCGAGTCCCGCCTTGTTGCGCCAGACAACCACGGCGTCTTCGTTCTCCTCACGCTCGAGACCGGGATCGGTCGCCCATGCGATCCGAAGCCGCATCAGTGAACCGACGCAGCCGGCAGGGTCACAGATCGCGGCAGGCGACCGCCAGGTCGCTGGTCGGTGCGACGAGGCGAAGGCAGGGGTGGCCCGGCTGGCGGCGGCGGTTCACTCGCTTAGGAGCCTATGACTGAGAAGTGCACCGCGTTCTGGCCGATGGTGACCCGATCGCCGTGGCTGAGCTCCTTCTCCTGGATCGGCTCGCCGTTGACGAGCGTGCCGTTCGTGCTCCCGAGGTCGACGAGCCAGAACTGATCGCCTCGCCGCTCGAGGCGCGCGTGATGGCCGCTGGTCGCGGGATCTCTCAGGATCACGTCGTTGTCCGGCGAGCGACCAAGGCGAAGCGCGTTGTCGGCGGCGCGATGGCTGTGCCCGGCATCGGGTCCGGTCTCGATCGTCAGCTCTGCCTGCCGACCGGCGCCCGGAGCTGTTCCCATCATCGGTTGGATCTTGTGATCGATGGCCATCGTCTCGGCGACGTCGGCGGCAGCAGGGGCCGCAGGCGGCGGCTGCCAGGCGGGCATAAGTGTGGTCGACTCGCGATTCTCGGCGGACGCTTCCGAGGTCATCATCGTGGCGGCGACGTCGGGGACCACCGTTTCGGCCACGTCACGTGGCTGCTCGCCCGCCGGCGCGCCGGCAGGAGCCTCCCAGGGCATGGCGGCCTGCGCCTCGTGCGACTCCGCGGCGGCCTGGGCTGGGGATTCAGATGCCGCTGCCCCCGCGGCGAGGACTGCATCGGTGGAGCTTGCGTCGGGCGCAGCCGGCGCCGGGGCTGACCACGGCGCGACAGGCGCCGAAGCCGCGGGCGCGGGCGCGGGCGAGTTCCACGGTGGCGGAGCCGCTGAGGGCTCGACCGGCGGAGCGGCCGGAGCCGACCACGATGGTGCGGCGGGAGCGGCGGGCTCTTCGGTCTTAGGCGCATCTTCCCAACCGGCCGGCGCGGGCGCGTTCCAGGAGGGTGCGACGGTCGGCGGTGGCGCTGCCGACGCCAGAGGCGGCGCGCCCCAGTCCGTCGATGAGGGGGCCGCGGGAGCGGAAGCAGGCGGCGGTGCGTTCCAGGCCGCGGCCGGTGGATTCCACGAAGGCGCTGTCGGGAGCGGGGATTGTGGGGCACCAGGCGCTCCCCACGCTGGCGCAGCCGCTTCGGCGGGGCCTCCCCAGGAAGGATCGGGAGCGACCGGAGGGGCCGCTTCGGGTGCGGAAGCCGATGGCGCCGGAGGAGGCGCTCCCCACGATGGCGCAGGTGCGGGCGCTCCCCATCCTGGCGCCGGCGCGGACGGGGGTGGAGCGAACCCAGGCTGTGCGGGTGGCGGCGGCGCCGCAGGTGCCGGCGATCCCCACGTCGGAGCAGGAGCAGGCGCGCCCGGAGCAGATGCGACCGGCGCCGCGGGTGAACCCCATGTCGGCGCGGGAGCGGCCGGCGGCGACCCGGGCGCGCCCCAGGTGCCCTGGCCGGGCTTGGACGGCGAGGCGGCGGGTTGGTCCCAGCTTGGAGATGACGACGGCGGCACGACCACGGTCGGCGCGATCGGGCTAGGTACGTGCGTCGCGGAGGCGGGCGGAGCCCAGGTCGAGGCCACTCCCGCGGTCTGGTTCACCGGCGATGCGGGGCGAACCGGCGGCGCCGACTTCTTCCGGCGGCGGCGGCGCCGCACGCGCATGTAGAGGAGGCCGGCGACCAGGGCGACTACCGCCAGGACTATGTATGCGTATTCAACCGACATCCTGTGGAGAGCCTCCCTTTCGCCGATTCCGGCTCAGATCAGTGACGTAAAGCAGCAATCGCGTAGTGCTGAAGTATGGCATCCGTGACTGGAGGCGCGGCCGAAAAACCTCGGCGAGAGATTCGGTGTCCAGGTGGTCCAGATCCGGGTGAAGCGACGAGCAGCGCAGCGAGCGCATCCGTTGATGCGTGAGCGAGCAGCGCAGGAGCTGAACCCGGAGATGGGCCGCATGGGCGCCGAAGATCCGCCGACGGCTTTTCGGCCGCGCCTCACATCTTGAGCGGGGATCGCGCGTCCCTTAGATGCTTACGCATCGACCGATCCTTCAATGACCAGGCGCCCCGAGGCGATCCCGGGCACGGTGATGTCCGCCTCCAGCGAATGCGCTCCGGCGCCAAGCGGATCGCCGAGCACGTACACCACCACGCGTCTTCCCAGCGGCAGGTCGAGGCGCCGTGGGAGGGGCGCCAGTGCAGCGTGGGTCTCGATCTGCAGCTGATGGCGGGTGAGCACGATGCCGTCCAGACGAAGGCCGGTGACGCCGACCAGCACGGCAGGCCGCGTCCGGTTTTCCAGGACGAAGCTCATGCCCTCCTTCTCGGCCCGAAGGCTGGACACGTCTGCGAGCCGCTCGGCGAGATAGCGCGGTATCTCGGGTCGCGGTCGTGGCGTCGGGATCGAGGAGGTGACGGTGAACAGCAACTCCGCCCGGTCAAGCTCGCGTCCCGCCACGGTCAAAACAGCCTCCAGCCGGTAGTCGCCCTCGGCCGGGAGCGGGAGACTCAGGGTGGTGGCGCTCACGGCCGGCTCGAAGGCGGTCGGAACCTCGACGTCCACCGTGCCCGCGTAGGACTTTCTCTGCATCGCGTCACGAAGACGCTTGACGCCCCCACCGCCTGCAGCCCGCTCGCGCGACACCGACCACCGGATCGAGCCGCGCCCGGAGACTTCCGGGTCGTCGTTGACGATGACGAGCCTGGCGGCGAAAGGCACGTCAGGTTTCTGAAGGATTCCGAATGGGCGCCCGGCCTCGAAAGCGAGCGGCTCGAGAATCACCCGAGTCGGCTGGAAGGCGCGCGTGAGCGCTGCGAGGGCGGGCTTCGGCCGTCTCGCGCTGTCCATCAGGCCAAACCCGATACCCGGGAATGGATCGACGAGGTGATACGCGAACGCTCCCCAGCACGATTCGAATTTGCGCGTGCGCATGTGCTCGGCGGCAAACTCCACCAGCTCCGCCTGATACTGCTGTGACGCTTCGACGTAAGACTCGAGGCTCTGGTGAGAGGAAGGCAGCCCGGCGCCTCGCTCCGCCCAGTTGACCGGCTGAAAGCCGGAGTGGCGCCACGACGGTTCGTCATCTGCGGCCGGCCAACGCGTCTCGATCTCCTGCCACACCGGTGAATCGGCGTCCGGCAGCGACTGCGCCCCGAAGGCGGTGACCATCATCGGTTCGACCTGGGCGAGGTCGGCCCACGAGCCGGTGGACCAGCCCTGCATCAGGTGCAGGTCGACGTCGCCAGAGGCCGCCAGGGCCGGACGGCTCGGGTCAAGGCGTTCGAACGAGGCCTTGAGCTCCTGGTCGATCGAATGGTTCTGCCGCACGGCGTGAACCTCGCCGAGGTCTGAGTTCGTCGCGAGCCAGGGCGGATCGTCATGCGCAACCCAAAGCACGATCGAAGGCCGGTTGTGGAGCATCTCGACCATCTCGGCTTGTTGCTCTCGCGCGGCCTGCTCGAAGAAGCGGGCCTCTCCGCCCGCGGCATGGTAGACGTAGGTCCCCGTCAGCGGCAGGTCTTGCACGACAATCACTCCCGCAGCGTCAGCGCGCTTGTAGAAGTCGTCCGGCAGCACGTTGGCCACTACCCGCAGCGCATCGATGTTGGCGCGCCTCGCAGTTTCGAGATCGGCGTCAAAACGTTCGGGCGTCAGCTCATCGAGGCGGTACGACGGCGCGTAGCAAGCGCCGCGCAGAAAGATCGGGCGCCCGTTGACCGACAGCGCCCACCGGCGCGGGCCGATGTCCCACGTCAGATCCCGAAACGCGAACGTGTCCTCTACGCGAGCCGACTCAGTCGCTCCGGCGGCGCGCGTGATGAGCTCGGCGCGATAGATTGGCTGCTCGCCCAGCCTCCACGGATCCCAGCGTCGCGCGCCGGGAAAAGCGAGGCGCATGGTCAGCGTCTGGTCCGCGCCGCCGGCGAGGCGCACCGCGCGCTTCAGACGCAGCGGATCGCGCCCAGGCACCGGCACGCTCAGCTCCACCTCGCCCTCCATCTGCCGGCCGTCGAGGTTGCGCAGCCTTGCCTCGACCTCGAGGCGGCCGTCGCCGCCCTCGAAGTGCGGCTTGATGCGCATCCAGTCGATCGTGATCGGCCCGACGTACTCGAGCTCGACCGGGCGCCAGAGCCCGACGGGCACCTCCCACTGGTAGGTGTCGGGGAGGCTGGAGTAGGCGGAGGCGGGATACGGCTTAAGGTCGCCGTCGTTGAACAGCCCCATGATGTGGCGCTTCTTGTCCGGTTGCGTTTCGACAGGCGATTCGCAGCAGATGACGAGCAGGTTCTCCGGCTTGAGGTACGGCGTGATGTCGAAGCCGAACGGCGCGAAGTACCCGTAGTGGGACCCAAGCAGCTTTCCATTGAGCCAAACGTTCGTGGCCAGGAAGGCACCGCCGAAACGCAGCACGATACGGCCCGAGTGGTCTGGGCGCGGGAACTCGGTGCGGTACCAGACGGACTGCCGTCCCTCACGCGCCGACAGCTGGCGAGGAACCTCGATCGGCTTCCACCCGGAGCTGCGACCGACGGTCAGGCCCTCCGCCTCGCCCTCTCCGAGCGGCATCCACACCGCCTCCCACGCGCTCAGCTCCCGGATCCCCGCTGACCGCTGCGGCAAGGGAAGGAAAAGGCAGTCGCTCATCTATCCCATCATCCCCAACGCCGTGTATGCGCCGTCGGCGGTCGCGCAGAAGAGCACCGGCCGGCCGATCGAGGCGGCGAACGTCTCGGTCTGCGTGCGATCGACGAGAGCGAGGATGCTGCCGCCGAACCCGGCGCCCATGATGCGAGCGCCGAAGCATCCCGCGATCCCCCACGCCTTCTCGACGATCGCGTCCACGGTCGGGGTCGACACTTCGAGATCGTCGCGGAGACTCTGGTGCGACTCCTTCAGGAGCCGACCAAGCGCGATGAAGTCGCCGCGTCCCAGCGCGTAGACGAAGGCGTGCACACGAGCGATCTCGGAATCGACATGCCGGCGGCGCTTCGGAACGAAAGCCTCCGCCTCGCGCCTCCTCTCGTTGTACGGGGTATCGGCCAGGGCGCGGTGCTCGCCCGAATCGATCACGGCAATGGCGAGCTCATCGGGGAAGGGCACTGCTTCGTACTCCAGGGTCGCGCAGTCCAGCAGAAGCGCGTGACCACGACGGCCGAGCGCTGAGGCGACCTGGTCCATCACGCCGACCTGCACCCCGGTCGCCTTCTGCTCGGCGCGCTGGCAAGCAAGCGCCGCCTCCATTGCCTCCATGTCCGGACTGAGGCCCACCGCCACGGCCACCAGGAGAGCAGCCGACGAGCTGACGCCCGTCGATGGAGGTACCTCCGAGGTGACGGTTACCGCTTGTGGCTTCACGCCCAGCTCCTCCCCCATCGCGCGGACGTAGGCGAGACCTCCGGACACGACGCTTTCCACCAACCACGTCTCCGCAGGATGCCCAGTCGCGGTGGTGTACTTGTCGATCGCCGCCGGCAGGACGACACCGCCGAGGTAGTCGACGTGCTCCCCGATGAGGTTTACGCGGCCGGGCGCGCGCCCAAGCCAGCGGCCCCAGGCCCGGCTAGATTCCACGCAGCTCGGCGGCCGTGTCCTCGGCCCGCGCGTCGAGGATGAACGCGCCGGCGCCGATCTCGGACCCGGCGAGGTACTTCAACTTGTCCCGGCTGCGGTTGGGCGGATAGAACTCCACGTGGAAGTGGTGATGCCGGCCTCCGGGGCCGGGCGGCTTCTGGTGCATCGCCATCACGTAGGGAAGCGGACGGCTGAACAGCCGGTCGTACTTCTGCAGCAGGCCCTTGAGGGTGCGTGCGAAAGACTCGTCCTCGTCCTCATCGAGGTCCGCGAGCCCGCCTCGATGGCCAATCGGCGCGAGGTGGACCTCGTAAGGCCAGCGCGCGAACGGTGGGACGAACGCGATCCAGCGCTCGTCGCGAAGGACCGTTCGTTCGTCGCTTTCCTCGCCTTCGATGATGTCGCAGTACAGGCACCGTCCCGTCTTCCGCATGTGACGCGCCTCTGCGCCTAGCTCCCGCTGGACGATCGGAGGCACGAACGGGTACGCGTAGATCTGTCCGTGCGGATGGCTGAGCGTGACGCCTATCGCCTCACCGCGATTTTCGAAAACGAAGACGTAACGCACGTTGGGCAGGCGGCCGAGCTCTTTGGTCCGATCGCGCCAGACCTCGATGAGATCCTGGATGTGATCCACGGTCTGCTCACCCAGCGATGAATCGTGATCCGGCGTGTAGCAGACGACCTCGCAGCGTCCCTGCTCGCCGGTGTACGCGGGAAAGCGGTTCTCGAAAACGGCGATGTGGTAGTCGGGCTCCGGGATCTCGGTCTCTTCTTTTCCGGGGCGAGTTGGACACAGCGGGCAGTGGTCGGCTGGCGGGTGATAGGTACGGTCCTGCCGCCAGGGGGCGACCGTGACCCATTCTTCGAGAAGTGGGTGCCAGCGGAGCTCACTCATGGTCGTTCGTAGTAGATGAGGTATCGACCGTCTGGCTTGATGACGACTCGCTTCTTCAACCTCCCCGCTCGCCCGGGGGGGTGCGCCGAGAACCGGCTTCGCAGGGCTCGGGGCCCTAAGGGGGGACCTCCCCCCTCAAACGGAGGTCGGCGCGAAGCGACGGGTGGGGGGCTGGAATTTGTAACGTGAGGGTCAGCCGTCAACAGCTCGCGTCTTCAGTGAAAGCAACACGCGTGCGGGCCATCGAGCGAAGAGTCTAGTTGGGTTTGAGGGGCCGACCGGCTGGTACACTTCGGTGCGAAGTTCAACGCCCGTGGGGCAAAGGAGGTGAGGCGGAAGCTTGGATAAACCGAATCGTGGTGCCAACCGCCTCGTTTGCCAGCCGGGAGCTCGGGAGGATCTAAGCCTCTAGGGCTTCCATTCCGAATCCGGCTCCTGGAGTCGGAGGCGGGAAGCACTGCGAACGTCGACCGGCGAGGGCCTGGGTAATCCAGGCCCTCGTCTTTTTTTTGCCAGGTTTTCAGGCCGATCCCAGCCCACCACTAGGATTGCTTCGGTGGGCGAGGACTTCTCCGAGCGGATGAACGAGTTGAAGGGTGGCTGGCCGCAGACGATGGGTATCGCCATCACGCGAGCGACCGCGGACGAGGTGAAGGGGGAGCTCACTGTGGGACCTCAACACCTGCAGCCATACGGCGTGGTTCACGGAGGCGTTCATTGCGGCCTGATCGAAACCCTGGCCTCGGTCGGAGCAGCGCTGTTCGCGTTGCCTCGCGGTCAGTCCGTCGTCGGTCTCGAGAACAGCACGAGCTTCGTGCGCGCTGTGCGCCTGGGAGCGAAGCTCCACGCGATTTCGACTCCCATCACGCGCGGCCGCACGACGCAGGTCTGGGAGGCGACCATCTTCGACGACGAGGACCGGATAGTGGCCACAGGCCGCGTGCGCCTGCTGTGCCTCGAGCAAGACCGTCCCCTGGCGGGCGAGCAGGTGCGAACACCTCTGCATCCGCCGACCGACTAGGTCAGCGCCCCGTCGCATAGGTGAAGATGATCTGGTCGATCAGGCGCTCGACCGGTGCGAGGTCATCCGTGAAAACCTGGCCGTGATACTGCGAGACGCGCAGCCCACCATCGCTCATGGCGCTTGTCGCGACCGCGCGCGCGAGCGGCTCGTTGATCAGGCCCAGGTTGTGCTCGACGTCGGCGATCGTCGTCGGCTCCGTCGTCCCGTAGACCATCGTGTTCGAGAAGTCGGGGACGTCGACCAGGAACACGTTCGGATAAACGGCGGCCATAGTGCTCGCGATCGCATCCACGAGCCTGAAGTCCGTGGTCGTGCGACCGACGTTGACCACGACCGCGCCACCCGGGCTCAAATGGTCCCGCACCCCGCTGAAGAACTCGCGCGTGGTGAGGTGGAACGGGATATACGGCTGCTGGTACGCGTCGAGGGCGATGACGTCGTACCTGCCCGAATGCGTGTCGAGCCAGTACCTCGCGTCGGCGACGACAGGATGGACATTGGGTTCATCGAGATGGAAGTAGCGATACGCGACGTCGAGGATGGCAGGATCGATCTCCACGCCGGTGATCTGAACCTGATCGCCATACGCCGCTGTGTACTGGCGCGCCGCCGTCCCGCCGGCGAGGCCGAGGATGGCCACGCTCTTGGGCTTCGGCTCGGCGACCTGGGCCGGTCGGAACGAATCCGCGATCACCATGTAATCCCAGGGGCCGCCGGTGATCAGGCTCTGCGAGTCGTAGATGGAATGGATCGCCTGCCCCTCGTTGAGGATGAGCTCGGTCTTCGTGCCGTCCTGCACGACCTGGATGTAGTTGTATGCGGACTCCTTCTCGTAGAGAAGCTTTCCCACCGCGGGAGGCTTGATCCCCGACGGTAGGAGGATCCACGCAAGGATCACCGCGATCGCGAAGGACGCGTACAGGCGGCGCCGGGGCCAGAGCGCGGCCACCGAGATCAGGACGAGCGCGAGACCGAAACCCACCAGCGTCGGGCGCGTGCCGTACGTGGGGATGAACCAGAAGACCGGGAGAAACGTGCCGAGGATGCTGCCCGCGGTCGACAGCGCGTATACGCGCCCGGCCGTGTTGCCGCCTGTCTCGACGTCTTTGAGCAACAGCCGGATCGCGAATGGGCTGACGCAGCCCAGCAAGATGACCGGAGCAGCAAATAGAAGCACCACCGCGAGCAGCGTCCCGGCGACGAGGCCGACACTCAAGTCTTTGAAACCCTGCTGCGAGGCGAGCAGGATCGGATAGCTCACGAGGGGGATCAGGCCGATCCACAAACCGGCCCACGCCGTGATCTGGTACAGCACCTCGTCACGGGGATACCTGTCCGCAAGGCGGCCGCCGATCACGTAGCCGGCCGACAGGTAGACGAGGATCAGCCCGATCAGAACGCCCCACACGTACAGGCTGGTGCCGAAATAGGGCGCGAGCAGTCGGGACGCGCCGAACTCAACGCCCAGCGAGCTCATCCCGGAGATGAAGACGAGGGGCAGCAGCAACCGGAGCGAGCGCGGCGTGGGCAAGGCGCCCTGAAGATTAACTACTCGACCATCCGGGCCTCCGCAGCTAGTGCGGAGGTTGCGGTTGCTCGGCCGCCCACTTGCGCGTGCGCTCGTCCATCGGCACGGGCAGCTGCACCCGGACCTCCGCGTAGAGGTCACCCGGAGGTCCGCCTTTCGGGTCCGATAGGCCAAGCCCGCGCAGCCGGATCTTGGTGCCGTTCTGTGTTTCCGGCGGGACCTTGAACTGCACCTGCCCGCCCTTGAGCGAGGGTGCCGCTACCTCGCCGCCGCCCAGCGCGACGTGCAGCGGAACCGGCACCACCACGCGAAGGTCCTTGCCTTCGCGCGTGAACACAGGGTCGGGTGCCACCTGGACGCGGGCACGCAGGCCGGGTACTCGTAGCACGGTGCCCTCCTTGACTCCGGCCGGGACCTTGACCTCGACGCGACGGCCACCGGGAAGCTCGACCGTGCGGCTCGTGCCCCGGTAGACCTCTGGCAAGCTCACGGTGATCGGCGCCTCCACGTCCATCTCCGCCTGGCGCGAACGCCCGCGGTTGGCGCCGAAGATCGAGCCGAAGATGTCGCCGAATCCCCCCTCGTTCCCGAACAGGTCTTCCATCTCTTCGGGGGTCACAGTGCGGTACTGCGCGCTGGGCCCGGCCTGCGGGCGGAATCCGCCGCCTCCCCCACGCGCGCCGGGCTGAACCCCGGCCGCCTGCGCCGCCGCCCAATCCGGACCGAACTGGTCGTAGAGCTTCCGCTTCTTGGGGTCGTGCAGCACGTCGTGCGCCTCCGAGACTTCCTTGAAACGCGCCTCGGCCTGCTTGTCCCCGGCGTTGAGGTCTGGATGGTGCTTGCGCGCCAGCTTCCGGAAGGCAGTCGAAACCTCCTTCTGGCTCGCCGTGCGCGGCACGCCCAGAACCTCGTAGTGGTCCTTGACCTTAGGCATCGTCTTTCTTTGTTACCCGTTTGTGATGCTCGACAAATCCAGGCCGCGGCCGGTAGCCCAGCTTCTCGTTGATATGAAGCATCGGGGCATTCTCCGAGTCGTTGCCGGTGCGTACGAACGGCACCCCCAGCTCGACCGCCTGGGCCAGCGTCTGGAGCTTGATCCCGCGGGCGAGACCGCGCCCGCGATATTCCGGATCCGTACACGTGTAGCCCGTCCAGACATCACCACGAACCGGGGGGTACTTCAGGTACGACATGGCAACAGGCCGGTCCCCGTCGAGCGCAATCCAGAAGCGGTCGGGCGGCCGGTCTGGAGCGCCGATTCGTTTCTCGAAGTCCTCGAACGCCTCGGGAACGATGGTCAGTGTGTGTGGGACGTCCTGGACCGTCCGCTCGTTCAGGTCGTAGAGCTTTCTCACGCGCTCTGCATCGGGCCAGCCGGCCAGGTTTGTCGGCTGGATGCCGGCAGCCGTCATCTGGTCGCGCGCTTCTGCCGCCTCAGTGGCGAGGCGGCTCCCATGTGTCTTCAGGTCCAGCTCCCAGGACCTGTCTTTGCGCTCAGGCCGGTAGTCAAGCGCGGCGAGCGCCCCGAGCATCTCCGGCTCGTCCTCCCCGCAGTAGGCGAACAGCAGACGCGATCCTTCGGCTTCGGCGTAGTCGCCGATCCAGGTAAACATTTCGATGAGAAGGTCTTGATCGAGCGCCGCGCGGTCGAGCCATACCTCGACCTCGCAGTGGGCATCGTCGACTTGCTCCCACGGGCCGTGGACCCAGGTCAGGAAGGCGAGCGGCTTGCCGTTCCTCTCCGCGATGAACCGGCCGTACGAAAATCCACGTCTCGGGTACTCCCAACGCAACCTCGTCATCACAGGGTCTTGCGCCATCGCCGGATACGAGGCCGTCATCAGGTCGGCTGCCAGCGCGGCATCTTCGTGCCCGGCGGGACGGTAGACGAGATCACCCACTTCCCAACACTACCTACAACTCGATGACCTGCGGGACGATCCCCGACTCGCTGACTTCGAGAATGCCAACCGATGGCTTCTCATGGCGGCGCATGTAGCGTGCGACCTGCAGCCAGCACCATTCGAACCAGCCAGGATTCTGCGTGAGGCGCCGCGCGGTCGTGGTCGGGTTCCACTGGTGGACGCCGCCAGGGTTGAAAAGCAGCACGCCGTCGATCGTCTCCGCCCGCGCCCGGTGTGTATGCCCGTAAACGATCGCGTCGGCTCGGGGAAACCGGCGCCTGAGCGCCCGCGGCAGTCCGCGATGCGGCCTGAAATAACCAAGGCTCAAAGTCCACAGCACCGTGTTCGGTTCCTCCAGCCAGCGGCTGCGCTGGCCGTGCACGACCACGATCCGCTTGCCCTCCACGACGAGCTCGCGCGACTCCGGGAGCGCAAGCGACCCATCGTGGTCTCCGCGCACGGCCTCGACGGGGGCGATCCGCCGCAGCGTGGCCAGCGTCTCCTCGCTGTTTATGTCGCCTGCATGGAGGATCAGCTCCGAGCCGGCGAGAGCTTTGAACACAGTGTCGGGAAGCCGGTCCAGGAACTCGGGGCTGTGCGTGTCCGCAAGAACGCCGACGCGCGTCGTCATGTGGGCCGCACGTTCCGGGATTCGCGTGGCAGGGTCAGCAGGACGATGAGCGGAGCGAGGCTGAGCAAAGCCGCGATCCCGAAGACGACCGGCTGGCCCGCCGCAAACGCCGCCGCGCCTATGAGCGGGCCGACCACGCCTCCGAAGTAAAACGGAAACAGAATCTGCCCCAGCACCGCCCCTCGACGTTGAGGGCTGACGGTCGCGGCCATCACCGCCATGCTCGCCGTGAGGATCGCGGCGGCGAAGACGGCATTGGCGAAAAGCGCCACAGCGAAAACGACGAGGTTGTGGCTGAAGCCGACCGCGGCCAGCGCCAGCGCCGAACCCACCGAAGTGAGGTTTAGCACCGTCACGTGGCCAAACCTCGGCATTGCGAAGGCCCACAGGGGCGATGCGATCGCCTGGCCCAGGCCCACAGCCGACAGCACGACTCCGACGGCGGTCACTGTGTCGCCGGGAGACAGCCGCGCGATGTAGATGGGCGCGTAGGGCAGATACGTCCAGAGCCCGATCTGCGTCACGGCCGTGGCAAGAAACAGGCGCCAGACAAGCGGCTTGCTCGCTATCTCCGCGACCGCGCCGCGCAGAAGGCTGGTCACGCGGAGGTCTGCCGGCCGGACGTGTTCCGTCTCGCGCATGACGACTGTCAGCACGATTGCCATCAGGATCGAGAGTGCGGCGTCGACGAGCAGCATGCCGCGGACGTCGACGACGTGGACGAGAAGGGCGCCCAGGATTGGTCCCACCGCCCGGCCGGCAGGTGAGCCCGCGCCCACGATGCCACCCGCGAGGGCGAGCCGCTGCCGAGGCGTGGTGGAGGCCTGGACCGCCAGCATCACGCCCGTGTTGCCGAGCACAAAGCCGTTGAGCGAGCGAAACGCCAGGACCTCCCACGGATTCGTCGCGAGCGCCCAGCCGCCGAAGATCAGAGCTTCGATGGCCGCGCTGCGGACGATCACGAGCTTGCGGCTGTAGCGATCGGCAAGGATGCCCCAGAACGGCGCCATCGGCAAGGCGAGGATCCAGCCGAGGCTCGACATGGCGGCGATCCAGCCGGGCACCTGGGCCGGGCTGACGTGAAGCTCTCGCAGGTAGAGCGGCGTATATGCGGTGAGCTGGTTCCAGGACATGCTCTCGACACACGTGGTGGCGGCGAAGAGTACGGCGATCACGGCCCAGCTGGTCGCCGAGGAGGCGCGGGAGGTGGTCTTCATCGCTGGCTAAAGCTTATCCGCCGACCGGAACTACCTGTTTTAATCTCTAACTTGACAAATTGGCAACTCTGATTGTCTAATTTGGCGCATGCAAGACCTCCAACGCGAAATCCTGAGCCAGGTTGCCGCGGGCACGCTGTCCGCCGAGGAAGGCGCCGCCCGCCTGGAAGCGCTCGAAACCGAACCCACCGTTCCCTCTACGTCGCGCCCGGCACCCACCTCCGATTCAGGGGCCGGCGTCAAGCAGGTCCGGGTTGTGGCCCGCTTGGGAAACACCGAGATCATCGGTGACGCAAGCGTCAGCTACGCGGTCGCCGAAGGCCCACACAAGGCGCGCCAGGAAGGCGACACGATGATCATCGAGCAGTCGCCTCTGGACGACGAAGCCACCTTCGAGTTCAGCCGCCCGCATGGCCGGGTCAGAATCCCCGGTGTCGACATCGGCGGCAAGCTGATCGTCCGCATGAACCCGGCGCTGCCGCTCGCGGCCAAGACCCAGGCGGGGAACATTCGCATCAATGGAGTGAATGGCGCCATCGCCGCCGAGGTCCAGGCAGGCAACTGCGACATCGTGGAGTTTCGGGGTCCGATCAACCTCAAGGTAACGGCCGGAAACGTCACCGCAAAGGGCCGCCTCGACAGCGGCGCAAGCGCGATCCGCTGCCAGATGGGAGAGGTTCGTGTCGTGCTCGACAAGACCTCCAGTGTCCGCATCAGGGCGCGAACCACCCTGGGCGAGATCTCCTTTGAAAACCTGGAGGCCACCGGCAAGAGCGAGCTGACCATAGGGTCGGGCGCGGGAACGCTCGACTGCGACTGCACGATGGGCACCATCCGGATCGCGGTCGAATAGATGGCAAGATCCACCACGCGAAGGCCGCCGTCCACCTGCCCTGTTTGCAACCACCGCCTGGCCACGACGCGGCTGTCATGCCCAGAGTGCTCGACCGAGCTGTCGGGCGCGTTCACGTCGTGCGAGTTCTGCGTGCTGACGGACGAGGATCGTGACGTGCTCCGCGTGTTTCTCGCGTCGCGTGGAAACATGAAAGAGCTCGAAAGGCACCTGGGCGTGAGCTATCCGACGGCGCGTGCTCGTTTCGACGCGCTGTTGGTGAAGATCGGCATCGAGCGGTCCGCAGCCCCTGCGCCCTCTGCTCGCGTTGAGCTGATGGAGCAGGTGGCCCGCGGCGAGATCGGCATCGAAGACGCTCTCAAGCGTCTCGAGACCAGCTGAAGGAGGGCCGTCATGAACCCGACGGAGCACGCCGACAACCTACCGGAGGAATTCGCTCGCAACCTGTATGAGCAGCGCGTGCGCATGCAGGAGGCGCACGGCGTCATCTACTACGCCCACTCCCGCACTGGCCTGCTGGCGCGGTTCCTTCAGCGGATGGCCGACAAGATCGACCAACCCAACGGCGAAGCTCGCCGGATCCAGCGCTAGGAGGAACGGCAAAGCATGGACGAGCTCCTCGCATCTCCGGTTGCGGCCAATCCGCGACCACGCCCGTGGTCCGTGTTCTCGTCGGGCCCGTTTCGCAAGCTGTGGCTGGCGACGCTCCTCTCCATGTTCGGCGATTTCTTCAGCTACATCGCAATGGCGTGGCTCGTCCTCCAGCTGACCGGCTCGAGCCTCGCTCTCGGGACCGTGCTGGTGGTGCAGGCCCTCCCACGCGCGGTGCTGATGGTCGTGGGCGGCGCGCTCGCCGACCACCTCTCGGCGCGCCTGACCATGCTCGGGTCGATGGGCCTGCGCGCGGCCTTTGTCGCGCCTCTTGCGGTCCTTGTCCTGAGTGGCCACGTCCAGATGTGGGAGGTCTATGGCATCGCGGTGGTCTTCGGCATCGTCGACGCGTTTTACATGCCGGCCCGCTCTTCGATCCTTCCGAGGGTCATCGCGGACCACGAGCTCGAACCTGGAAACGCGGTCATGAACGTGACCGCGCAGGCTTCGGTCATCCTCGGTCCGGTTCTCGGCGGCCTCATCGTGGCCGCTTTCGGAATCGGCTGGGCATTCGCTGGAGACGCTGCATGCTTCGCGCTTGGGTTCCTGCTCATCCTGTGGTTGCCATCCGCGCGGCCGGCCGCCTCCGGCGCGGCGCACCCCGACGGCAGCCTGGGCGGTCAGATCAAGGCCGGGTTCCGCTACGCCTGGGCGGACGTCGGGATCCGCGTGACCTTGATCGTCATCGCAGTTGTCGACTTTGCAGCCAACGGGGCGCTGGGCGTGGGGATTCCCACCCTCGCCCACGGGCGATTCGCAGCGGGTGCAGCAGGCCTCGGAATCCTGTTCGGCGCGTGGGGTGTAGGCGCGACCGCGGGCGCCCTCGGCGCAGGTTTCGTGCCGCCGCCAAAACGTTTTGGATGGTTGATCGTGGCCCTGTGCGTGTGGCTGGGAATCGGCATCACCGCCGTCGGCCTGGTGCCCTCGCTGCTGCCCGGGGCCCTGCTGATGGGCTTTTCCGGTATCAGCACAGGCGTGGTCAACACCTATGCGGTGAGCTGGCTGCAGCGCCGCACCGACTCCGCCATGCAGGGACGCGTGATGTCACTCGTGATGCTCGCCTCCATGGGCCTCACGCCGGTGGCTTACGCCGCGTCTGGCGCTGTCGCGGAGGTCAACCCCACGCTGCTGTTCCTGATTGCCGGCGGAATGATCCTTCTCTGTGCGGCCGGCACGGCCGCGAGCCGGACGGTTCGTTCGCTGCGCTAGGCGCGCAAGCGGCGTTAAGGATGGGACTAACTGATCGCAGTTACTTGATACCGGCGGCGTGCAGGCCGGCCGCATGCGCGCCGGTGGCGTCTGCGCCCGCGTCCAGCGCGTGCACTGCAGCGGTCGCGAAAGCGTGGGCGCGGTGCTGGTCGAGGTTCAGGTCGATGTTCGCCAGCGAGAACCACGCGCAGTAGGCTTGGCGATCTGCCGACACCGGTACCGGTGGCTTAGCCATTGCCGCGGTCGCCCACTGCACCGCCGTCGCGACGTCCTTGCCGCTGGACAGCGCCTGGAACGCGCCCTGGGCGGCGGCGTGGCAGGCGCTCGAGGGCGCCCCGCCGCGCTTCGCCCAGGCAAACCATTCCGCGTAAGAACGATCTTCGGGGGTGGGCACCACTTTCTGGGGGTCGTGCTTCTCCTTCTGCTCCACGACCTCCCACGACGAGCTGCCGGCGGTTCTAGCAGGCTTCGGCTGCACAGGTTGCGGGACCGTTGACGCCGGGACTGAAGCCGAAGGCGGCGAGGGCGGTTGGGGGCGGGCCGCCGCGGGTGCAGGCGGTGGCTGTGGAGCAGCTTGGGGCGCGGGCGCGGACGACGCAATTGGCGGCGTGCTGGTGTGGATCTGCGGCGCCCAGGTGGGAATGGGGACGGCAGCGGGCCACTCGGTCGCCGGATCTGGACTCGGTTGAAGAGGCGTGCCGGGGGTCGACGCTGAAGCGGCAGGGGGAGCTTGGGTGGGCGCCGTGGTCTGGACCGGCGGCGCGGTCTGCACCGGCGGCGTCGTCGGAACAGGCGGGGTGGTGGTGGCAGGCGGCACCGTCGGCGCGATCGGCATGGCCGCCGCGGGCGGGACCGTCGGGGCGGTCGGCACCTCGGCCCGTGGCGGCACGGTCGGCGCGGTTGGAATGACGGAGGCCTGTGGCGGCACGGTCGGGGCGGCTGAGGCGACCGGCACGTCCTTGACCGGCGGCACAGTGGTCATGGCCGGCGAGACAGTGGCCGGAGGCTTGGTCACCTCGGGCACGGAATCGAACGAGTCGGGCCAGCTGGATACAGGCTCCGCTTCTGGAATCGTCGACGGCTCGAGCAAACCCTCGCTGATCGTCGAGGACGGCGGCCAGGCGGGCATCGTGTGCTCGGTCGGGGGTTCGGGCGGCCAGATGTCGGTCTCCTCGGGAACCGCCCCTTGCGCGGGAGCGGCATCGTCTTGATTCTGTCCGCCCTGCGCGCGCTGCACCGGCGGCTCACTCGCGGTCGCGGCGCTCGCCCCGCTGTCCAGCGTGCTCTTCGGCCCGCCTGCGGGCGGCCATGTGCGCTTGGAGGTCGTGGCGGGAAGGTCGGTCTCGTCGGGGGCTTCTCCTGGCGGCGCGGGCACCGTCTGGGCCCATTTGGGTGCGGGCTTCTGCATCGGCACCGCCTGCTTCGGATCGGTCCCGGGCTCGGTGCCCGACGGCGGCTCCGACTTCGCCCAGTCGGGATCCGAACCCTTCTGCATGGGCAGCGCAGGCAGCGGGTCGGCTTCCTCGGCCGTCTTGAGAGCGTCTTGCGTGCCGTTGTCGTTCACGGGCGGAGCTACCGGAACGGTTCGGGCCCAGACAGGAACCGTCTCGTGCGTAGGCACGGCGGCTGCCGGCTCATCAGTTGCGTCCGGCGGGGTGGATTCCTGCGTGCTTCCGGACTGCGATTCCAAATCGATGGTCAGTCTAGCCCCGCGCTACCGAGTTGTATCCGAGCTTTAGGCGAATACGTTGGTCATGGCGTCTTCCGCGACTGGGTCGGGCTGCTGCTCGGCCCAGTCGGCGGCGTCGGACGCCTCCCGGTCGCAGTCGTCCTGGACCTTCGCGGCAGCGGCTGCGTCGATCCAACGGCGCTCAACAAGCCAGGCCTGGAAACGGACGATCGGATCATGCTCGACCGCGTCCGCGATCTCTTCTTTGGTCCGATATTTCAGGTGGTTGTCTTCGGACGTATGAGAATTCATCCGCCAGATCTTGGCGTCGATCAACGTCGGGCCCTCTCCCCTGCGCGCCCGTGCCACGGCCTCGCGACAGACCGCGTACGCGGCCGGGACGTCGGTGCCGTCCACGGTTTCACCTGGAATTCCATAACCGGCGGCGCGTTCGGCGATGTTCGGATTCCCCATCTGCAGCCGGATTGGCACCGAGATCGCATAGCTGTTGTTCTCGCACACGAACACGACCGGCAGGCTGTGCACCGCGGCAAAGTTGACGCCTTCGTGAAAATCGCCCTGGCTGGCTGCGCCGTCTCCAAAGGTGCAGAGCGTGACCGAGCCGTCCCCTCGGAGCTTGGACGCGTACGCGATCCCCGACGCCTTCGGCACCCAGCTCGCCACAACTTGAGAGACGGGCGCGATCTTTAGCTTGCGGTAGCTGTAGCAGCCGCCGGGGATGTTGCGTCCGGCCGACAGCGGATCGGCCGCCTTCGCGAAGACCGCGAGCATCCACTCCTTCATCGTCAGGCCGCGCACGATCGAGTTGGCGAGGCCGCGATAGTGCGGGACGAGCCAGTCGTCGGGGCCGATTGCGGCGGTCGATGCGACCTGGATCCCCTCGTGGCCCCGGCTCGACCCTACGAACGGCGCGCGGCCCTGCTTCACCAGGATGTGCATGCGGTCGTCGAGGGCTTTGGCCATGCACATCCAGCGGTGCATGGCGAGGTACTCCTCGCGAGTCGCCGTATCGGTTCGAGCGGTGGTGGCCATCGGCTAGGTCCGATGATCGGCTAGCGCGCGGGCGATGTCCACCACTTCGTCTGCGCTGAGGCCCATGTGATTCAGGTGGTCGTAGTAGCTGCGCTGGAAATCTGAGAAGTCCGTGCGCTCGGCCCGCTCTTCACGGATGCGCTTGACCTCCGCGAGTACGGCCGCGACAAGCTCCTTTTCAGGCTGGATCCCAGCGTCGCGTAGGGCGTGCTCGATGACGAGCGTCCCGGAGTGCTTGCCGTAGACGTAAGTGATCTCAGCCCCCATGTCCTCTGGCGGGATGAACTGGTAGATCGCGGGGTGGATGAGCATCCCCGCGGTGTGGATCCCCGATTCGTGGCTGAAGACGTTGAGGCCGATTCCCGGCTCGGTGGGTTGCACGGGAATGCCGCTGATCTTTTCGAGGTGGCGCGCGAGAGCCCGCAGCTTCTCGTACTTGAAGCCGGGGATCTCGATCCCGAACAGGTATCGCAGCTGCATCAGGACCTGGTGCATCGGGGCGTTGCCGGTGCGTTCGCCGATGCCGTTCACGCTGGTCGTGAAAACCTCCGCGCCCGATCCGAGCGCCATCACAGTGTTCCAGGCGCCGAGCCCGAGGTCGTTGTGAAAATGCACGACAAGAGGCGCATCCGGAGCGGCGGCCTTGATCGCGGGGATGTACTCACGCACGGCGAAAGGCGAGTAGCAGCCGACCGTGTCGGGTGTCGAAGGCCGGGTCCCCCCCGCCTTGATTCCCTCGCGATGGATCTCGGCGATGTAGTCGACGTCGGCCCGGCTGCCATCCTCGCCGCCGAACTCGATCGACTCCGCGCCCTGCTCGCGAGCGTACCGGATCGCGTCGCACATCATCCGCAGGTTCGCCTCGCGGTAATGCGACACCGGCAGCTCCAGCCACTCGGACTCCGGGATCCCGTCGCGGTGAAGCAGCGTCTTGCCCAGCTTGTACTTCACGTGCAGGTCGGACGCCGAGGTGAAGATGAAGTAGGTCACCTCGTTGCGCTTGTGCCCGAGAGAGTCGATCACCTTCATCGTTGCGTCGATGTCGCTCCTCGTCGACCTCATCATGCAGACGACCTCGAGGTCGGGCCGAATCTCGCCCCGCTTCTTGCCTTCGAGGACGAGCCTCAGTGTCTCGCGCTCCCCCTCGGAAACGGACGGAAAGCCGACGTCCATGATGTGGACGCCGATCTCGGACAGCATCCGGGCGAGCTGGTACTTGTCCTTCGGGGTGATCGAGACGCCGGGCATCTGCTCACCGTCACGAAGGGTGTCGTCGTAGACGCGAATCTTGTCGGAGGGCGGGAACTTGAGGTCATGGGCGAAGCGGGTCGGGTCGCGAGCGAGCTCTTCGAGCGGCTCCTGCAACTCCACTGGGTTGGTACCTCCCCGCTCGCCGGGGAGGTCGGCGCGATTTCGGGGTCCCCGCGAAGTCACGGCGCAGCCTCTGACTTCGTGGGGTTTAGCGCCGGGTGGGGGGGCTTACGAGCCATCAGACGCGCGCAGAAGATACTCTCCGGCGTTCTTCCAGCCGCTGGCGGACCCACGGCACGAGACCGCCCATGTGCAGCAGCTCGTTCATGAACGTCGGAAACGCCTCGCACCGGTACTCGTCGCCCTTCGTGAAGTTGCGCACGATGCCTTCCTCGAGGTCGACCTCGAGCTCGTCTCCCTCGTCCACGCCCTCCGCCGCCTGCGGCGACTGGAGGATTGGGTAGCCCATGTTGATCGCGTTGCGAAAAAAGATCCGGGCATAGGAGTCCGCGATGACCAGCGCGATTCCCGCGCCGCGAATCGCCACGGGCGCGATCTCGCGCGATGAACCACAGCCGAAGTTCGAACCGGCGACGAGGATGTCACCCTGGGCCACGCCGGCCGACCAGCCCTCGCGATCGGGCACGCCTTCCATCGCATGCTTCCCGAGCTCTTTTTCGTCGAGCGAGTAGATGGCGTACTTGGCCGGGATGATCTGGTCGGTGTCGATGTTGGCGCCGAACTTCCAGGCGCCGCCGCGGATCACTTTCGGGAAGGTCACGCGATCCCCGCCGGCATCTTGTCCAGGACCTCGTGCGGGTGCGTGATCACTCCTGTCACAGCGCTGGCGGCGGCGACAGCCGGGTTGGAGAGATAGACGAGAGCTTTCGGGTGACCCATGCGACCCGGGAAGTTGCGGTTCGTGGTGCTGAGGCAAACCTCTCCCTCACCGAGAACACCCATGTGGCCGCCGAGGCAGGCCCCGCAGGTCGCCGTCGTCCAGGCAGCCCCGCTGGCGAGGAAGATCCGGATCAATCCTTCCTTCTCGGCCTGGATCGCGACCTGGTGTGAAGACGGGGTGATGATCAGCCGCACTCCCGGCGCCACCTTGTGCCCGTCGAGCACCGCGGCTGCGCGGCGCAGGTCGGTGATCCGCGAGTTCGTGCATGAGCCAATGAACACCTGGTCGAGCTTCGTGCCGACCACCTCCGACAGTGGCGAGTAGTTGTCTGGCGACATGGGTCGCGCGACGCCAAGCTCGACTTTCTCCGCGTCGAACTCGAAAACCTTCTCGTACTCGGCGTCGGGATCGGAGCTGACGGGCGTGTAAGGCCGCTTCGCGCGCCCATCGAGGTACTGCTTGGTGACGTCGTCGAACTCCATGATCCCGTTCTTCGCGCCGGCCTCGATCGCCATGTTGGTCATGGTCAGACGGGCTTCCATGTCGATGTGACGAAGCGCCTCGCCGGTGTGCTCCATCGCCTTGGAGCGCGCGCCATCGACCCCGATCTGGCCGATCACGTAAAGGATCAAGTCCTTGGCCTCGACCCATTCCTTGAGACGGTTGTGATAGACGAACTTGAGCGTCTCGGGGACTCGGAACCACAGCTCGCCGAGTGCGAAAACGCATGCAAGGTCTGTCGAACCGATTCCAGTTGCGAAGTTGTTGAGCGCGCCGTACGTACAGCTGTGCGAGTCGGCGCCGACGACCAGCTCGCCCGGGAGGACGAGGCCGTTCTCGGGCAGCACGGTGTGGCAAATGCCGCCCTGCCCCACCTCGAAGTACCACTTGATCCCCATGTCCCGCGAGAACTCGCGCGTGAGGCGGCCGAGGGTGGCGCTGGCGGCGTCCTTTGCGGGCTGGAAGTGATCCTGCGTGACCGCGACGCGCTCCGGATCCCAGATCTTATCCGCGCCCATTTGCTCGCGCATGATCTTGCCCGCGGGCGGGATGGTGAGGTCGTGGCCCATCGCGAAGTCGACCTTCGCCAGCACGAGGTCGCCTGGCCGCACCGTTTCGCGGCCGGCTCCCCGAGCCAGGATCTTCTCGGTCATCGTCATGCCCATTTCTGCTAATCCTTCAGCCTTTTCGCGACCGCATCCCCGCATTCGCCTGTCGATAGGTTGCCGCCGAGATCGCGTGTGCATTCGCCTGCGCGAATGGCCGATTCGACCGCAGCCTCGATCGCTTTTGCCATGTCCGCATGACCCAGGTGTCTCACCATCATAGAAGCGCTCAGGATCGCCCCGATCGGGTTCACGAGACCGCGGCCCGCGATGTCTGGGGCGGTGCCGTGCACGGGCTCGAACAGCCCGCGCTTGGTTTCCGGATTGACGTTGCCAGAGGGCGCGATTCCCATCCCGCCGATCAGCTCCGCGGTGAGGTCCGAGAGGATGTCGCCGAACAGGTTGCCGGTGACGATGACGTCGAACTGGGTGGGGTCCCTGACCAGCTGCATGGCGGCAGCGTCCACGTAGAGATGGCGCGTCTTGACTTTCGGATGTTTCGCGGCCACCGCCTTCCATCGCTCTTGCCAGAGTGCACCGGCGTACGTCATGGCGTTTGACTTGTCCACCATCACAACCTCGCGCCGCGCAACCCCGAAGGCGTATTCGATGATCCTCGTGACGCCCGGGTACGTGTTGACGTCCTCCTGGATCGCGATCTCCTGTTCGGTGCCGTGCTTGAAGCGTCCACCCATACCCACGTACAGGCCTTCGGTGTTCTCGCGCACGATCAGAAGGTCGACCTGCCGCCGCTCCTCGCGGCGCAGCGGTGAGAGCCGGTCGTCGTAGAGCCGGGCCGGTCGCAGGTTGACGTAAAGGTCGAGCTCGAAGCGCAGCCGCAGCAGGACTCCGGCCAGGTACGCAGCGTCGTTGAGGCGCGGGTCGCCGACCGCTCCGAAGAGGATCGAGTCGGCGCGCTCGAGCTCCTTCCATGTCGCGGCTGGAATCGGCTCGCCTGTGCGCATGAACTGGTCGGCGTTGACGTCGAACTCTTCGAACTCTAAGTCGGCGCCGGCGGCTCGCAGCACCTTGATCGCTTCTGGGACGACCTCTTTACCGGCGCCGTCGCAAGGCAGAACGGCGATTTTCTTCGGCATCAGGCGGACGCCGTCTCGCGAGCCTGCTCGCGCAGCTTGTAGCGCTGGATCTTTCCGGTCACGGTCTTCGGCAGCTCGGCGACGAACTCGATGATGTGCGGGTACTGGAAGCGCTGAAGCCGCGACTTGCAGTGCTCCTGCAACTCGGCCGCCAGGGCATCGCTTGCGGCGGCATCTCCTTTGACGATCACGAACGCCTTGACCTTCGTCAACCCCTCGACAGAGATGCCCACGACGGCGCCTTCGGAGACGGCCGGGTGCTCCAGGAGCACCGACTCGATCTCGATCGGCGAGACCCACAGACCACTGACCTTGATCATGTCGTCGGAGCGGCCCTCGTACCAGTAGAAGCCGTCCTGGTCGAGGCGATAACGGTCGCCGGTGAAGAACCAGTCGCCGAGAATCGAGCGCTTGGACTTCTCGTGCTGCGCCCAGTACAGGGCCAGCGCGCTGTCGCCTTTCACGTAGAGGTCGCCGGCCTCCCCTTTCGGGACCGGTTGACCCGAATCGTCGAGGATCTTCAGCTCGTACCCGGGGACGGGCTTCCCGCTGGAGCCGGGCCTGAGGTCGTCGAGCCGGTTCGAGCAGTAGATGTGCAGCATCTCGGTCGAGCCGACGCCGTCGAGGATGGTCAGGCCGTAGGCATCTTTCCAGCGACGCCACACCTCGGCGGGCAGCGCTTCGGCCGCGGCGACGCAGTGCCGGATCGAGGAGAGGTTGCGGCTCTTCGAGCCCTCGAAGTTGAGGATCGCGTTGTAGAGCGTTGGCGCGGAGAAGAAGAGGGTGGGGCGCCGCTTCTCGATCGTTTCCAGCACCGTTGCGGGCGTATGGCGCCCGGCGTGCAGCACAGTCGAGGCGCCCACCCAATACGGGAGGGTGAGGTTGTTGCCGAACCCGTAGGCGTGGAAAAGGCCGGTGGTCGAGAAGGTGGTGTCTTGCTCTTTGATGCCCAGCACCTGTTCGCCGTAGGTGATGCACGTGTAGGGGATGTCGTGGTGGAGGTGCACGACGGCCTTCGGCTTGCCCGTCGAGCCAGAGCTGTAGAGCCAGAAGGCCATGTCGTCTTTGCGGGTTGGAGCTGTGGCGATCTCGGGGCCGGGCGCCACCTGGTCCATGCGCAGGAGTCGCGGTGCGGTGGCGGCCCGGGTGGCGGCGGGCTTGAGCTTGTCCTCGGTGTTGGCGTCGAGGGCCACGACGCACGCTAGCGAGTCTTCGAGGAAGTGGTCGTAGTCCTCGCTGCGCTGGAGCAGGGGGTTGACGGGGACGGGGACGGCGCCGATCCGGAGCGCGCCGAGGAAAGTCGCGACCCAGCCGGGGCTGTCGTAGCCGGCGATCAGGACGCGTTCTTCGCGCCTGACGCCGAGGTCGTGGAGCGCGCTTGCCGCACCGCAGGAGAGGTGGAAGAGGTCGGCGTAGGTGAGGTCGCCAGCGGCCGAGTGGATGGCGGTCTTGTTGTTGCGGCCGGCGGCAAGGTTGCGTTCGAGGAGGTCCGCGCCGACGTTGTAGCGCTCCGGCAAGTCCAACCTCCCCATCTCCATCGGTCAGTGTAGTTTCGGGCCCACGCTGGGAGACAGGTCCGCGTGGGAAAGGACTGGAAAAGGGGTGTGGTGGCGGGGTCTGGTGGGGCGACGAGTGCCGGGCGAAAAGCGTGTTTTTCTGCCATTTTTACGATCAAATCTCTTGACTATCGAACGTCTGTTTGGTACTCTATTTCTATGCTCGCGACGCAAGACGTCTGTTCGCCAAGCCGCAACGACTTGCTCCGTGAGCGCCTTGTTCAGCGCCGCCGGGTGATCGATCTTCAGGAGATCGCCTTCGCCCGGGAGGCGGCTGAGTTTGCCGCCAGCGACGCTTGGGATGAGGACGGCTCAGTGAGCGCGATCGACTGGATGCGCTTCAACTGCCACAT
The DNA here is from genome assembly GCA_036833175.1 of Candidatus Dormiibacterota bacterium. Lineage (GTDB taxonomy): Bacteria > Chloroflexota > Dormibacteria > Dormibacterales > Dormibacteraceae > Palsa-870. Next base: position 43,974 of record DAITQH010000002.1, read on the forward strand.
GAATGCGGGCGCCGCTGCCAATGCAATCGCGGTCGGCGAGAGCCTGGAGCGGTTACCGGAAAGCCACCAGGCCGTGATCGATGGCGAGATCGGCTTCGCGCATCTCGTGGTCATGGCTCGTACAGCCGACGCGCTTGATGACCGATTTGAGGAGAAGGGCCTGGTCGAGAAGGCCAGGGAGAACTCGCCCGGCAAGTTCTTCTACATCTGCCATCACGCCCGGCACGCGGCCGATCCGAAGCGCTACGCGGCTGAGGAGGCCGAACAGGTCGAGCAGCGCCGGCTCAAGTTGAGCACCTGGATGGATGGCTCGTTGTTGATCAGCGGCCAGCTCGACCCGGTCGGGGGCGCCGCGCTTCTCACGGCTATCCAGCCCCTGGCGCGCAAGTCCGGTGCTCATGACGACCGGAGCCTGGAGCAGCGCAACGCCGATGCCCTGGTCGAGCTTGCCTCGGGCGGCGGGTCGCAAGCCCAGATCCAGGTCACGAGCTCGATCGAGACGCTCGTTGGGCTGGCCGGCTCGCCGGCAGCTGAGATGGAGTTCTCGCTTCCTGTTTCTTCCAAGACCATCGAGCGACTCGCGTGCGATTCAAGCATCGCCCGTGTGCTGCTCAACTCCGAGTCGTTGGTGATCGATGTTGGGCGTTCCAAGCGGGTCGTGTCAGAGCCCGGACGGCGAGCGCTGGCGGCGCGCGATGGCCACTGCCGGTGGACTGGATGCGACCGGCCACCGTCGCGGAGCGCGGCCCATCACGTGGTGCACTGGATCCATGGCGGGACCTCCGACCTCGACAACCTGATTCTGCTTTGTCACCGGCATCACCGCATGGTGCACGAGGGCGGCTGGCAGATCGTTCGTGCCGATGACGGCCGGATATTGACCATCCCGCCGACGATTGCCTTCGGCCCCTCCTCTCGAGGTCCCGATTAACTACTGCCTGACGACCGCTGCGGCTCCCTTTCTCAGCACGAACTTCTGAATCTTTCCGGTCGCCGTCTTGGGCAGCTCCTGCACGAACGTCACGCTGTGCGGCGCTTTGAAGTGAGCGAGGCGGTCTCGCGTGTACGCGATCAACTCTGGCTCCGTCGCGCTCGCGCCTGCCTTCAACACCACGTAGGCGTGTGGCGCCTCGCCCCACTTCTCGTGCGGCAGTCCCACGATGGCCGCCTCCTGCACCGCCGGGTGCCGCAACAGCACTCCCTCGACCTCCAGGCTCGAGATATTCTCTCCCCCGCTGATGATCACGTCCTTGATCCGGTCGCGGATCTCGACGTAACCGTCCGGATGCAAGACGGCTGCGTCGCCCGTGTGGAACCAGCCGTCGCCCATTACTTTCTTGGTGGCCTCTGGGTCGTTGTAGTAGCCCTGCATGATCACGTTGCCGCGCGCGACGATCTCTCCTAGCGTCGCGCCGTCCGCCGGTACGTCCTTTCCGTCGGTGTCCACCACGCGCAACTCGCCGGAGGTGATCAGCTCGACACCCGTCAGTGCCTTGATGACGCCCAGCTCGGTCGTGCCCAGCTTCTTGTGCTCGGGTCGAGGTTCGCAAATGGTGATGAAGGGCGCGGTCTCGGTCAGACCGTACACCTGCGTCACCTCCCAGCCGAGGTCGCCTTCCATGCGTTCGATCGTCGCGGCGGCAGGCGCCGCCCCGGCGGTGATGACGCGCACGCCTTTCGGCACGTCTCGCCGCAATTCGGCGGGGGCGTTGGCGAGCGCGATCAGGATGGTCGGGGCGGCGCAAAGCCAGCCGACGTGCTCGCTGCGGACCAGCTCGAACACCCGCGCAGGTTCGACCTTCGGCAGGCAGATGTGGGTGCCTCCGGCAGCGGTAATGATCCAGACGAACGTCCAGCCGTTCGCGTGGAACATCGGCAGCGTCCACAGGTAGCGGTCGCCGACCGTGATGTGGAAATGCACCAGCGTCCCAACCGCATTGGCCCACGCGTTGCGGTGCGTGATCATCACGCCCTTCGGCTTGGCGGTCGTGCCGCTCGTGTAGTTGATCGAGATGAGGTTTGTCTCGGCGATTTCGGGGCGATTGAAGTCCGGTTTCGGTGTTGCGATGGTGGCTTCGTACTCGGACCAGCCTTTTCGGCCGCCGGCGCTGCCCAGGCTCACGAAGTGCTCGACGCCGCCCAGCTGGTCCCGAACGCCGTCGATGGCGTCCAGGTAATCGGGATAGACGCAGAGCACCTTGGCGCCGGAGTGCGACGTGATGTAGACGAAGTCCTCGGCCGTCAGCCGGAAGTTGATGGGAACCAGGATCGCCCCGATCTGCGGTACGGCATAGAAGGATTCGAGTTGCTCGTGTACGTTCGGCGCGATGTAGGCGACGCGGTCACCCTCTCTCACGCCCATCCCCTGCAGCGCCGCTGACCAGCGATCGCAGCGGTCAAAGAACTGCTCATACGTCAACCGCAGGTCTCCGTCGACGACTGCCTCCCGGTCCCCGTAAAGCTTCCGGGCCCGGCGCCCGAATTCAAGTGGTGTCAGCGGAGTCTCCATGTGCCGTCCTCCCTCTACGGATTCAGCATCAATGCGAAGTCGGCGGCCTTGATGCCACCGACGAAAGCGCTGTGCGCCCGCGGCTCGAGCTCGACGGATCGCTCGTACACGAACGCGTAGACATTATCAAGGTCCCAGTCGCCGTAACCCTGGATGCGCAGGCCGTATCGCAGCCCCTCGTCTTTCAGGCCGCGCTTGTGCAGGTCGATCGCCCCGGCGTAGATCGCCCTGAGAATTTCGAGTTGCATCGAAAGCTCGGCGATGGTCTTCGCGTCGCCCTCCTCCTCGACCAATCGCTCGACCTGTGTTTCGAGGTCGGCGATCTCCTTCTGGTAGTCGTCCACCCCAGGACAAGAGTAGTCCTGAGCTAGTGGATCAGGTAGTTGGTGGCGACCGTTCCAGCGATGAGGATGGCGATGATGTTGACCACCTTGATCATCGGGTTGATGGCAGGCCCCGCGGTGTCCTTGTTCGGGTCGCCAACGGTGTCACCCGTGACGGCGGCCTTATGCGCTTCCGACCCCTTGCCGCCGAGGTTTCCTTCCTCGATGTACTTCTTGGCGTTGTCCCAGGCGGCGCCGCCGCTGGTCATCTGGATCGCGAGGAAGAGTCCCGTCACGATGGCTCCCAGCAACATTCCGCCGAGGGCTCGGGGGCCGAGGATAAAGCCGACCGCAAGCGGCGCGATCACCGGGATGACTCCCGGAAGGATCATCTCGCGCTGGGCGGCGGCGGTCACGATGCGCACCGCCGTGCCGTACTCCGGCTTGCCGGTGCCCTCCATGATCCCCTTGATCTCGCGGAACTGACGCCGAACCTCCTCGACCACAAGTCCACCGGCCCGGCCGACGGCCAGCATGGCCAGCGACCCGAACAGGAACGGAAGGATGCCGCCGAGGAAAAGGCCGACGATCACGAGCGGGTCCGAAAGCTCGAACTTGGTCGCGTGGCCGGCGCGCGCCAGCTCCTGCGTGTACGAGGAAAACAGCACCAGCGCGGCCAGTCCCGCCGACCCGATCGCGTATCCCTTGGTCACAGCCTTGGTCGTGTTGCCGACTGCGTCCAGCCGGTCCGTGACAGTGCGAACCTCAGGAGGCAGGTTTGCCATCTCGGCGATGCCTCCCGCGTTGTCGGTAATCGGGCCGTATGAGTCGATGGCGACGATGATTCCAGTCATCGAGAGCATCGCGGTGGCCGCGATCGCGATGCCGTAGAGGCCCCCGAGCGCATAGCTCGCCAGGATGCTGATGCCGATCACGAGCACGGGTAGAGCCGTCGCCATCATGCCAATCGCCTGCCCGGCGATGATGTTGGTCGCGTGTCCCGTCACGGAAGCCTTGGCGATCAGGTGGACTGGCCAGTAGGCGGTCTCGGTGAAGAACTCGGTGATGGCCACGATCAGCACGGTGGTGATCACCCCGATTAGGGCAGCGAAGAACAGGTTGTTGGGATCGTTCACGCCACCGCCGGCCGGCAGGTAGCCGTTCCCCTTCATATACTGCGTCACCAGGTAGAACCCGACGACCGCGATGCCGACCGCGACGAGCAGCCCGGCGTAAAGCGCGCCCATGATCCAGTTCGGGTTGAAGATGCGGACGAAGAAAGCACCCACGATCGAACCAACCACGCTCACCGCTCCAAGCAAGAGCGGGTAGATCACCCACCCGACCTGGTTCTTGAAGAGCAGCGAGGCGAGGAGCATCGCGGCGATCATCGTCACGGCGTAGGTCTCGAACAGGTCGGCGGCCATCCCGGCACAGTCGCCGACGTTGTCGCCCACGTTGTCCGCGATGACGGCCGGGTTGCGCGGATCGTCCTCTGGAATGCCGGCCTCGACCTTGCCCACCAGGTCCGCGCCTACGTCAGCGGCCTTGGTGTAGATGCCGCCGCCCAGCCGGGCGAACACCGAGACGAGGCTGGCGCCGAAAGCAAGACCAACGAGGGCATCTGGGTTCTTGAAGACGAAATACGCAGCAGAAACGCCGAGCAGCCCCAGCCCGACCACCATGAACCCGGTCACGGCGCCGCCGCGGAACGCGACCTGCAGCGCCTGGTTGAGCCCGCTTCGCGCAGCCTCGGCCGTGCGGAGGTTGGAGCGCACCGCGATGTTCATGCCGACGTAGCCGGCCGAGGCAGACAGCACAGCGCCGACGACGAACAGCGACGCGGTGGTCCAATTGATGGAGAACCCGATCACGACCGCGATGACGACGCCGATGATCGCTATCACCCTGTACTGGCGGTTCAGGTAGGCGGAGGCGCCTTCCTGGATCGCCGCCGCGATCTCTCGCATGCGCTCGTTTCCCGGCGGCATGCGCAACACGAGAAAGATCAAAACGACAGCGAAAAGCACCGCGGCGAGACCACCGGCCACGCCGAACAAGACGGTATTCGGATCCACTATCCCTCCATGAAATATCGCGTCGCGGTCGCGCCGCGCAGCCTAAATGCCGCGGAGCGTCAGATTAAACGAAACAGGGCTCGCCCTATCGGAGGAGGCGCCGGCGCCACCACACGAGGACGCCTGCGAAAACTACCAGGCCGGGCATGAGGAAGACGGTGACGAAGATGACCGTGCTCTGCTCCTGCTGGGTCAGGATGAGCGGCAAGGCCCGCGGTGGCTTGGGCGGAAGCGAGATCAATGCATCCTCTCGGGCGAGCCACTGAAACGTGCCCAGGACCAGCTCGAGGTTCGCGTCGTTGCTGCTGGGAGGAAGAACCCTGTTCTCGGCAAAGCCCGTTGTTCCGACGGCCACGATGCGCGCCTTCTTGTCCCCTGCCGTAACTTCGAGCGTCTCCATGATCGCGAATGGCCCTGAAGCATCCGCTGTCTGGCGCGCGAGGTCTTGACGCGGCGTGCCGATCCCATAGGAGAGCTTCGAGGTCGAGGCGATCGCGACCGCAGCTGCTGCGGCGTCCGGTGTGCCGGCTATGGCTGTCGTCTGCGGGAAGAACGACGCTATGCCCTGGATGTCCCGCGTGATCGGTGAGGTGCCGTAGGCGAGGGCGGCCGGGGTGATCAGGTCGAACGCGCGCGACGTGTCCGGCTCGACGACGAGCGCACCCGAGAACCCGAGACCGTATGGCTTCAGCACTTCGTTCAAAGAGGCGGCTGCTGCCGGAGCCTGGCTCCACGGATCCGCGGCGATGAGCAGGCTGCCACCTGCCGCCAGGTAATCCCCGATCGCCTTGACGCTTGCCGCGGAGAGCTGCACCGCAGGGGCGATCAGAGCCAGCTCGTCACACCCGGCAGGGATGCTCCCCAGGTCCGCGATGAGCACGTCCTGGGTTTGGAAGTTGTTCCTGGCCAGGATGTCGGCCACGCTCGAGTAGCCCGCCAGGCCAGTATCCGACCGGCTGCGCCCGCCCACTCCGGACGCCCAGCAGACCATCGGTGAGCGGTCCGACTCGAGCTTGAGCAGCGCGGACGTGAAGTCCTGCTCTGTTTGCAGCGCGGGTGTCAGGAGCTGCGTCTTGCCCCGGTAGTCCAGCACCAGCGTCCCCGCTTCTGTAACCGAATACTTCCGGACGTCGGCGACGTCGGTGTCGAAGCTTTCGCTGCGATAGACGATCCGCGGGGTCTGCGCCTGGTACAGGCCGACCAGGGCTTCCGCCTCGGGCTGTCCGTTTCCTACAGTTGACCGAAACAGCCCGATCACCAGCAGGTCCGCGTCGAGGCGCTTCGCGGCAAGCACCGATTGTGGCGCGAGAGTGTTGAGCCCACTGTGCGTGAGGTCCCACGTTTGCGTTCCCTTCGAGGCCACGACGTTCATCAGCACCAGCGCGGCCAGCACCAGGGCGCTGAGAACGAGACTTGCCGACCCGGACCGAACGCGACGGTTCACCGCCAGCGCCTCGCGTCGAGCAAGCGGGCGGTCAGAAACAGAGCAGCGACGCCAAGGCTCGCGAAGTACACGGTGTCCTTGAGCGTCACCTGGCCGAGGCCGAACGACTGGAAGCGGTTGGAGCCTCCCACGTACTGAAAGAGATGGCTCGCCGGAGGCTGAGTGAAGAATCCAAGCAGCGTTCCTGCGTACCAGGTCAACAGCAGGATGCCGAGCGCGAGAAAGAACGCGACGATCTGGTTTCGCGTCAGGCATGACGCCAGGACTCCGATGGCGGTGGCGGCGCCACCCGCCAGCAGCAGGCCCACGTAGGTCGACGCGATCAGCCCGAGGTCGATCGAAGCGAGATGTCCTGGCACGTATATCGCGAGCAGCACGACGTACACCAGCGTCGTCGCCAGCAGCAACAGGTAAAAGGTGAAAGCTCCCAGCCACTTGCCTGCGGCGACCTCCCAGTCGCGGACCGGGGCAGTCAAGAGCAGCTCGAGCGTCCCCTCGCTGCGCTCCTCTGCAAAGACCCGCATGGTGATGACGGGGATCAGGACCGGCAGCAAAAAGCTGGTGATGACGCCAAAGACACCATCCATCGTCGCGGCCTGCCCGGCAAGGACCGGGACCACGAAACCGAAAGCGGAGGTCAGCAGGACGAAGAGCGCCGCCACGACCCAACCCGCGGGCGACACGAATAGCGCCATGAGGTCGCGGCGGGCGATGGTGACGGCGCGGGTCACGCGGGCTCTTCGGTCGTGAGGTGCATGAAGACGTCCTCCAGGCTCAGCGTGCGTGCTTGCAGCTCGCGCAGGCCGAAGCCCGCCTCGACGACCGCGCGCGCGAGCTCGTCACGCATGTCTGCCTTCGACGCCTCGACCACGACGCGCCAGGTCCCGTCGCCCGCGGGGCTGATCGCGACTTTTTCGACGCCCGGCAGCGCGCCCACGCGGCGCTCGATCTCCGCCCGGTCGCCCACCACCACCATCTCGATCTCCGCGCCCTGGCCTCCGGCCACGCTCCGCGCGAGGTTCGCCGGTGTGTCGTCCGCGATCAGCCGGCCTTGGTTGATGATCAGCACCCTTTGGCAAGTGGCCGATACCTCCGGCAGGATGTGGCTGGAGAGGACGATGGTGTGCTGACGGCCGAGCGCCACGATGAGCTCGCGCGTCTCGCGCGTCTGCGCCGGGTCGAGGCCCGCCGTCGGCTCGTCGAGGATCAGCACTTCCGGGTCATGCACGATCGCCTGCGCCAGCCCGACGCGCTGCCTCAAGCCCCGCGAGAGGCGGCCGATCACCTCGTGCCGCCGCTCCGTGAGCCCGCATGCCTCGATCGCCGCATCCACACGGGCCCGCCGCCGGGACGCGGGCACCCCGCGGAGCCGGCACATCATGTCGAGAAAGGCCGCGACCCGCATCTCCTTGTAGAGCGGCGTCGTCTCGGGTAAGTAGCCGATGCGGCGCCGTGCATCCAGCGACTGGTCGACCACGTCGAAGCCGGCCACCGTCGCTGTGCCCGAACCTGGGCCGAGGTAGCCGGTCAGGATCCGCATCGTGGTCGACTTGCCCGCCCCGTTCGGGCCCAGGAACCCGAGCACCTGGCCGCGCGGCACGGAGAAGGTCAAGTCCTGGATCGCGGGGCGATCAGCGTAGAACCTGGTCAGCCCCTGGACTTCGATCAAAGCCAGTGGAATTGTAGGCAGGGGCTATCCGCCGTCCCTCAACCAGTCATATCGAAACCGTCATCCAGACCACCCGCGGCGGCAGACCACCGCGCGTCCACTCGCTCCACCCGCGCCATGCGCGGCCCACGCTCCGCCGCGTGCTTCAGACGCTCCAGGTCCGTGCGCTCGCCTTCGGCGACGAACTCCACCGTCCGGTCATCGCGGTTCCGCACCCACCCGCGCAGGCCGAGGCGCTGGGCCTCACGCATCAAGAAGTAGCGAAACCCGACTCCCTGCACGTCGCCGTGCACGACTCCGTGCAAACGCTCCACATGGTCGAGGTTATATGTTGCCGGGGTGCCAAGTTCCAGCATCGTGGCGATCGGCGACGAGCTGGTCGGCGGTTTCACCATGGACACCAACTCTCACTGGCTCGCGGAGCGCCTGCGGCTGCTGGGCTTCCCGGTCAAGCGCGTCACGGCCATCCGCGACCGGCCGCAGGAGATCGTCGACCAGGTCCGGCGCGAGCTGCTCGACGAAGAGGTGACGCACGTCTTTCTCTCGGGCGGGCTGGGTCCGACCCCCGACGACCGCACGTTCGCAGCGCTGGCCGAGGCGCTCGACCGCGAGCTCGTCCTGTGGGAGGAGACCCGAGCCCGGATCGAGCGTAGGGTGCAACGCATGCACGAGGCCGGACTGCTCGAGTCACCACAGATCACCGAGGGAAACCTCCGGATGGCTCGCATTCCCGCCGGACCGGCGCACGTCTTCAAGAACCGCCGCGGCATGGCTCCTGGCGTCGTATACGAGGCGAACGGAAAGCGCATCTTCGTGCTTCCAGGAGTCCCCCTCGAGATGAAGAGCATCTTCACCGAGGAGCTGGAGCCTGAATTTCTCTCCGAGGGCTCCGCCGCCACCGTGCGGGAGCTGCGCTTCACGTTCGCCGTGGAGGCGAAGTTCTACCCACTGATGAAAGAGCTCGAGCAGAGCTTTCCCGACGTCTCGGTGGGCTCATACCCGAACTTCGAGACGAAGGAGCTCGTCATCCGGTGCCTGGGGGCCGATTCCAAGCGGGTCGAAGAGGTGATCGAGGTCGTCCGCCGGCGCTCGGCTCAGCTGGGGATGACCGGCTCGGACTAAGCCCCTGGCGCGCGACCGAGCTTGCGCTCGAGCAGCGATCGTTCGGCGGGATTCTGGCAGAGCTCGAGCGCACGCAGCCGCGCCTCGCGGGCGAGCAGCGGCTCGCCGACCCGGTCGAGGAGGTCCGCCCGCGCCGCATAGAAGAGGTGGTATTCATCGAGCGACATGGCGAGGTCGTTCACCTCACCAAGAGCCACGGCGGGCCCGGCGAAGTGACTCAGCGCCACCGCGCGATTGAGCCTCACCACAGGGCTGTCCGCCATCCGCACCAGGGTGTCGTAGAGCACGACGATCTGGTGCCAGTCCGTCTCCTCCCACGACCGTGCCTCCGAGTGAAGGGCGGAGATCGCTCCCTGCACCTGGTACGGCCCGGTCGCCCGCATCGCGCCCGCGCGCTCCAGCATCTGGATCCCTTCGGCGATCGCGGGGCCGTCCCAAAGGGCCCGGTCCTGGTCGGGCAGAAGAACCATCTCGCCAGAACTGTCGAAGCGCGCCCTCGACCGCGCGAGATTGAGCTTCATGAGGGCGAGCAGGCCGATGACCTCAGGCTGGTCGGGCATGAGCGTGGCGACCAGGCTCGTCAGCCACTGCGCATCGTCCGCCAGGTCGCGGCGCATTGCCACCTGCGCCCCGCGACTGAGGTAGCCCTCGTTGAACATCAGGTAGAGGGCCGACAGGACTCCATCGAGCCGTCCGGCCAGGTCGCCTGCGTCGGGCATCTTGAAAGGGATGTGCGCATCGACGATCTTTCGCTTGGCGCGGACGATCCGCTGGGCCACCGTCGCCTCCGGCAGCAGGAACGCGCTCGCGATCTCCGTCGTGGTGAACCCGGCCACCGCGCGCAGCGTCAGCGCGACCTGCGCCTCCGGCGAAAGCGCCGGGTGGCAGCACGTGAAGATGAGCCGCAAGCGGTCGTCCGCCTCCGCGGGCTCAGGCGACAAAGAGGAGCGCTCCAGCAGCGCGAGCTTCTCGCGATAGCTCCTGTCGCGACGCAGGATGTCGATGGCGCGGCGACGTGCCGTGGTCATCAGCCACGCTCCAGGGTTGTCGGGAATCCCTTGTTGCGGCCATTTCTCGAGCGCCGTGACCAGGCTGTCCTGGACCACCTCCTCCGCCAGGTCGAAGTCGCCAAGGGCGCGGACCAGCGCAGCAGTCAGCCGTCCGGCCTCCTCGCGGAAGACGGCGGCGACTGCCACTTCGGCAGCGGTGTGCGTCCGTTCAGCCGTTCGCGGTAGTCTCCGAAATTCGGGCGCGAGCTTCCTCGATCTCAGCCGAGTGATCGACAACCGGTCGTACCTCGACGATGCGGCGCTCCCCGCCACCTGGCCACGACTTGGCCATGGCGAGCGCCTCGTCCAGATCCTTCACCTCGACAATTGCGAATCCGCCGATGATCTCTTTGGCCTCGATGTACGGGCCGTCCGTGACAATTGGCTTGCCGTTCTTGAAGCGAACGGTCGTCGAGCTGCTCGGACCGAGAAGCTCCTCGCCACCGACGATCTGGCCCGTCTTGCTGTGGTCTTCGAACCACTTGTTCACGGGCTCGTAAGCAGCGGCCATCTGGTCCTTGGGCATCTTCTCCCACATCTGCTGGTCTTCGACATGGTCCGCGAACATCAGGACGTATTTCATGGCTGGTCTCCATATAAGGCGGTCTCGGGCGCCGCTTCATTCACACGACGAACGGGATGCGTCGAATTCGACATGGTCAGGAGCCGGTGAACTCCGGTTCTTGCTTTGACAGGAAGGACATGATTCCGATCGCGGCGTCGGTGCTCAGCGCCGCGCGCGCGAAGTTGGCTGCTTCTATCTCGATCGCCTCGTCCAGCGGCAGATCGAGGCCTCGGCGTACGGCGTCCTTGATCATGGCGATCGCAAACGTCGCCCCCTTTGCAAGCTTCGCCGCCAGCGCGTCAACCGTCGCCTTGTAATCGATGGGTGCGACCGCAATATCGACCCACCCCACTGCTGCAGCTTCATGGGCCGAAAGCCGCGTCGATTCGATCAGGTAGCGCTGCGCCTTAGCCTTTCCAATCAGGCGGGGCAGACGCTGGGTGCCGCCCGCGCCCGGGATGATGCCGAGCGAGGACTCGGTCTGACCGATTCGTGAACGGCTGTCCTCGACCATGATGCGGTAGTCACAGCACAGCGTGAGCTCGCTCCCACCCCCGAGCGCGTGGCCGTTGATGGCGGCGATCACCGGCTTGGGGCACCGCTCTATGGCGGAAAAATGGGCGTTCATGCGCTTCATGAAAGCGCCGACCTGGTCGGCGGCGTCAGGAGAGCTGCGGTCGATGGTTCCCAGCATCCCGAGGTCGGCGCCGACGCTGAAGTATTTCTCATACTCGGACGTGAGGATCACGGCCCGAACCGACGAGTCGTCGCCGACTTCGTTGAACGCTTCCGCGAGCTCTTGCATGAGCTCTTCGGCAATCGCGTTGAGGCCATTGCGGTGCATGACGACACGTGCTATGCCACCGTCGCGCTTGATGTCGACGAACTCCGCCATCAGGCAGTGAACAGTGGGATGCCGCCGGCCACCTCGATCACCGCGCCGGTGATGTAGCCCGCTTCGTTCGAGCAGAGGAACGCGATCGTGTTCGCGATGTCATCAGGCTGTCCGAATCGCTTGAAAACGGTGCGTGCCCGGAAGCGCTCGTAGAGCGGGTTGGTCTCGGCCGCGGCCTTGCCTGCTTCGGATTCGATGATGCCCGGGGCGATCGCGTTCGAGGTGATGTTGTGCCGGCCACCTTCGAGGGCCGCGGTTTTCGCGAGCCCGATGAGGGCCGCCTTGGTGGACGAGTAGCTCGCCTGTCCAAACCCGCCGAGCGTACCCGCAATCGACGACATGAAGATCAGGCGACCCCATTTGTTCTCGACCAGGTAAGGCCAGACCTCTTTGGTGCAGTTGAACGCCCCTGTGAGGTTGACACGCACGTCCCGGTCCCACAGCTCGTATGACTGGTTGGGGATCTGGGCCGCGTGGTCAAGTGTCGCGGCGTTGTTGATCAGGATGTCGATCTTGCCGAACTCGTCGCGCACCTTCTTGAACACGTCGTGGACCTGTTCGCGGTTGGTCACGTCCATCTTGATCGCGAGCGACCTGCGGCCCATCTTGCGGATCTCTTCCGCGGTGCTGTTGGAATGCACCCAACCTTGCGACACCGCCACCTGGGCCAGCACGCTGCCCTGCGCCTCGGCCGTCTTTTGCAGATCGGGATCGTCCTCGACCAGGACGTCGGTGATGACCACGTCGGCGCCCTGACGCGCGAGCGTGAGCGCGTCCTGGCGCCCCAAGCCTCGCGAAGCTCCCGTGATGACGGCAACCCTTCCCGTTAGATCGAACATGCCTACCCCCTCAAATCAATCGTGGCGCGCGACCCCGCGATCGCGCGAGAGATGACCAATCGCTGGATCTCCGCGGTGCCCTCCCAGATCTGGTAGATCTTCGCGTCGCGGAACCACTTCTCGACCGGGTACTCCTTGATGTATCCGTAACCGCCGAGGACCTGGATCGCGTCGGTCGTCACCTCCATGGCAACGTCGCCGGCGAAACACTTCGCCATCGAGCCCTCAGCGCGCGCGAACGGCACACCCTGCGTCGCCATCCAGCCCGCGCGCCAGATGAGCAGGCGAGCGGCGTCGATCTTCATCGCCATGTCGGCGAGCTTGAAGCCGATCGCCTCGTGCTGCCACAGGGGTTTGCCAAACTGCTTGCGATCCTGTGCGTAATCGAGCGCGAACTCGTACGCGGCGCGAGCGATGCCCAGGGCGCCGGCCGCGACGCCCGGCCTGGTCGCCTCGAGCGTCCTCAGAGCGCCGAGCGCGCCGGGGCCCGCGTTCTCCGCGTCAGGCTCTCCGCCCAGGCGGTGGTCCAGCGGGATGTGGCAGTCCTCGAGGATCACCTGGGCCGTGTGGCTCGCGCGGACTCCGAGCTTTCGCTCTTTGCGACCCATGCGCAGGCCAGGCGTATCCCTCGGTACGAGAAATGATGCTATGCCGGCCGGTCCCTTCGACGGGTCGGTGTTGGCGTAGATGACGTGGTAGTCCGCGATGCCGCCGTTGGTGCAGAACTGCTTGGTCCCGTTGAGCACGTAACCGTCGCTCACGCGCGTCGCGCGGGTCTTCATGGACAGCGCGTCCGAGCCGGAATCAGGCTCGGTCAGGCCGAGCCCGCCAAGCACCAGCCGGTCCGGGTTCGTGAACTCCGGCAGCCAGCGCTTCTTCTGCTCTTCGGTGCCGCTGGCGCGGATGCCGGCCATCGCCAGGGCCATCGACTGGATGCAGACCGCGATACCGGCGCAGCCCCAGTGCAGCTCCTCGTTGAGGATGAGCTCGGTGAGAAAGTCGAGGCCTTGCCCGCCGTACTCCTCGGGCAGGAACGCCGCCGGTGTCAGGCCGAGCTTGTGCGCCTTCTTGACGACCTCGTACGGAAACTCCTCGGTCTCGTCGTGATGCGCGGCCACCGGGCGGATCTCCCTCTCGGCAAATTCGTGCGCGAGCGCGCGGACCGCCTCCTGTTCGTCAGTCAGAGAAAAATCCAGCGGCATCAGGCGTACTCGGCGACCGACTTCGTGAGCACCGGCTCGCCGCGCTGGTTGACCGCGCGGAGCTGAAGCCTGCCTGGCGCAATCGATTCGGCCGTGAACTTCACGTCATCGCCCGGCACGACCATGCCGGCGAAGCGGCAGTAGAGTCGCCCAAGCTTTTCGGGGCCGGCGGCCGCCTCCGCGGCGACGGTGCCCATGATGCCCATCTGGAGCATGCCGTGGGCGATGATGCCCGGCAACCCGACGGTCCGCGCGAAATCGTCGTCGAGGTGGATCGGGTTGTGGTCGCCAGATGCCTGGGCGTAGGCCGCGATCTGCTCCCTGCTGAACGTGACGGATCTTTGAGTCAAGACCGGATCACGAAGAGCGCCTTCGACCGGCACAGCGGCTTCCCGGCAGCGTCGGTGGTTTCGGTTTCAAAGGTGACGAAGCGCATGCCGCGGCGGCTGACGTCGGACGCAACATGTCCCTGGGAAGTGACCGTCTCGCCGGGCTGTGGGTGGCGCGTCCAGGTGAACTCCTGCTCG
>DAITQH010000003.1:0-12957 GCA_036833175.1 Candidatus Dormiibacterota bacterium
CGGTCGCATTCGGTCCACCTACAGTGACCGTCGCGGGCAGCCAGCGCCCGCCGTCCGGGCTCAGACACCACCCGCTTGGAGCGCCCGACATCGATCACCAGCGACTCGGAGTTGAGCAGGACACGGGCGATGCTGGAGTCGCAGGCGAGCCGCTCGATCGTCTTGGAGGAAACCGGAAGCGAGAACTCCATCTCGGCAGCGGGCGAGCCGGCCAGCGCGAGCAGGGTCTCGATCGAGCTCGTGACCTGGATCTGAGCCTGTGACCCGCCGCCCGAGGCAAGCTCGACCAGGGCGTCCGCCTGCCGCTGCTCCAGGCACCGGTCATCGTGAGCGCCCGACTTGCGAGCCAGAGGCTGCAGCGCCGTCAGCACCGCTGCTCCGCCGATCGGGTCGAGCTGGCCGCTGATCAAAAGCGAGCCATCCATCCAGGTGCTCAACTTGAGCCGTCGCTGCTCGACCTGTTCGGTCTGCTCGTCGGCATAGCGCTTGGGGTCGGCTGCATGCCGGGCGTGATGGCAGATGTAGAAGAACTTGCCAGGTGAGTTCTCCCGGGCCTTCTCGACCAGGGGTTTCTCGTCAAAGCGCTCCTGTAGCGCCTCGGCCGTACGTGCCATCACCACGAGATGGGCAAAGCCGATCTCGCCATCGACCACGGCCTGGTGGCTTTCGGGTACCTGCTCCAGGCTCTCGCCGACCGCTATGGCGTTAGCAGCAGCTCCCGCGTTCATATGGCAGTTGAAGCGCATCCAGTCAATCGCGCTGACTGAGCCGGCTTCATCCCAGGCGTCACTGGCGGCAAACTCAGCCGCAGCCCGGGCGAAGGCAATCTCCTGCAGATCGATCACCCGGCGGCACTGGATCAATCGCTCGCGGAGCAAGTCGTTGGCGCTGGGCGAATAGACGTCTTGCGTCGCGAGCATAGAAATAGCGTACCAAACAAACGTTCGTAAGTCAAGAGATTTGATCGCAAAAATGCCAGAAAACGTGCCCTTCCCGCCGGCACTCTTTCACCCCACCAAGCCCCGCCCGCCACACGCCCTTCCCAGTCCTTTCCCCACCTCTTTTCCCACGAGACCCCGCCCCCGACACCCTCTTCCCAGTCCTTCCCAGCGTGGTGCCCCCCACCAAGCCCCGCCCCTACACCACTTCCCAATCTTCTTAGAGCCCGCGTCCCTCCGCCAGCGACCTAGCTCAGGGTTCGTTAAAGAAACAAGACTCGGCCCCCGTGTGGCACGCCGGCCCGGCCGCCTTCACCCGCAGCAGCACCGCATCCAGGTCGCAGTCCAGCCACACCTCGAGCACCTCCATCGTGTTGCCCGACGTCTCGCCCTTGTGCCACAGGCCCCTCTCGCGCGAGTGGAACCACGCCTGGCCGCTCTCGCGCGTGCGCGTCCACGACTCCTCGTCCATGTAGGCGAGCATCAGCACCTTGCCGGTCTCCGCGTCCTGGATTACGGCCGGCACGAGACCCTTTGAAAAGTCCGGTTTGTTATCGGATTTCATGGCCTGATCTCCAAACCCCTGGCGGCCAGCTCCTGTTTCACAGCCGTGATCGACAGCTCTCCGAAGTGGAACACCGACGCGGCGAGCATCGCCTCCGCGCCCCCGTCGGTCAGCGCCTGGTACATGTGCTCGAC
This sequence comes from Candidatus Dormiibacterota bacterium, assembly GCA_036833175.1. Classification (GTDB taxonomy): domain Bacteria; phylum Chloroflexota; class Dormibacteria; order Dormibacterales; family Dormibacteraceae; genus Palsa-870. Next base: position 1,638 of record DAITQH010000003.1, read on the forward strand.
CGTGCCGGCGCCGCCCGAAGCGATCACCGGCAGCCGCACGGCCGACGAGATCGCCTTGAGCAGCCCGATGTCGTAGCCCTCGTGCGTGCCGTCTTTGTCCATCGACGTGAGCAGGATCTCCCCCGCCCCCAGCTGCTCGCCAAGGACCGCCCACTCCACCGCGTCGCGCCCGGTCGCGCGCCGGCCCCCGTGGCTGAACACCTCCCATCCCGGAAGTTCCATCCGCTTGCGCGCGTCGATGGCGAGCACCACGCACTGCGAACCGAACACCTCGGCGCACTCGGAAATCAAATCGGGGTTCTCCAGCGCCGCGGTGTTGATGGACACCTTGTCGGCGCCGTGCGTCAGCAGCTCGGCCATGTCCTCGACCTTCCGCACCCCGCCCCCGACCGTCAGGGGGATGAATACCTGGTCCGCAGTTCGCGCGACCACATCGAGCAGGATCTTCCGCGCGTCGGACGACGCCGTGATATCGAGGAACACGATCTCGTCCGCGCCCTCACGGTCGTAGGTCGCGGCCAGCTCGGCGGGATCACCGGCGTCCCGCAGGTTCTTGAACTTGACGCCCTTCACGACGCGGCCGTCCGTCACGTCCAGGCAGGGGATGATCCGTTTGGCGGGCATGATCTGCGCTCAGCTGCAGTAGCCGACGAAGTTCTTGTAAACGGCCAGGCCGTCCGGCCCGCTCTTCTCCGGGTGAAACTGCGTGCCCATCACGTTGCGCCGAGCCCCCGCCGCGGCCGGCGAGTGGTCGGTCCACGCGATGGCCGCCTCCGACGACGACGGCGTAAAGGAGTGCACGAAGTAGAAGTACGAACGGTCCTTGATCCCCTGCCAGAGCACCGAGTCGTCGCTCAGCATGAGGCGGCACCAACCGATCACCGGCAGCCGGTCGCTGCTCTCGACCTGGGCCACCTTTCCTGGCAGAAGCCCGAGGCCCTCGTGGCGGCCGTGCTCAGAGGATTCGTCGAAGAGCAGCTGGTACCCGAGGCACACGCCCAGCAGCGGCTTGCCCTTCCCCGCCAGCTCGACGATCCGGCGGCCCAGCCCGTTTTCCGACAGCTTTTCCAGCGCCGGTGCGAACGCGCCGACTCCCGGCAGGACAACGCCGTCCGCGCGCTCGAGCTCATCCGGATCGGCGGTGAGCTTGGGCTCGGCTCCCACGTGCGCGAGCGCGCGCTCGACCGACCGCACGTTGCCCACCCCGTAGTCGACGATCGCGATCATCCAAGCAAACCCTTTGATGACGGCGCGCCCGCCGGGCCGCCGGGCGACATCGCCTCGCGCAGCGCCAGTCCGAGCGCCTTGAAGGTCGCTTCCGCTATGTGGTGGCGGTTGCGGCCCCGGATCAGGTCGACGTGCATGGTCGCACCGAGGTGAATGGAGAGCGCGCGCCAGAACTCCTCGATCACCTCCGACTCGAGCGTGCCGATCCGGCCGCGCAGCTCCACGTTGTAAGAGAGAAAGGGACGCTTCCCGAGGTCGATCACCACGCGCGCGAGCGATTCGTCTAGCGGCGCGTAGGCCGAGGCGAAGCGCGTTATCCCTGCCCGGTCGCCCAGCGCCACCGATAGAGCTTGGCCGACGACGATGCCCGCGTCCTCGACCAGGTGGTGCGTGTCGACGTGCAGGTCGCCGGAGCCGCGCAGCGTGAGGTCGAAACCGCCGTACCGCGCCACCTGCTCGAGCATGTGATCGAGAAACGGAAGCCCGGTCGCCACCTTGATGCGGCCCCGCCCGACCAGGTCCACCTTGGCCGTTAGTCGTGTCTCTTTGCTCTTGCGAGTGACGTCGGCCTTCCTATTCACTGCGAACCTCCACCGCGTGCGCATGAGCTCCAAGACCCTCGAGCTCCGCCAGGCGCACGCACGCCTCGCGCATCATCTCGAGGTCGCCGCGGTCCAGGCTCAGCACGCTCATCCGTTTCAGAAAAGTGTGGACGCCGAGGGGCGAGCCAAACCTCGCCGCGCCTGCGGTGGGCAGCGTGTGGTTCGGGCCCGCCACGTAATCGCCGAGTGGCACGGTCGCGTACGGCCCCACGAAAACAGCCCCCGCGTTCTCCACCTGCGTGGCGCGTCGGCTCGCATCCTCCGTGACGATCAGGAGGTGCTCGGGCGCGAAATCGTTGGCGAGATGCATCGCCTGGTCGAGGTCGTCGACGACCACGACGCAGCAGGTGGCCTTGCGAATGATCGCCTCGCGCTCCAGGCCGCGGACCAAGCTCTCGAGCTCTTCCTCGACCCGATCCGCGAGCCGAGACGAGTCGGTGATGAGCACCGCCCAGGCCAGCGGATCGTGCTCCAGCTGCGCCGCCAGGTCCGCAGCCACGAAATCCGGTCGCGCGCGCTCGTCGGCGATGACCATCACCTCTGTGGGCCCCGCCATGCCGTCCACCCCGACCGCACCGAATACCTCGCGTTTCGCCAGGGTCACGTAGATGTTTCCGGGACCGGCCACGACATCCACACGAGGGATCGTGGCCGTGCCGTAGGCCAGCGCGGCGATCGCCTGCGCCCCGCCCACGCGGTAAACGGTGTCCACGCCCGCGATGTGCGCGGCCGCCAGGATGGCCGGCGGCACGCTCCCGTCTGCCGTGGGCGGCGTAACGAGCACGACCTCAGGCACCTTCGCGATTCGCGCGGGAATGGCGGTCATCAGGACCGTCGACGGGTATGCCGCCCGCCCGCCTGGGGTGTAAAGGCCTGCCCTCCGTACCGGGCGCGTGAGGAGCTCCAGGCCTGGCAGCCCGCTCGAGGCCGGCTGCAGCTGATGTTCGTGGAAGACGCGAATGCGCTCTGCGGCGAACTCGAGGGCCGCTCGATCGGCCGAGTGGAGCATGTCAGCGGCCGCGGCCAGGTCGGCCTTGGGGACCTCAAAGGTCTCGTCCGCATCCGGCGCCCACCCGTCGAACTTCTTGCCGAGCTCGCGCAGCGCCTGGTCGCCTTCAGCGGCGACGCGGGCGCAGATGTCCGCCACCACGGCTCGTTCCGCTGCGAACTGTGAGAGGTCGAGCCGGCGCCGCGACATCGGGGAGCCCAGCCACGATGCGGCGTCGAACCGCTTGACGCTCACTTCGCGACGGCCTCTCGCAGCCGCCCCACCGCCGCCTGGACTGCGTCGGTCCGCGTCTTGAGGCTGGCCTGGTTGGCGATCAAGCGCGCGGTGGACGCGCCCAGCGTTGCGGTCACCCGCAGCCGGTTTTCCTTCAGGGTGCGACCCGTGGCGGTGAGGTCGACGATGGCGTCGACCAGCCCGACCTGCGGTGCGAGCTCGACCGACCCGTGCAAGGGCACGACCTCGACTGCCTGGCCACGGGCTTCAAACCAGGCGGCGGCGGTGCGCGGGTATTTCGTGGCCACCCTCAGCTGCGGCGGCCAGGTTTCGGGACCGTTGAGCCTCGACGCGATGGGCACCGCCAGCACCATCTGGCACGCACCAAACCCCAGGTCGACCAACTCGTAGTGCGCCCCTGGCGTCTCCCAGAGAATGTCCTTGCCCACGATCCCGAGGTCGGCCGCGCCGTGGTCGACATATGCGGGAACGTCGGCCGGGCGAACCAGGATCACGCGAACGCCAGAACGATCCACGAGCAGCTGCCGGCCGAGCTCCGCGCCGGTCAGGCGTGCAAGCCCCGCGCGCGCCAGCAGCCGGAGCGCGCCTGGCATCAGCGCCCCCGTCGGCACCGCGATCGAGACCTTTCCCGCCAGAGTCTTGCGCGCCGTCACGCAAGACTCCCGGCGAGGCGCCCCGCGACTTGCTCGGGCGGAAGCCGGCGAGTGCGCTGTCCGACTGCCGTCCAGGCAACCGTCGAATTGTTCATGCAGTGGACGAGGTTGACCGCCCCGACCGCACGCCACCAGGTCTTCGACTCGGCCTGATCCCGCGCCTGGGTGTCGACGACCGCGCGCATCCCGAAGAGGCGCAGGGTCGAGCCAAGCCTCAGGGCCGCCTTCAACCCCGAGCCGCTCCACGCCACCGCCGCGTCGATGCGCGGCAGCGCCGGGGGGCGAGCGGAACGAGTGAGCATCTCCCACACGAGGTCGAGCTGCACGACGAAACCCGTCGCCGGGGCGGGCCGGCCAAACCTCGCAAGCAGGGCGTCGTACCGCCCACCTTGCGCGACCGGGCGCCCGATGTCCGGACCGTATCCCTCGAAGATGATCCCCGTGTAGTAATCGAAGTCGCGGATCGCGCCGAGGTCGAGGCTCACAACGTCTCCAAGTCCGTGTGCGACGAGGAGCTGGAGCACCTCGGCGAGCTCCGCAAGCGCGCGCTCCGATCGCCGGTTGCGCACCAGGCCGCCCGCGGCTTGCAAGATCTCCGACCCACCGCGCAGGGCGGGGAACCGCAGCAACAGCTCGTGCTCGGCAGAACGCAGGGGAGTCTTCTCGAGCAGCGATTCCAGGGCGACGAAGTCGCGCGCCGCCAGCGCGACCCGGACTGCCGACTTGACCTCGTCGGGCAGCTTGACGGCGTCCATGATCCCGTGGAAGAACTCCGCGTGGCCGACGTCGACCTGGTAGCGCTGGACCCCGCTCGCCTGCAAGCAGCGCGCTGCCAGCGCGATCACCTCTGCGTCCGCGACGGTGCCCGGAGCGCCGACCAGCTCGGCCCCCACCTGGTACGTCTCGCGACGCTGTTGGAACCTGCCCTCATCGGTTGAAAGCACCGGGCCCGCGTAACACAGCCGCAGCGGCAGAGCGGACCCCCTGAGCTTGCCGGCGACAAGCCTCGCCACAGGCACAGTGCGCTCGCCAACGAGCGCGATCACCTCTCCGCGGGCGTCGGCGAACTTGAAGAGTCGCCTGCGCTGGTCGGCGCCGATCCCAAGCTCGAGCACGTCAACGCCCTCGACCATAGGGGTGATCACGTGGCGATAGCCCCACCGGCGCATCTCCGCGAGCACCGACTCTTGCGCCTCTCTCAGGACCTCGGCTTCGTCCGGAAGACGGTCGCGAAACCCTGGGACTCCTCCCAGGTGAGGGAAAACGGTTGACTCGCGACTACCGGCGGTGAAGGGACCTCCGGGCCGCGGCCTCTAGATCCGTGTCAGCTTTCATCTTCGTCATCGTCATCACCGACGGCGTCCGCGTCGGCGCTGAAATCGACCGGCTCCGCCTCGTCGTCCTCGACGGCGTGCATGCCTTCTTCCAGGTCATCGCGCACAGGCGTCTCGACCGGCGTCTCCTCTTCCTCGTCTTCGCCGGTGAAGATCGCCGTGTCGCGCGACAGCAGGCTCTCTTTCGTGTAAGGCCGGAACTCGACCTCGCGCTTGCGCCGCATCGGGAAGCTCGGCTTGCCGGCAAACTTCGGGTCCTGGTAGGTCTCGCGCACGATCAGCTTCACAGTGCTGCCGTCGCACGCGGTCACGCCACCCTGGTAGCGGTTGCCACCGCGCATGAACTTGATCAGTCGCCGGGCGAGCTTGGCCTCGAGCACGCCCAGCCTGACCCCGCGCGACGTCTCGGCCACGACGCCGTCGTCGTCGATGTTCAGCTCCGCCACGTCGCCGGCCGCGACCTTCGAGCAGATGTCCGGGGCCGCTCCCTCGAGCATGGTGATGACCGTCTTGCCCATCTCCTCGACGAAGAGGTTGAGGTCGACTCGCGTGCCGCCGACCTTCAGGCCTTCCTTCTGGTGAAGGAGCGTGTTGAGTCGGGCTGCGTTCTTCTTGGCGATCGAGTTCATCGGGTTGAGCTTGAGCGCCGCTTCGTAGGCCGCCTTCGCGTCCTTCAACTTGCCGAGCTCGGAGAGCGCCTTGCCGAGACGGTTCTGCGTCTCCTCATCGGCACCGAAGCTGTCGACGATCAGGCGGTTGTGCTTGACCGCCTCATCCCACTTGCCGGCGATCGCAAGCTGGACGGCCTCGTCCGCATACTGCGACTTCGGCTTGACGTGCTCACCGGTTTCCGTCTTCAAATGGGGGCGCTCCTAATGACCTGCGCCGGGGCGGCATGGTGCATTGCCCGGCTGGGAAGTTAGTAACGAGTATAAGAGGAGTCTTAATGCGGTAGAGGCTCGAGGCCGTGGACAATCACGCGGTGCGGTCCTTTCTGAGCGCCACGGCGGCGACATCCATCGCCCTGATGCTCGGCACCCTCACAGCCTGCTCCGGCGGGGACACCGGCGCGTCTCCCACGAAGACGATAGTCATCGGGGCCGACCTTCCGCTGACTGGGGTCGAAGGCGCGGCCGGGCTGTCCACGCTCAATGGGGTTCGCTTTTTCGTTCACAGCCACCCCACGCTGGACGGCTTCAACATCACTATCGACGCGCGGGACGATCCGTTCAGCGCTGCGCGGGACACCGCTCGCGGCGTCAGCAACGTGCAGGCTTTGATCGCGCAGGCCCAGGTCCTCGCCATGATCGGTCCGTTCGATGCGAGCGTCGCGCGGGCGCAGATCCCGATCGCCAATCGCGCACACCTTGCGCTCGTCAGTCCCGGGACGAGCAGCCGCTGCCTGACCAAAGTTCCATTCCTGCCTTCCGCCCTCAACCCGGCCCGCACGGAGATCAGCTGCAAGATGGCGGGCCTGCCCTCTCCTTCCGAGCTGCGGCCAGCCGGAATCAACAACTTCTTTCGGCTCTCGACCACCGACGACCTCCAGGGTCCTGCCGCCGCCGATTACGCCTCGAAGCAGCTCCACCTCCAGAGGGCGGCGGTGCTCACCGACGGCGAGGCTTATGGCCAGGCGCTTGCTGACGGGTTCACCGCCACCTTCAACCGGCTCGGGGGTGTCGTCGTCGGCCGCCAGGACCTGAACCTGACGAAGACCCTGGACGCCGCGGCGTTCCTGCGTGGAGCCAAGAACGACGGCGCTCAGGGCGTGTACTTCGGCGGCACGTCGTCCAACCACGCCTGTACTTTGCTGTCCCAGATGGCGGGCGTGCTCGGGCCCGATGCGCCCCTGTTGGGCGGGGACGGCATCGCGCTCGATCCAACCTGCATCGCCGACGCGGGTGCGACCGCCACGTCTATCTACGCAACCGTGCCCGCCGCCGCCGCCGAGCGCATCGACAGCGCGCGAGCGGTCATCGCGGCTTTCAAGGCCGAATACGGCCGCCCCGGCGACTTTGGCCCATACACGGTCGCGGCCTATGACGCGACCGCCGTCATCTACGACGCTCTAGATCGGGCGATCAAGGCGGCCGGTGGGAAGCCGCCGGCCCGCGACAGCGTGGTGGCTGAGCTGGCGGCGACCACCGCCTTCAGCGGTGCGACCGGCAAGTTCGGGTTCGATCCGCAGGGCGATACGACCCTGCGCATCGTCTCGATCTTCCGCCCGGTCAGCTCGGACCCCGACGCGGGGTGGACCTGGGCGGCGACCCAAGACTACAGTGCTGCACTGCCTTATTGATATATAGACGCACTCATGTGCGTCCGATCTTGATCGAGTTCGGCATTCCCATGCTTGACTTGCGGGCTCTGTCGAGTCCAAAGTTCTGACCGGAGTAGTGGTTCGGCCATCCCATGTGGCCGCATTCGTCGCCGGCGCACTCTCGCCCCGACCGGGTTTCGAGTTGGGAAGAGGGCGGCGAATGAGGGGAGGCAGTGGTCAAGTCGGTTGAGGGGCCTCCCTATAAACACAAGGGGGAACCATATGGTTCGAGCTCGAGGACTCGCAGTCCTCATAACGGCGACGTTCGTCGCATTCGCCTGCGGCGGCACAAGCGGCGGCGGCGGGTCAAAGGGCGAGATCGACATCGCCAGCGACCTCCCGGTCTCGGGCGCCGACGCCTCCAGCGGCCTGCCCACTCAGCAGGGCGCGCAGTTCGCCGTCACCCGTGCGGCCACGGTGCGCGGCTACACCTTGAAGTTCGTTCCGTTTGACGACGCGGTCAACGGCGCGCACGACGCCCAGAAGGGCGTTCAGAACGTCCAGGCGATGCTGTCGAATGCCAAGGTCCTGGGCATGGTCGGGCCGTTCAACTCCGGTGTCGCGAAGGCTGAGATCCCAGTCGCCAACCAGGCGCCCCTGGCCATGGTCAGCCCTTCGAACACCAACGAGTGCCTGACCCAGACGTTCGCCTACTGCCAGGCCGCGAACGGGTTCACCCCCGCCAGCCTGCGGCCAACCGGCACCAACAACTACTTCCGCGTCGCCGCGGCGGACACCTTCCAGGGTCCTGCCATGGCCGACTTCGCGATCAAGGCCGGCCCTCCGCCGGCGGGTCTCGGCATCACCAAGGTCGCTGTTTGGGATGACGAGGAGACGTTCGGACAGGGCGTCGCCAACAACTTCGCCAAGGAATTCGCTCTGAAGGGCGGCACCGTGGTCGACCGCAAGAGCTACGACCCGAAGGCGAAGAAGGACTTCAAAGACTTCCTCGCATCGGCTAAGGACAAGGGAGCCCAGGGCATCTACGTTGGCGGCACCTCGGCGACCGGCGGCTGCATCGCGCGCGGTCAGATGGCCGGACTCTTCAACCCCGACATCTTCTACTTCGGACCCGACGGCATCGGCGATGGCCAGTGCCTGAAGGACGCCGGCGCGATGGCGACCAGCAACATGTTCGCCACCCAGGGCGTCTCTGACGCCACCCAGAACCCGGACGCCAAGACAGTCGTCGACGCATACTCGGCGGCCTACCCCGGATCGTCCAACATCGGCGCCTACACGTTCGCCGGTTACGACTGCGCCGCCCTTCTGATTGACGCGATCGGCCGTGCGATCGACGCCAACGGCGGCAACATGCCGACCCGGGCGCAGGTGATCACCGCGCTGTCTAAGACCGCCAACTTCAAGGGTCTGACCGGCGTGATCTCGTTCGACGCCAACGGCGACCCCACTCACCCGACGCTGCAGCTGCAGCAGGTCAAGGGCGGGGCGTGGACCTTCGTCGCCCAGTTCTCGCAGGGCGGATAGTCAAGATTCGGTAAGTCGACAAATTAGGAGGGGGCGACGTCGCCCCCTCCTTATCATTGCGGCACCTTGGGAGGGGGAAGCGTTTGATCGGAGTCCTGACCCGGACCCCAGCGACTCTGCGGAACTTCGGTAGCTCCCAACTCGCCACCCTGGCCGGCCTCTTCATCGTTGCGGTCGCGGTCGTTCTCACGATCCAGCACGTGCTTCAGCACGACCCTTCGTACTTTTTTCAAATCCTGACCATCGGAATTGCCGACGGCTCGGTGTATGCACTCATCGCGCTCGGCTACACGATGGTCTACGGCATCATCGAGCTGATCAACTTCGCGCACGGCGACGTGTTCACGCTGGGAGCGTTCATTTCGCTGGCCCTCTTCCCGATCTTCGGTATCGCCGAGGGCGGCAGCGGGCTGGGCTACGTGATCCCTCTCCTGTTGGTGGCGGTCATAACGATGCTGCTCACAGCCGCCATCAACGTGACAATCGAACGCATCGCCTACCGTCCCCTCCGCCACGCGCCTCGCCTGGCTCCGCTGATCACAGCGATCGGCATGTCATCGATCCTGGAAGGCGCGATGTACCTCTGGAAGGGGCCGTTCAACCTGCACTACCCCGACCTCCTGCCGGCAACACGCCTGAACATCAGCGGCGTGTCGATCGGAGTCAAAGACCTGATCGTTATCAGCTTTGCCATCGTGCTGGTGGTCGTCTTCACCCTCTTCATCAACCTCAGCAAGCTGGGCAAGGCGATGCGCGCAACCGCTCAGGACCGCGACGCAGCCCAACTCATGGGCATCGACATCAACCGGACGATCGCCGCAACGTTTTTCATTGGCGCGGTGCTGGCAGGAGCGGGCGGCATCATCTGGGGCCTCTACATCAACAATGTCGCGTTCGACCTGGGATTCATTACAGGTCTGTTCGCGTTCACGGCTGCGGTCTTCGGGGGCATCGGCAACATCCCGGGCGCCGCGATTGGCGGGCTGCTGATCGGCATCATCGCGGCCTTCAACAACGGGTACTTCGACTCAGCCTGGACTGAGATCGTGATCTTCGGAATCCTGATCGCCACCCTGGTGTTCCGGCCAACAGGATTGCTCGGCATGCGGGTCCCTGAGAAATGACCAGGATTCGCCAGGTCATCCGCGACAACTCACGAAACCCGAACGCGATCGCGTACACCGCCATGGCGATCGGCGCCCTCACGTTCCCGGGCATCGCGCAGTTCGCCACCGGCGGCAACGCCGACTACCTCGTCAGCCTCGCCGCGGACAGTGGCGTTTTCGTCCTGCTCGCGATTGGGCTAAACGTGGTGGTCGGGTTCGCGGGGCTACTCGACCTCGGCTACGCGGCGTTCTTCGCGATCGGGTCCTACACGTATGGAATGCTGGCGTCACAGCAGCTCATCAGCTCGCCAGTCCACCATGCCCTCCACGTCCCATTCTGGATCGCGCTTGTGCTGGGCACGTTCATCGCAGCAGGAGCCGGCGCGCTGCTGGGAGCTCCGACGCTGCGGCTGCGCGGCGACTATCTCGCCATCGTCACGCTCGGTTTCGGCGAGATCGTGCCGAGGTTCTTCCGCAACATGAAGGACTGGACGAGCGGCGTGAACGGCATCAGCGCGCTCGACGTCCCGACATTGCCCTTCTGGATCACGGGGCCCTGGGCCAACGCGCAGCTCGGCATTGAGCAGAATTTCCGATTCGTCTCGTTCAACCCGACCGCGTGGTACGTGCTCATCATCATCCTGGTCGTCGCCTCGGTCATCGCCGTGAACAACCTCTACGGCTCCCGGCTCGGGCGTGCATGGATGGCTGTGCGCGAGGACGAGACGGCGGCGGCCGCGATGGGCGTGAACACAGTGAACACCAAGCTCCTGGCGTTTGCCATCGGCGCATCGTTCAGTGGATTTGCCGGCGCGTTCTATGGCGCCAAGCTGTCGCTGGTCAGCCCGGACAGCTTCGGGTTCATCGTCTCCATCACGATCCTGTCGATGGTCGTGCTCGGCGGCATGGGCAACATTCCTGGAGCGATGGTGGGCGCCCTGCTTTTGTACTGGGTTCTGTACAAGTTCCTCCCGGATGCACCCCAGCAGGTCGCCGCGCTGGCCGACAACCTCGGGTTCCACAGTCTCAACACCGTCACGCCCAACTGGCCCGGAATCGCCGAGTTCGTGTCGAGGCTCAAGTTCATCCTGTTCGGACTGATCCTGGTGAGCATCATGCTGCTGCGCCCGCAGGGCCTGCTGCCCAGCCGCCTCCGCACGCAAGAGCTCAAGCGCGGGGTTCACGACGAATCGGCGGTCGTCACATCATGAGCACCGACCAGACGGCGATCCTCTCGCTGCAAGGCGTGATCAAGAGATTCGGCGGCCTGACGGCTGTCGACCAGGTGAGCTTCGACGTTGCGAAAGGCCAGGTCTTCGCCTTGATCGGCCCGAACGGCGCCGGCAA
>DAITQH010000003.1:13057-57183 GCA_036833175.1 Candidatus Dormiibacterota bacterium
GCGATGGAGTACCTGCGCTTCGTCGGCATCGAGCGCCACGCCGACAACTACGCGCGCAACCTGGCCTACGGGCAGCAGCGCCGGCTCGAGATCGCGCGCGCCCTTGCCACGGAGCCCCACCTCCTGCTGCTCGACGAGCCGGCGGCGGGCTTCACTCCGCAGGAGAAGGTCGAGCTGATGAAGCTGGTGGACAAGATCATCGCGAAGGGCATCACGGTCTTCTTGATCGAACACGACATGAAGGTCGTGATGGAGGTCTCGCAGCGCATCGTTGTGCTCGACCACGGCGAGAAGATCGCCGAAGGACCCCCGGCCGAGGTGCGCAACAACCCCCGTGTGATCGAAGCCTACCTCGGCAAGTCAGCCTAGATGGCTCTCCTGGAGATTTCCGGGATCGACGTCTTCTACGGCCGCGTGCAGGCCGTGCGAGGCGCCTCGCTGAAGGTGGACGCGGGAGAGGTCGTGGCTCTCATCGGGTCCAACGGCGCGGGCAAGACCACCACCCTGCGCACGATCTCGGGTCTCATCCACCCGAGCGAGGGAACCATCACGTTCAACGGCAAGGACATCACGCATACCGAACCCCAGAAGATCGTCGACCTGGGCATCTGCCAGTCGCCGGAAGGCCGGCGGCTCTTTCCCCGCATGTCGGTGCTCGACAACCTGAGGATGGGCGCGTACACGCGCAAGAATGCGGCCGACATCGCGCGAGACATGGACCGCGTGTTCGAGCTCTTTCCCCGGCTGAAGGAACGCCGCAACCAGATCGCCGGAACGCTGTCCGGCGGCGAGCAGCAGATGTGCGCCATGGGCCGGGCGCTGATGGCCTCACCCAAGGTGTTGATGCTGGACGAGCCATCGCTCGGGCTGGCGCCGATCCTGGTCGAGACGATTTTCAACATCGTCCGCGAGATCAACGCTCGCGGCATACCAGTGCTCCTGGTGGAACAGAACGCGCACAAAGCGCTGGAGGTAGCCCACCGAGGCTACGTCCTGGAAACCGGAGTGATAGTGCAGACAGGCACGGGCAAAGAGCTGCTCGAATCAGAGGAAGTGCAAAAGGCCTACCTGGGAATGTAGCAGTAGTCCCCTCTTCCCTCCAGGGGAGAGGGCTAGGGAGTGTGGCGGGACAGAAAGCCCTGAATCAGCGCCCCGGCTGATAACTCGACACGAACAAATAGACCAGCACGACCGCGAACGCCCCGTACTCCAGCACCACGTTGCGGGTGAAGCTGTCCTCGACCGTGTGGCGGACCAGGCCGCGGTTGATATACCAGGCGAAGAGCAGCATCACCGCGAACGTCCCCTCGTTAACCACCAGGTAGATCGCAAGCGCCGTGATCGCCCATGCAAGGAACGTGACAACCTGCGCCACGAACAGCGAGAAGATGAACGCGCGCCGCGGAGGGATCGTCACCCCGTTAATGCGAAAGCTGCGATAGGACGCCATGAACGTGATCGTGAAGATCCAGCCCAGCTGGAGGATGGCGTTGAAATGGAGCGAGACCACCACCACGTAAGCCCCAGCGAGTGCGAGGATGAGGATCGTCTCCTGCAGCACCACGTGGCCGCGCTTCTCTTCATCGCGCAACCGCAGATAGTCGAGGCGCGCCGCCACCACGAAGCCCGCCCCGAACATGGCCGTCAGCACGAGGTACTTCCACAGCTCGGGCACGAGCAATGACAGGCCGGCCAGCGTGATGGCTCCAAGCGCCACTGGGATGTAATGCTCGATGCGCGGGAACTCCTCCATCCCGCGCAGGTAGCCGAGGAGGGCGGGGGCGGCCACGACGACCATCCCGAGGCCTAGCGCCCACACCTGGCCCTGGCCGAGCAGCTCCGACTTGAAGCCGAGGGCGATCGCCGCCAGCACCACGCCGGTGAAGATCAGGAAGCTGCGATCACGATCCGCCGCGGAGACGGTCGCGGCGGGAGTCAGCCTCTCAGCCGGAATCGGGGGGGTCTTCATTTAACCCGTGGAAGTCTAAGTCCCGGCGCGGCCATAACGGTCCTCCAGGCGAACCACGTCATCCAGCTCCGGCGTCGAGACCTCGAAGATGTCCGTATCCTCAAGGGCGGTCAGCCGGTGTCGCATGCCCGGGGTGATATGCAGCGTGTCCCCTGCCTGCAGGCGGTATTTCGTCAGGGCGCCGTCCGCGTCGCCGAGCTCCATCTCCACGGCTCCTTTGATGAGGTACTGAAACTCGTCTTTGCGCTCGTGGTACTGAAGAGAGAGAGCCTCGCCCTTGTTGATGTGGAGCACCTTCCCTGCGTAGCGATCGGTGACCCCCCACCGCAGCTCGTAGCCCCAGGGTTTGTCGACCCGCGACGCTTCGGCCCGCCCGAACTCAGGACGCATGCGCCCGGATGCCGACGATGTCTTCAAGCGCAGCGAGCCGCGCCTCCACGGCCGCGCTGTCGGCCGCCTCCGCGTAAACCCTGATCAGCGGTTCGGTTCCGCTCGCTCGGAGCAGCACCCAGCTGCCGTCCTCGAGATAGAACTTGAAGCCGTCATCCGACCGCACGCGCTGCACGCGGACCCCCGCGACCTCCTGCGGCTCGTTCTTCTCCAGTGTCTCCAAGATGCGCTTGCGGTCGGCGTCGTACGTCTCGCGCACGAGACGGATGTCGTGCCGCGCATAGGCGTGCGGTCCGACGCGCCGTTCGAGGTCGGCAAGGATCGCCGACAGCGGCTTGCCTGCCTGGACGATCATGTCCGCAAACAGCAGGCCCACCAGGATTCCGTCGCGCTCGGGAATATGGCCTCGGACGCCAAAGCCGCCGGATTCCTCGCCCCCCAACACCGCGTCCGTCTCCATCATCTTCGGGGCCACGTACTTGAATCCGACCGGCACTTCGAAGACCCGGCTATCGAACTCCGCGCCGAGCTTGTCCACCATGGCGGTCATGTTCACGGTCTTGATCACCGGGCCGCGCATCCCGCGGACCTCGAACAAGTAGAGCATGAGGAGCGCGAAGACCTGGAGTTGGTTGATGAACGTACCCCTCTCGTCGATGATCCCGACCCGGTCGGCGTCGCCGTCGGTGCAGATGCAGAGGTCGTGGCCTCCCACCTTCATGAACGCAAGCGCCGAATCGATGTTGGGCCGGATCGGCTCGGGGCTGATGCCGCCGAAAAGCGGGTTGCGCTGGTTGTGAAGCTCCGTGACGTTGGTCCGTCCGCCCCCGATCAGGTCGCCGACGTAACCGTAGCCCGACCCATACATGCACTCGTGAACGACGCGCAGCCCCGCATCTTTGAGCGCGTCGACGTCCACCATGCGAGCGATCTGCGCGTAGTAGGGCTGGCGCGGGTCCAGGGTCGACACAAATTCTCGCGCGGCTCGATGGTCGATCTGCGGCACCGCGGACAGCGCGTTGATCCGGCTCTCGAGGTCCGCGATCACCTCGGTCGGAGCTGAGCTGCCGGTCTCGGGCTTGTACTTGATGCCATTGAACTGGTACGGGTTGTGGCTCGCCGTGACCACCGCGGCGCCTGTGGCCTTGCGGTCGATCACCGTCCAGGATGCGACCTGGGTCGGCGATGGACGGTCGAAGATCAACGTCCGTACGCCATTGGTCGCGAAGATGTCGGCGACCGTGCGAGCGAAATCCTCAGATGCGAATCGGCAGTCGTAGCCGACCACGGCAAGCGGGTCCTTGGTGCGCGATTTCATGTACTCGGCTGTGCCTTGCGCGACGCGGCGCACGTTCGCGTAGGTGAAGTCGTCGGCGATGATTCCGCGCCAGCCGTCCGTACCGAACTTGATCTGGTCTGCTGCCATTTCGCTCCAAAGACTAATTGTCGGGGTCCCCGCGAAATCGAAGATTTCGTGGGGTGACTACAGGTAGCGTGTCTTGCGGGCTCGCCTGAGCGCCTCGACGACCTTCCGGACATCCTGCGCCCGCGACCTTGGGACCACGAGCAAAGCGTCCTCCGAGTCGACGATGATCATGTCCTCCAGGCCGATCGCGGCGACCAGGCGCCGGTCGCTCAAGATCAGGCTGCCCCTGGTGTCCACAAGGATGGCCTCTCCCTCTACGGAATTGCCTCGATCGTCCGCGCGCACGCGGTCACCAAGCTCGGACCAGTTGCCGATGTCCGCCCAGTCGAAGTCGGCGGGAACCAGCAGCAAGCGGTCGGTCTTCTCCATCACGCTCCGGTCCACCACCTCGACCGGCAGGCGGTTGTACAGGCGCGCCGCACCCGCTTCGTCACCGGCCTTCTGGGCAGCGACCACCTTGCGCAGGCCGGTGAGATGCCGCGGAGCGTGGCGGGCCAGCTCCTCGAGAAAGACCTCGACCCTCCAGCTGAACCAGGCGAGATTCCAGTAGTAGCCGCCGGTGAGCACGTAGCGCTTCGCGGCGGCCAAGCCGGGCTTCTCGATGAATCGCTTGACGCGGAGCGTGCCGTCGGTCATCCGACCAGGCGCATGTATGTACCCCAGGCCGGTCGACGGGAACGTGGGCTTCAGCCCGACGGTGACCAGCACGCCTTTCGTGTCCGCGGCGCGCACCGCAGTCTTGGCGGCCTTTGCGATCTTGGCCGTCCCGCGAACGACGTGATCGGCGGGCAATGTCAGCATCACCGTCGACGGGTCGCGCTCCAGCAGCGTCAAGGCAGCGAGGCCGTACGCGTTTGTCGTGCCGCGCGCTTGTGGCTCGAGGATGAGGTGCTCGAGATCGACCTCGGGCAGCACCGCCTCGATGATTGGGCGCTGCCTGGCCTCCGTCAGGACGAACACCTCGTCCGCGAGAGACGTGGCCCGATCGTAGGTTGCTCTCAGCAGCGGCTCGCCGTGAGCGCCGAGCGGCAGCACGTGCTTCGGAGTCGAGCTCCGAGACCGTGGCCAGAGGCGAGTACCCGCGCCCCCGGCCGGAATCACGGCGACTGTGCGTGTCAAGCGCGATGCGCGGCGAGCTCTTCGGCGAGCTCCTTGGCGCGCGCGGTCGACTCCCAGGGCGCATCGATATCTGTGCGCCCGAAGTGGCCGTACACGGCCGTCTGGCGGAACAGCGGTCGCCGGAGGTTGAGCTCCTTGATGATGCCGAGCGGGCTCAGGTCGAACAGCTTGCTCACCGCCGACGCGATGGCGCTGTCCGGGAGCTTGCCGGTGCCGAAGGTGTCGATGCGGATCGCGACGGGCTTCACGACGCCGATCGCGTACGAGATCTGAACCTCGCACCGCGACGCGAGCCCGGCGGCCACTACGTTCTTGGCGACGTGCCTGGCGCCATATGCGCCGGCGCGGTCCACCTTTGTCGGGTCCTTACCCGAGAAGCAGCCACCGCCGTGGCGCGCGTAGCCGCCGTACGTGTCGACCATGATCTTGCGCCCTGTCAGTCCCGCGTCCGCGACCGGACCGCCGACGACGAAGCGACCCGTTGGATTGATGAACGTCCGGAGGCCCCCGTTTCGCAGCTCGGCCGGGATGACCGCGTCGATCACGTGCGCCGTGATATCGGCCCGCAGCTGCTCCGTGCCGACTTCATCGTGGTGCTGCGCGGAGAGCACGACGTTGTCGACTCCAAGCGCGCGGCCATCCTCTCCATAGCGGATGGTGACCTGGACCTTGCCGTCGGGCCTCAGGTAGCTGAGGGTCTTGTTGCGCCGCACCTCGGCGAGCCTGCGCGCGAGCCGGTGGGCGAGCGTGATCGGCAGCGGCATCAGCTCGGGTGTTTCGTCGCAGGCGAAGCCGAACATCATTCCCGAGTCGCCGGCGCCGCCGACGTCAACTCCCTGGGCGATGTCCGGGGACTGCTCGTCGATGCTGGTCACGACGCCGCAAGTCTCGGCGTCGAAGCCGTATTTGGCCCGCGTGTAACCGACCTCGCGCACCGTCTGCCGGATGATGCGAGGGATGTCGACGTAACAGTCGGTCGTGATCTCACCGACCACGATCACCAGCCCCGTCGTGACGATCGCCTCGCAGGCGACCCGGGCGAGAGGGTCTTTGGCGAGGATGGCGTCGAGGATCGCGTCAGAGATCTGGTCGGCGAGCTTGTCCGGATGGCCCTCTGTGACCGATTCGGACGTAAACAGGGTCGATTCCGCCATGGCAGCAAAGTCCTCCATTGAATCTCCCACGCCGGCAAGGACCACGCGGTCCCCAAGCGCCAGGTTCATACCTCTGGGACGAGAGGATCCTACTGCAATTCGAGGTAGTGGATGCCTGAGTGGCGGAAGAGCTTCGAACCGCGCTTGGCCAGGAGCGCGGCCGTAGCGGCGCGTGATGACTCCATCACAGCGTCGAGGTGCTCGCGCTTCATCTCCCACGTGGCGGTCGGCGAGGTGACCGGACACAACACGACGATCCGGGCCCGATCCCGCAGCTGCTCGTAGTCGGCGAGCATCTGGTGATGCAGCGACAGCTGCAGGGTCCGCGCGATGAGCTCGGGGAGGCTGGTCGGCACAGTCGCGTACTGCCCGCCTCCCATGAGGCTGATGGCGAGGACCTCTTTGGCGCCCCCGTCGACGGCAACGTTCAGGGGCGTGTTGTCAACGACACCGCCGTCGAAGTGCTCGCGGTCCCCGATCCGGACTGTCGGAAACAGCCCCGGTATGGCAGTGGAGGCCAGCAGCGCAGGCGTCAGCTGGCCCGCGCGGAATACCGCCGGCTTGCCCGCGTTGAGATCGGTCGCCACCACAGCGAGCGGCACGCGCAGCTGCTCGAAGGTCGTGATCCCGGTGAGGGCCTGCGCCCGTTCGATCAGGCGCCGGATGTTCTGCTGCGGAAAGGCGCTCACCTGGTCGTGCTTCAGGCCAGAAAGGATCATGCCCAGCGGGTGCGCGCGGAACACGTCGATCGCCTGCCTCGACATCCAGACCTCGCGCAGCATCATCGTGCCGGCGAGCGATGGATACGCCGCGATCGCGCTTCCGTTGAGGGCGCCGACGCTGGTGCCGACCAGTGACACAGGAGGGTCCACGCCGGCCTCGAACAACGCCTGCAGAACCCCGACCTGCGCGGCGCCTCGCGCGCCGCCTCCGCCCAGCACCCACGCGCGCCGAGCGGGCCCGAACGTGGGTTAGGTTCCTTCTTCCCAGGAAGTCAGGTAGCGCTCTTGTTCCTGGGTCAGGGTGTCGATCTCGATCCCCATGGCCTTGAGCTTCAGCCGCGCCACCTCGGCGTCAATGTCCGCAGGCACGTCGTATACCTTGCGCTCCAGCGTCTTGGCGTGCTTGGCCATGTACTCCGCGCACAGCGCCTGGTTGGCAAAGCTCATGTCCATCACCGCGGCAGGATGGCCTTCGGCGGCCGCCAGGTTGATGAGCCGTCCTTCGGCCAGCACGTGCAGCCGGCGACCATCGCCCATCTTGTATTCCTGGACCGACGGCCTCACCTGCCGGACGCCCGTTGCGATCTGGTCCAGGGCTTTCAGGTTGATCTCGGAGTTGAAATGCCCTGAGTTGGCAAGAATCGCGCCGTCCTTCATAGCGTCGAAGTGCTGGCGGTCCAGCACGTTGATGTCTCCTGTGACGGTGACAAAGATGTCGCCCTCACGAGCGGCCTCGCTCATCTTCATGACCCGGAAGCCGTCCATCGCGGCCTCGAGCGCCTTCACGGAGTCGATCTCGGTGATCACCACGTCGGCCCCGTGTCCCTTGGCCCGTGAGGCCAGCCCCCGGCCGACCCACCCGTAGCCGGCTATGACGAAGGTCTTCCCGGCCAGCAGGACGTTGGTGGCGCGGATGATTCCGTCGATGGTCGATTGGCCGGTGCCGTATCGGTTGTCGAACATGTGCTTCGTGTCCGCTTCGTTGACGGCGACGATCGGGTAGCGCAGCACCCCACGCTCCGCCATCGCGCGAAGCCGGACCACCCCGGTGGTGGTCTCCTCGGTGCCTCCCATGACTTCGGGGAGCTGGGCCTGGCGCGACTTGTGCAGCACCGAAACCAGGTCGGCGCCGTCGTCCATCGTGAACGAGGGATGGTGATCGAGCGCAGCCTCGATGTGCTGGTAGTACGTGTCGTTGTCCTCACCGCGGATGGCATAGGTCTGGATCGCGTGCTGCGAAGCGAGCGCGGCGGCCACCGCGTCGTTGGTGGAAAGAGGGTTCGAGGCGCACAGCGCGACGTCCGCGCCGCCTGCCTTCAGCGTCAGCATCAGGTTGGCCGTCTCGCTGGTGACATGAAGGCACGCGGCAAGCTTCAGCCCCTTGAGCGGCAGCTCTTTGGCGAAGCGCGCGCGGATGAGGGTCAGGACGGGCATCTCCCGCGCGGCCCAATCGATCAGGTCCTGGCCCTGCGTGGCCAGGTTCAGGTCTTTGACGTCGTTGCCTTTTGAACTGACTTTCAAATCGGTCGCATTCTCCTTACTTGGAATTGTCTCGTCCCTCACCCCTAGCCCTCTCCCGGTCCGGGAGAGGGAGATCAGGTTCGGACTTTATCGATTCGAGCTGACTTTCAAATCCGTTGTTTTCTCCTAGTACACGATCTCACTGACTACTTCGACGTCGGACAGGCGCTTGCGCCCGCCCAGGTCTTCGAGCTCGATGAGGACCTGGACCCCGACCACCTCCCCGCCCAGCTTGCGGACCAGGCGAACCGCGGCGGCCGCGGTGCCGCCCGTTGCCAGCACATCATCGACGATCAGCACCTTCTGGCCGGGCTGGACGGCGTCCGAGTGAATCTGGAGCTGGTCCGTTCCGTACTCGAGTTGGTACGCGTCGCTGATGGTCTTCCACGGCAGCTTACCGATCTTGCGGATCGGGACGAAGCCGGCGTCGAGCTTGACCGCGATCGCCGCGCCAGGGATGAAGCCGCGCGCCTCGATGGCCGCCACAAGATCTGGTCCGGGCTTCGTCCAGCGTTTCGACATCATGTCGACGACCTCGCGAAACAGGTCCTTGCGTGCGAGCAGTGGAGTGATGTCTCGAAAGATGATCCCGGGCTGTGGAAAGTCGGGAACGTCGCGAACGTACCTCTTCAGCTCCTCGGGCGCGGTCATACCACCGATTTGAAGTATTCCAGGGTCCGGCCCAGGCCGTCCTCGAGAGATATCTTCGGCTCCCAGTCAAGCAGTTCTCGTGCATGCCTGATGTCCGGGCGGCGCTGCTTGGGGTCGTCGACCGGCAGGTCTCGATAGACGATCTCGCTCTTGGACCCCGCGAGCCGGATGATCGTCTGAGCCAGCTGCAACATTGTCACCTCGCTCGGGTTGCCCAGGTTGACCGGCATCTCATCACCGCTCTCGAGCACGGCCAGCACCCCGCTCACGAGGTCGGAGACATAACAGATGCTGCGAGTCTGAGAGCCGTCGCCATAAACGGTGAGCGGCTCGCCCTTGATCGCCTGTGCCATGAAGTTGGGGATCGCCCGGCCATCGGACACCTGCATGCGGGGTCCGTGCGTGTTGAAGATGCGGATGATCCTTGTATCCACCTGGTGCGCTCGGTGGTAAGCCATCGCGAATGCTTCTGCACACCGTTTCGCCTCGTCATAGCAACCCCGCGGACCGATTGGATTCACGTTGCCCCAATAGGACTCCGGCTGGGGGTGGACGAGAGGGTCGCCGTACACCTCCGACGTCGAGGCGAGCAGAAATGTGGCGTCCTTGGCGCGCGCCAGGCCGAGCATGTTCATCGTGCCGACCGTGCCGACCTTCAGTGTGTGGATCGGGTTCGCGTCGTACTGCGGCGGAGAGGCGGGCGATGCGAAATGGAGAACGTACTGCGCATCCCCGCCGATGAAGATGCCGTGGTTGACGTCCGCCTGGCGGAACTCGAAGTCCGGATGACCTTCGAGCGACCGCAGGTTTTCGCGCGAGCCGGTGATGAAGTTGTCCAGCGCCAACACGCGTATTCCCTTGCCGATGAGCGCCGCGCAGAGGTGAGAGCCGATGAAGCCTGCTCCCCCGGAGACGACGGCGCGCGGCTTGGTGGGATTACTCGCGGCCGATTCCTCGATAGGTGAAACCAAGGTTGCGCATGACTGCCGGATCGTAGATGTTGCGGCCGTCGATCACGACAGGTTTCCTCATGGACTGCTTGACGCGGGCCAGGTCCAGGTCGCGGAACTCGTTCCATTCGGTGATCACGACCACGGCATCGGCGCCGGCCGCCACCTCGTACGCACCATCCATGTACTCGACGTCCGGCAGGATGAGGCGCGAACCCTCCATCGCCGCCGGGTCATAGGCCCGAACGATTGAGCCCGCGGCCAGCAAGACTTTGGCGATATCGATGCTCGGGGCCTCGCGCAGATCGTCGGTGTTTGGCTTGAAGGCGAGGCCGAAAAGCCCGATCACTTGGCCCGTCAGCACCTCCAGGCAATCGCGCAGCTTGTCGATGACGAGCATTCGCTGGTCGCGGTTGATGTCCATGACCGCGTGCAGGAGTTCAGGGTGATAGTCAAAGCGCTCGGCGAGAGCCGCCAGCGCCTTCACGTCCTTCGGAAAGCAGGATCCCCCGTAACCGATGCCCGCGTCGAGAAAGCTCGGTCCGATGCGCTTGTCGAGCCCCATGCCGGCCGCCACCAACTTTGCGTCGGCGCCGACGCGCTCGCAGATGCGCGCGATCTCGTTGATGAAGGAGATGCGCGCGGCAAGGAAAGCGTTGGAGCCGTACTTGACCATCTCGGCCGTGTAGATGTTGGGGGTGATCAGGATGGGCGCGTCTAGCACGGCATACAGCCGCGCCACCTTCTCGGCGGCCTCGCGGTCGTGGCTGCCGATGACGACCCGGTCGGGATGCATGAAGTCCTGGATCGCCGAGCCCTCGCGTAGGAACTCGGGATTCGAGACGACGGCGGCTGCATGGCCGCGGGTGTGCTTGTCCAGCACGCTGGAAACCATGTCGCCCGTGAGCGGCGGCACGGTGGACTTGTTGACCACCACAAGGGGGCCATCCATCGAGTTGGCGATCGATGTCGCGGCCGCCTCGACATAGGAGAGGTCCGCCTCGCCGCCTTCCCCTTCGGGAGTGCTCACCGCGATGATCGCGTACTCGGCACCGGGCACGGCGTCTTCATAGGCGGTGGTGAAGCGCAGCCGGCCGGCCTTCGCGTTTCGCTCCACCAGCTCGTTCAGTCCGGGCTCGTAGAAGGGGACGCGATGGGCCTGGAGCTGAGCGATCTTCTCGCGGTTGATGTCCACGACCGTGACGTCGTTTCCGAGGTCCGCAAGGCAAGCCGCAGTAGTGAGCCCGACGTACCCGGCGCCGATGACGGCCACCTTGCTCAAAGCGGAGGGATTATCTCTTGACGAGCATGTCCCTGACTTGGGCTAAGACACTGTCTGGTCGGCGCAAGACGTCAGCCGCCGCGAAGCGAAGCAGCCGTACACCTGCCCTCAGGAGCCGATTCTGGCGCCGATTGTCCTCAACCAGGCTGACGCGATGCGACTCGCCGTCGTACTCGAGTCCCAGGAGGTGCGCTCGGTAATAGAGGTCCAAGCGTCCCAGGAAGCTGCCTGCCTCGTCACGAAGTGTGGCCTGCACCTCTGGACGGGGTAATCCGTTCAGCACCAGCAGCATCCGAAGGCGTGTTTCCATCTGCGACTCTGCTGCTGGTTCGGCAAATTCAAGAACGCGCCGCGCACCACGTACGCCCTTCCGTCCGCGCGTTCGATCCAATCGCTCAGTTCTGCGCGGCCGATCAGGCCAGCGTGGAGAGCCATGTCTGTGACAACGACCGCCTCGACCAGACTTAGCTTGCGGCTGAGGTCGAACAGAGTGCGGGGGAGGGACGTTGTCCTGAACCCTCGGCGGATCACCACCTCGCTTTCGTCGAGTTCCACGCGACGCGGGTTGATCTCTATTGGCTCGCAGGGAGAAACGTCAAGGCCATGTAGCCAGGCCGCGGTCCTGCCCGAAAAGGCAGCCAATGTCGGCAGCCGGAGCCTGGCAGCTTCGAGTCTTATGACAGGCGTTTCCCGGAGCGCCGCGGATGCGTACACGCCAGGAGCCAGGCGGCGCCAGCTCGCGCCCTCGAGATGCCAGCGCGAAAGACCCGCTCGCCGTGCTTCGGCCACCGTAAATGGTCCACGAGTCAGCTCCTTTGGTTTAACCGGCCGCATAGCCACGGACCGAGCATCGTCCCTGACACGCGGAGTAGCAACCGACCCCATTAAGAAGTTTCGAACCGCTTCTGCTGACTTATGCGGGTATCCCGTTTGTCCCGATTCCCGCATCCGCTGGTGGATGCGGGCTATGAGTCCGTCTCGAGTACCGACTCGTAGACTGCGATCGTCTCCTGGGCCGTCTTTCGCCAGCTGAACGCTTTGGCCCGCTCCAACCCGGCGCGGCGCCAGCGCTCCGGCTCCCCGCTCATGCTCGCGGCGGCCCGCCCGAGGGCCTCCGCGTCGCCGTCGACGACCAGCAATCCCGCCTCCCCCACCACCTCTGGCAGGCTCGAGTTCCGGAACGCCGCCACCGGGCAGCCGCACGCCATCGCCTCGAGACACGGAAGCCCAAACCCCTCGTACCGGCTCGGAAAAACGAAACAGCCCGCCGCGGTATACAGGTCGGCCAGCTCCTCGTTGCCGACGCGTCCCAGCTGCCGGGCTCCCGGCATCGTCGCCGGAGCCTGCCGGCCTGGATCGCCGGCGACCACCAGCTCCAGCTCGGGCCGCACCTCTTTCGCCGCCGCCCACGCGCGGAGCAGCGCCCGCGGATCTTTACGCGCGTCGAGGGCGCCGACGAACAGCAGATAGCCCGCATCCAGGCCCCAGCGCTCCGCCACCCGCTCGCGCGCGCCTGCGCGAGACTGGAAAACGTCGTCCGGCGCTTCAGGCACGACTCGGATGCGCCGCGGGTCGACGCCCGCGATCCTCGAAGCGTCAGCGGCCGTCGCCTTTGAAACCGCGATCACGGCGTCCGCGCGCTTGAGAAGACGCTTGCCGATCCAGAACCGGAGCCGCTCACCTCGCATCCGCGGCCCACCCCATGCCCAGGGGATCAGGTCGTGCACGGTCACGGCGAGAGGGCACGGCGAACGTCCGGGAAGGCGGAGGTCGATGGCGTGATAGAGGCCTGGGCCGATCCGCTCGAGATCCGCGCGCAAAGCCACCGCTTCCTCGTAGCCGGCCAGCTGGCCGTGGTAGCGGCGACGCGACCCGGCCAGGCGGTACGCGCCCGGCGGCAGCTCCGGCTCCTCGAGCCCGGCATCCAGCAGAAGGGTCAGCCGGGAGTCAAAACCTTCGGCAATCAGTCCCTTCAGCAGGCCCCTGGCGTACGAGCCCACACCGCGGGAGGCGCTCGGCCCCTGGAGCGGGCGCATGTCCAGCAGAACCGACTGCCCCGTGGAGCTCCGGTTGGGCCGCGCGCGCTTTGAGGTCGAGATCACGAGTCGAGCCATCATAATTTGGCCCCGCATGGACCAAACCCTGGATGTCGTAGTCGTTGGCGGATGCGGCCACGTCGGCCTGCCGCTCGCCCTATCGCTGGCCGACTGCGGCTACAAGGTCGGCATCGACGACATCGACGCCACGAAGGTCGCATTCGTCAAGTCGGGCAACGTGCCCTTCCTGGAGAACGGCGCAGACGCACTCTTGAAGAAGCTGTTGCCCACCGGCCGCCTCGAGCTGGCCTCCGATCCACGAACTGTCAGCCGCACGGACACCGTGATCCTGGTCATCGGGACCCCCATCGACGAGTTCATGAACCCGTCGGTGCGCATCTTCGACAAGGTCATCGACGACCTCGCTCCACACCTGCGGAAGGGTTGCCTGATCGTGCTCCGATCGACAGTCTTCCCCGGCACCACCGAGTCGGTGGAACGGAGGCTTCGAAGCGCGGGCGTGGAGGCCGACGTGGCCTTCTGCCCTGAGCGCATCGCCGAAGGTCATGCCCTCGAGGAGCTGCGGACGCTGCCTCAGCTGGTGGGGACCACGTCCGACCGGGCGTTCGAGAATGCAAGCCGCCTGTTCGAGCGCCTTGGCGTGAGCGTGATGCGCACCACGCCGCTCGAGGCCGAGCTGGCGAAGCTGCTCACGAACACGTGGCGCTACATGAAATTTGCGATCGCCAACCAGTTCTTCCAGATCGCGCATCGCTCTGGAGTCGACTACAACCGGATGCTCGACGCGATCCGCCACGACTATCCCCGCGCCGCGGACCTGCCCGGACCTGGCTTCGCCGCCGGGCCTTGCCTGTTGAAGGACACGATGCAGCTCTCCGCCTTCACCCCCGACCACTTCCCGATGGGACAGGCCGCGATGCAGATCAATGAGGGGCTGCCCAACTACATCGTCGACACGCTCAACTCGCGGCAGTCGCTGCAGGGGCGAACCCTGGGCATCCTCGGGATGGCTTTCAAAGGCGAGTCCGACGACCCCCGCGCCTCGCTCAGCTACAAGCTTCGCAAGCTGGCCGCGTTCAAGGGGGCCCGTGTCATGTGCACCGATCCCTTCATCGAGGACCCGAGCTTCGAGTCGCAGGAAAAGGTGCTGAGCGAGTCCGACGTGCTGGTGATCGCCGCTCCGCATCGCGCGTATCGCGGCCTGAACCTGGAAGGCCGCGAAGTCGTAGACATCTGGGGGATCACCGGCCCAATCCGCTTGTGAGAGTTCTAGTCACCGGAGCCGCGGGTTTCATCAGCGGCTACCTCGTGGCGGAGCTCCTCCATGCCGGCCACGACGTGGTCGGTGTCGACAACTACAGCAAGTACGGGCCCGTCAGCCGCAGCTTTGACCGCGACCCGCGCTACCGCCTGGTCGAGGGCGACGCCAAGGATGCGGAGCTCCTGACCAAGCTTGCGGTCGACTGCGACCAGCTCGTGGCGGGCGCCGCGATGATCGGTGGCATCTCGTACTTCCACGAGTTCGCCTACGACCTGCTCGCCGAGAACGAGCGCATCTGCGCCGCGACCTTCGACGCCGCGATCAAAGCCCACCGCCTGGGCCGGCTGCACAAGATCACGGTCATCTCCAGCAGCATGGTGTTCGAATCCGCGACCACATTCCCGACTCCTGAGGGCGCCCAGCTCACGAGCCCGTCGCCGAAATCGACCTACGGATTTCAAAAGCTCGCAACCGAGTTCTTCGCGCATGGCGCGCACGAGCAGTACGGGCTGCCTTTCACCATCGTGCGGCCGTTCAACTGCGTCGGCATCGGCGAGCGGCGGGCTTTGCGCGACCACCAGGTCATGAGCGGGAACGTGAAGCTCGCGATGAGCCACGTGGTTCCCGACCTATGTCAGAAGGTGATCAAAGGCCAGGATCCGCTGCACATCCTGGGCGACGGCGGCCAGGTGCGCCACTACACGTATGGCGGAGACCTCGCAAAGGGAATCCGCATCGCGATGGAATCGGAAAAGGCGCTGAACGACGATTTCAACCTCTCCACCGCCGAGTCGACGACCGTCCGCGAGCTGGCCGAGGTCATCTGGCGCAAGGTCCACGGGCCGGATCGTCCGCTCAATCTCGTGTCGGACCCGCCCTACGAGCACGACGTGCAGATGCGCGTGCCCGACGTGCGGAAGGCGCGCGAGGTGCTCGGCTACGAAGCCACGACCTCGCTCGACGAGATGCTCGACGAGGTGATTCCGTGGATTCGCGAAGAGATCGCGGCGGGCCGGATCTGATCGAAGACCCGATTCCGGCTCTGAGCGTCGTGATCCCCGTCTACAACGAGGGCGACAACGTCGTGCCCACGCTGCGGGGCGTCGTCGAACGAACCCACTCGCGACCCCTAGAGGTGCTTGTCGTCCACGACTTCGACGAGGACACGACGGTACCCGTGGTCAAGCGCCTGCAGGCCGAGCTGCCTCAGCTGCACCTTCACCGCAACACGCTCGGGCGGGGCGTGCTCAACGCGATGAAGTCCGGAATGCGGGCAGCGCGCGCGCCGTACGTGCTCATCACGATGGGCGACGGCTCGGACAACCCGGACGATATCGATCCCATGCTCGAGCTGGCGCGTGCCGGGGCGGACGTCGTGGCAGGCTCGCGCTACATGCCGGGCGGGCAGCAGCTTGGCGGTCCTCTTCTGAAGCGATCGATGTCCCGCGTCGCGGGCCTGTCGCTCCACTGGCTCGGCGGAGTGCCGGTGCACGACGCCACGAGCAACTTCCGGATGTACTCAAAGCGACTGCTGAACCAGGTGACGATCGAGTCAACGGGCGGCTTTGAGCTCGGCATCGAGCTGACCGTCAAAGCACACCTCCTCGGGATGCGCGTGGCCGAGGTCCCGACGACCTGGCGAGACCGGACGGCCGGCCAGAGCCGGTTTCGCCTGTGGCAGTGGCTGCCGCGCTACATGAAGTGGTACAGGCTTGGGATCGCGGGTCGTTTCAAGAAAAAAAATAACCCGGTGGTGCCTTAGGCCGGATTTACTCCGGCCGTCACTGATTCCCCCTTCCAAGCGCCTCCAGGCAACGTGTTACTTGGAGGGGGTCCCATGGGGGAGGCCTACCTCCCCCGTGCTCGTTAGCGGCCGGTAGTTCCGCTTGTAGTACTCCCAGTACTCGCCCGACTTGAGCGGCCGCCACCATTGGGGATGCTTCTGATACCAGCTGACCGTGCGTTCCAGGCCGTCAGCCAGGCCGACCTTTGGCTCCCAGCCGAGCTGCGTGATGCGATCGGTGTCAAGCGCGTACCGGTAGTCGTGGCCCGGCCGGTCGGCGACGAACTCGATGAGGCTCTGCGGTTTGCCCGTGATTTCGAGCAGGGCCTTTGCGACTTCCAGGCCGGAGGTCTCGACCCCGGTGCCGACGTTGTAGACGCCGCCGACCGGCGCTTCGTGCAGGACGAGGTCGATTGCGCGGCAGTGGTCCTCGACGTAGACGAAATCCCTCACGGCCGACCCGTCGTTGTAAAGAGGCAGGGGCAGATCGTCGATCGCGTTGGTGATCAGGACGGGGATCAGCTTCTCGGGGTACTGGTACGGGCCGTAGTTGTTCGAGCCGCGGGTCACCAGCAGGGGCAGCCCGAAGCTCTCCGCGTAGGCCCGAGCGAGATGCTCGCCCCCGGCTTTGCTCGCTGAGTAAGGGCTGCGAGGCTTGAACCCGTCGTCCTCACGTGAGCGTCCGCTGGCCACATCGCCGTAGACCTCGTCGGTGCTCACGAGCAGGAGCACTTCATGGCCGTGCTTGCGCGCGGCCTCGCACAGCACCGCCGTGCCGCGCACGTCGGTTTCGATGAACGCGAACGGATCCATCAGCGAACGATCGACGTGCGTCTCGGCGGCGAAGTTGACGATCGCGTCCACCTCAGCAGCCAGCGAGTTGACGAGCTCCGCGTCGCAGATGTCGCCGTGAACGAAGCGATAGCCGCGCTGGCCCTCGAACTCGACCAGGTTCGCGAGGTTGCCCGCGTAGGTCAGCTTGTCAAGCACGGTGACCTCGACCTCGGGTCTTGTGGCGCGAACCAGGCGCACGAAGTTGGAACCGATGAACCCCGCGGCTCCTGCCACCAGGAGCCTGTGTGGCGATCGCGCCGTCATTTGATAGGAGGTCCCGACGTCCAGTCGTACCCGATCGCCGGATCGTCGTGCGGAATCCTTCCCTCGTCATCGGGCGCGTAGACGCTCGAGGTGATGTAGAGGATGTGGCTCAGCTCGAGCGCGCGGCATCCGTGCGCGACACCCGGCGGGATTTTGAGGCAGGTGGGGTTGCGGTCACCCATCTGAAACTCCATGAGCTGGCCCCTGGTCGGCGATCCCTCGCGCGTGTCGTACAGCGCCACTTTGAGCGCGCCCATCACATACCACCAATCCGTCTGCCGCTGGTGGATGTGCCACGCCTTGGCTGTGCCGGGGTACATGAGCGAGTGGCTCCACTGGCCAAAGTGGTCGAAGAACTCATCCGTCTCCCGTATCACCTCGCGGAAGAAGCCACGGTCGTCGGCGTGAGTGACCAGCTCCTTCAACACGACCCCCTCGATGGCCGGCGCTTTCAAGCGCCCTCCTCCCGGTTTGCCCCATGCGCGCGCACGAAGTCGTTTGCCGCGTAGTACGCGGTCATGGATTCGCCGGCGTCGCCCCAGAACCCGTCGAGGACGTCGTACTCCATGTCGCCGCGTTCGAGATACCAGTTGTTGACGTCCGTGATCTCGAGCTCCCCGCGCCCCGATGGCTTGAGCTCCGGCAGCACTTTCCATACCGTCTCGTCATAGAAGTAGACGCCAGTCACCGCATAGTCGCTGGGCGGATGCTCGGGCTTTTCGATGATCCGCTCGATGCGGCGGCTGCCGTTGAGCTGCGCCACGCCCAGGTGCCGGAGGTGTTCGCGGTCGCTCTCCTTTGAGAGGACGACCCGCGCCCCATGCTCCTGCTTGCGGAAGGCTTCCGCGCAGTGGCGAATCGAGTGTCCGAAGATGTTGTCGCCGAGTAAAACCACCGAACGATCGCCCGCCACGAACTTCTCCGCCAGGCCGAGCGCTTCCGCAATTCCGCCCGGCTTGTCCTGGTACGCATAGAACAACCTGTCGATTCCGAACTCCTGCCCGTTCCCGAGCAGGCGCAGGAACTCGCCGGCGTGCGTGCCGCCGGTGACGAGCATCATCTCGGTCACCCCGGCCCTGACCAGGGCCTCGATCGCGTAGCTGATCATCGGCCGGTCGTAGATCGGCAGCAGGTGCTTGTTCGTGATGCGTGTAAGAGGGTGCAGCCGGCTGCCCGTCCCCCCGGCGAGAATCACACCCTTCATCAATCGCGGATTCTAGGTGGTGGTCTTCCGGGCCGGGCCGCCCGATAGATATTCGCGGCATCGGCGGCCGGAGCCAAGGAGAGGGTGGCGCAAGGAGGAGCGCATCCGTTGATGCGTGACGACGCGGCGCCGGGCCCCTCGACGCAGGCTTCAGCGCCCTCTCGGGGTGAGACGGCGCCCGGCCGCCTAGGCCGCGAAGATCCGAGGACGCTCGGCCCGGAAGACCACCGGCGCGTTGATCTCTATGCTTCCAGCCGTGGGGGGAAATCCGGGCCCGGCCGCACCAACCTCGCCGCAGACTCGCTTTTCCGCCGATGGCTTCTGGTGGTGGGACGGGTCGCAGTGGAGGCCGGCGATGTCCGAAGACCGCCGGTGGCGCTGGACCGGATCGACCTGGAAACCGGCCCGGCCGGGCAGTTCCGGATCGGGCTCCGGTGGCACTCTTTGGATCGTGATCGCCGTGCTCGTGGGCATCGTCATCCTCGTCGGTGTCATCGCAGCGCTGATCCTTTACTTCGCCGGCCCGCAGATCTCCAACGTCTTCTCAAACCTGGTCATATCGCCCAGCAACCCATAAAGCAGGGCTCCATTCGGGGGTAAGGCACAAGGTGTTGTGGCAGACTGGCCGCGACACAAGAGAATGGCGAAACCCGACAACTGGCCGCGAACGATCCTGCACGTCGACCTGGACGCTTTCTATACCTCGGTCCACCAGCGCGACGACCCGAAGCTTCGAGGCGTTCCCGTGGCGGTCGCCGGCCGGTCGAGACGGGCGGTGGTAATGGGCGCTTCGTACGAGGCCCGCAGCTTCGGCGTGCGCTCGGCGATGCCGCTGCACGAGGCCCTGCAGGCGTGCCCCCAGCTGATGGTGGTCACGCCGGACGGCGCGCGCTACCGGGAAGCCAGCCGCACGGTGCATCAGATCTTCCGCCGTTTCACCTCGCCGGAGCTCGTCGAGGGGATCGCGCTCGACGAGGCATACCTGGACGTCACGGCGCGGACGCGCCACGGCACGTCCAATGCCGAAGACGTGGCGCGGCGGATCAAGTTCCAGATCCACACCGAAGTCGGCCTCACCGCATCGGTCGGCGCCGCGACCTCCAAGCTCGTGGCCAAGGTGGCGAGCGGCACTCACAAGCCCGATGGCCTCTACCTGGTGCCCCCCGGGGCCGAAGCCGGCTTCCTCGCCCCCCTTTCCATCGGTGTCATCCCTGGGCTCGGTCCCAAGACCGAGGAGCGGCTGAACGCGATGGGCCTAAGCACTGTCGGCGAGCTGGCCGCCTACGAGACGCAGCGCCTGGTCCAGGCGCTTGGTGTGGGAGGCGCCGTGCTGCAGCGGTTCGCCCAGGGTCGGGACCGCTCGCCGGTCGACGGAAGCAAACCGGCGAAGACCATCTCCGCGGAGACGACCTTCGAGCAGGACGTCAGTGATCGCGGAGAGTTGGAGAAGGCGCTGCGCGACCTCACCGACCGCGTGGTCGAGAGACTGAAGGCCGAGGATGTCCGGGCGCGGACGATCTACGTGAAGCTGAAGCTGCCCGACTTCAGGCTGGTGAGCCGCCAGGTGAGCCGGACGAGCCCGACCGACGACGTCGAGACGATCTTCCGCGCCGCGCGGTCGGCGCTGGAGAAGTCGCACGTGGAGTCTCGCCCGGTGCGTCTGATCGGGGTGGGGCTTTCGGGCCTGGAGCACCCCGCGCCCGATTTGCAGCTAACTCTCTTCGACTAGGGCCCGTCCGGTCGACGACCGGGCGCGGCAGCGCCGCCAGCACCTCGCCGACCGTCGTCCACCCGAACTTCTCCTGCGTGAGCGCGATCAGCGCGCGAAACACCATTGCCGTCGCGCGTGCGTCGTCGAGGGCCGCATGGGCCGGCGTGACGTCGAGGGCAAGGTCTGCCACGAGCCGCGCCAGTCCGGGCGTCTGGCCTTTAGGGAACTCCAGCACGAGCCGCGCCAGGGCCGAGGTGTCGATGATCGGATGCTCGAGGGGGCTCTCCAGGCCGCGACCGACGAGCCAGGTGTCGAAAGCGTCGTGGCTGTGCTCAACCAGCACCGCGCCTTGAGCAAAGCGCAGGAAAGCCCTGCGGGCGTCGCGGAACTCAGGTGCGCCGATGAGCATCGAGCGGTCGATGTGATGACGCCTGTGCGCATATGGGTTGATGGGCGCCTGGCAGTCCACTAGCGTGTCGAAAAAGGAAAGTGGCCCATCGAGCCGGAAGCGCTCCGCGCCGATCTCCAGCACGAGGAAGGGCGCGTTTCCGGTCGTCTCCACGTCGAGCGCCACAAACTGGGCCTCTTCCAGTCTCGTTTGAGGCCCCACCTCCGGTGCGTCGACCGCGATCTCTTCCCACTGGACCGGCTCCATGGTCCCGCGCGGCTTGAGAAAAACCGGTTTCGCGCTCATCGAGCCAGCGCCAGGGCGCGGCGAGCCCAGTCGATCTCGTCGCGAGTCACTCCACGCATGAGCAGGACCGCCCCGCCGTAGACGGCGACGCCAAGCGCGATTGGAATCGCCATCGACACACCCCCCAGGTTACTCAGGGGGTAGATCGCGGCACCCATCACAAGGCCGGCAAAGACGACCCGCCAGCTGAGCTGCCAGACGGGCACGTAACCGATATGGCGCGCGGTCAGAGTCCAGCCGGTGATGCCCAGGACGATCTCGGTCATCACTGTCGCCCAGCTCGCTCCGATGTAGCCGAAGGTCGGGATGAGCGCGAGGTTCATACCCACATTGGCAAGCAGGCTCCAGCCGGCTGCCCACGTGAACGACGCCTGGTGATCAGATGCACTCAGCGCGCCGATGAAGGCGTTGTTCACAAAAGCAAAGCCGAGCGATAGGGCGAGAATGCGAAGGGCAGGCTCCGAGCGGTCGTAAGACGAACCGAAAAGAGCGTGGTTCAGCGGATGCGCGAGCATGAAGATTCCGACGCTCATCGGCCAGCCGATGAGCAGCAGCGCTTTGAAGAATCGGCTCACCGCCTCGAGCAGCTCGCCCGGGCGCTCGCGGTGATAGATCGACAGGACCGGGAACACGATCGACAGAAACGTCATCGGGATGAACAGGAGCGCCTCGAACGGCTTGTATGCGGCCCCGTACCAGCCCGCTTCCTCGTGCGCTCGGAGCGCATACACCAGGGGTTGGTCAATCCTGAAATAGAGGATGGTCAGCACAAAGGTGAGCGCAAACGGCAGCCCCTTCCAGAACCATTCCCGCAAAAGGGGCGGCTCGAACTTCCAACCGATGACTGCGATTCGCTTGGCCGCCAGCACAACTACGAAGTAGGCGCAGCTGAAGGCGTACTGCGCGGCGTAGGACCAGACGAAGTAAGTCACTCTCTGCCCGGTCTTGATGCCGTACAGCACGAGCGCGAGAAGAACCAGGCTCTCGAGCACCACCGCAATGGCTTCGTATCCAAGCTTCTGCACCGCGTAAAGGCCATTTCGGAGCAGAGTCGAATAAGACGTCAGCACCATCAGCGCGAAGGCCGGCGCGAGCAGCGAACCGAGTCCGTTGAGGGCAAGTGCAAGTGCAAGCAGCCCCAGGCTCACCACCGACATCAGGAGGCGCAGCGACATCACGTTGCGGAGATACCTCTGTATCTCGTTGGGTCGACGCGCGCCTTCGCGAACGAACAAGACGTTGAAGCCGAGATCCAGCACGACGCTGACGATGGCCGTGTAATTGACGAGCGTCGCAAAGGCGCCATAAGGGGCGGGTGTCAGGTACCGCACCATCGCGAGGACTGTCACCAGCGCGACCAGGCGCGCGACGACTTTCGCGCTGAGGACGAGGACCGTGTTGCGCAAGGCCCGAGAACCCAGCCCGACAGATCGGGCCGGCAGCTCGGGCGTTGAGTTCTGATCTGGCAACTCGGCCAATGATATGAGCGGGAACCTCGAAGGTTCCCGTCTGCGCGCCAGCGCGAGCAGGTTGGGCCTACTGATTGCATCGGCAGTTTGGCTTCGCGGGATCGGATCTACTGAAAAGTTACTCCCAGCCACGCGAGGCGACCAAGGAACAAAGTCACGCCTGGGGGAACCCCGGCCGCCCCGGCCACGCCCGCTAGACTCCAGAGCCGATGGAGGAAAAGATCAGGATCCTCAGCGGAATGCGCCCGACCGGGCGTTTCCACCTCGGGAACTACCTGGGCGCAGCCAAGAACTGGGTTGAGCTCCAGAGCAAGTACGACTGCTACTACTTCGTCGCCGACTACCACGCCCTGACCACCGAGCCCGACGGTCACACGGTCGAAAGCAAGATCTTCGACCTCGCCGCCGACCTGCTCGCGGTCGGTCTCGACCCCAAGCGCAGCGTCATCTACCAGCAGTCGAAGGTGCCTGAGACGGCAGAGCTCTCGCTCCTGCTCTCGATGGTGACGCCGCTGAGCTGGGTGCTCCGCACGCCAACCTTCAAGGAGATGGCGAAAAGGCACCCAGACAACGTCAACCTCGGGCTGCTCTCTTACCCGGTCCTCCAGGGAGCCGACATCGCCATCGTCAAGGGACAGGGTGTGCCGGTCGGGAAGGACCAGCTCCCCCACATCGAGCTAATCCGCGAGGTTGTGCGCAAGTTCAACCGTACGTACTCACCCGTTTTCCCCGAGCCGCGGGCCCTGCTCACCGAATCTCCTCTGATCAAGGGCACCGACGGCAAGCAGCGGATGTCAAAGACCGTCGGCAACATCGTCGGCGTCACCGACGACCCCGCTGTCATCCGCAAGCAGGTCAAGAGCATGGTCACCGACGTGAAGCGCACCTACATGACTCAACCCGGCCACCCGCGAACGTGCAACGTGTGCGCTTTCTACAAGTTCTTCTTCGACGATTGGCAGCACTACTGGGACCTGTGCCGGAAGGCGAAGATCGGCTGCGGGCAGAAGAAGGAGCTTCTCGCAGAACGGATCATCGAGACGTTCCGGCCATTCCGCGAAGTCCGGGCGGAGCTC
Source organism: Candidatus Dormiibacterota bacterium (assembly GCA_036833175.1). Classification (GTDB taxonomy): domain Bacteria; phylum Chloroflexota; class Dormibacteria; order Dormibacterales; family Dormibacteraceae; genus Palsa-870. Next base: position 36,595 of record DAITQH010000003.1, read on the forward strand.
AGCCGGGAAACCGTCTCGAGCATCCTCGAGCAGGGCAGCGAGCAGGCACGCGTCGTGGCGCGCGAGACCCTGGCCGAGGTCCGCCAGGCCGTGGGCCTCCCACCCACACGCGTGGATATCCGACACCGTTAACATTTGGACCGGATGGCAGACGCTGCGGCGCCGGCGAAGCGGGTCACGCGACGCACATTCCTCGGTTGGTGGATGGCGAGCATCCTCACCGCTCTGACGGTTTCCGGCATCCTCCCGATCCTGGTCTTTCTCTGGCCGGCCCCGCCGAAGGGCCAGAAGAAAGGTCCTCTTCAGATCTCGCTGGCCACCCCGCTCGACCAGCTTTCTGACGGCCAGGCGGTCAAGTTCGAGGCTCCGACCACCCCCAACTCGGCGTTCATCATGGCGGACGGCGGAGGCGACAACGCGGCTGGCGACCTTGCATTTGGCGGCTTTGTGGTCAAGAACCAGGGCAAGGTCGAGGTCCTCGCCATCAACTGCTCTCACCTGGGCTGCTCTGTCGCGTTGAACGACGCCGCCAAGACCTTTGACTGCCCGTGCCACGGCTCACGCTTTCATATCGACGGGACCGTGCTGCGCGGGCCGGCCGCGTACCCGCTCTCGCACCTCACCTGGAAGCAGGGCCAGGACACCAGCACTATCGAGGTCGACGGCCTCACTCTCGGCTTCTGAGCGATGGCGATACCCCACCCTCGCGAGGTCCAGATGGCGGTCGTACAGTGGCTCGACGAACGCTACCCGTTCACAAAGTCCATCGACGAGGCGCTCTACCAGCGGGTCCCAAACTTCGCCAACGCCTTCTATTACTGCTTCGGCGGGATGGTGTTCGTCCTCATCGTCCTGCAGCTGCTCACAGGCATCCTGCTTGCCATCTACTACGTCCCCGACGCTAGCGGAAACCCGGCGGCCGCTTACAACAGCGTGAACTTCATCCAGAACACCGTCTACCTCGGATGGCTGATCCGCGGCGTCCATTTCTGGGGCGCCAACATCCTGATCATCATGGTGCTGCTGCACATGGCCCGCGTCTACTGGACCGGGTCATACCGCGCACCGCGCGAGCTGAACTGGATGGTCGGCATCATCATGCTGCTGCTCATCCTCGTCCTCGCCCTATCTGGCTACCTGCTGCCCTGGGACACCAAGGCGTACTTCGCGACCGAGGTGACGATCAAGATCGCGGGATCTGCTCCGCCCGCTTTTCTGGGCACTTTCATCAAGCAGGTGCTTCAAGGTGGTCCTGTGGTCGGCCCGCCCACGCTGCAGATCTTCTTCACCGCGCACGTCTTTCTGCTGCCGGCCTTGATCGTGCTGCTGATGTACGTGCACTTCCGCTTCATCCGCGCGCACGGCATCGCGGAGCCGATGTGAGATGAGCGAAGAAGACCTGCGTAGAAAGGGACCGGGCGCCGCGACCGCCGCCAATGAGATCCCCCTGATCGAGGTGGAGCACACGGGCCATACGCTCGAGCCCGAATGGAAGCGGCTGCCGATAGGCCCGGATCACATCCTCTATCCGGTGCTGATCGGGATCGGCCTCTTCCCCATCCTGATGGGCGCCTCCGGACACCACCTCGCCGACGACATGCCCGACGACGAGACCCACCCCTTCTTCCCGGACCACTTCTGGCCGTACCCGGTGATCATCATCGTGATGATGGTGACCCTCGGATTGCTTTCGGCGTTCGTGCAGAAAAACCTCCAGCTCGAGCAGTCGGCAGACCCCCGCGCGGTGACGATCCCCCGGCCCGACTGGTACTTCCTCTTCCTGTTCCAGTTCATAAAGCTGGGCCCCGAGCTGCTGATGTCCATCGTCATCCCGACCGTCGCGTTCATCGCTCTGCTCGTGTGGCCATTCCTCGATTCGGGCTTCGGCCCGCGCGTGGCGAAGCGGCTGGGCTGGAAGAGGTGGCCCGTGCCGGGCCGGAACATCTACACCGGAACGGGTTTCGTGGTCTTCCTCGCGATCATCGCGCTGCTCGAAGCCTGGGCGTTGGCCGGCCCGGCATTCTGCCTACCGTGGTTTACCGGCCCCGTGTGCGGGGCATAGCCGCGCCCTAAGTTCGCGAGTCGTAGAGCTGCTTGGTCAGCTCGATCTGTGCCAGGTGCTCTCGCGCATGACCGTAGTTCGACATCAACCAGTCGAGGCCCGGGCGGGGCGGGCGGTCTCCTCGCGGATGCAGCTCCGTCAGGTCGGCAGCGGTAATGGAGTCGAGCAGCTCCAGCCCGCGGTCGGCCTCGTCCAGCAGGGCGAGCAGGTCCGCCGACTCAGCCTCGGACTTGAACTCCGCGTCTCGATCCCGCTCAGCGGCTACCGAGCGCATGGTGTGGATCACCTCTCGCTCTGAGCCGAGCGTGTGAACGATGAGCACTGCCACCGAGTTGGCCAGCGGCAGCGGCTTCCAGTTGAGCGTGCCCAGGTCCATGCCGCGGACGTGCTCGCGCATCTGTTCGTGCACGGCGCGGTACAGCGTGCCGATGGTGGTCGCGAAAGTCCTTGCTCCGTTCTCGTCCATCTTTGACTACACCTTCTCCGTGACCCGGTATTCGAGATAGCGACCCAACAGCAACCGCGTGTGCGCTTCCAGTGCCGGGAGCACGCTCAGCACGAGCCCAACGACTGGATAGGCGAAGTACTGGAGGTGCACCGCGCCCTTCTTCCAGAGGGGCCACTCCTTCGGCTTGGGCGGTAGCATCAGGATCTCGAAGTAAAGGAAGAACACCACCGTCGAGAGCGTGGTCGAGAGCAGGATGCCGGAGTACGACCACAGGGTCTGCCCCAGGTCGGTCAGGGCGAAATCGGTGCTGACCCAGATCGGCACCGAGGCTCCGAACATCAGGAGCAGCGGCAGGAAGATCCAGTTGAGGTGGTTCAGGAAGAGGTTCATGAACCGGCGAATCCGCAGCCAGAGCGGGATCTCCGGGTGCTTGAACAGCCTCGCGAGCACATAGGGCACGTCTGTGATCCCCCAGGCCCACCGCTTGATCTGGTTGTACTGGCTCATGTGCGTGGACGCGTAGTCGCGCGAGTTCGGTGAGTCGCCATAGATCGGAAGGAACACCGACTTGACCGAGAAGCGCTTGCCAAACGTGAAGAACGCCTTCCAGTAGAAGCGCGAATCTTCGGGAATGACGTCCTTGTCCCAGTAGCCGACCTTGTGCACGAACTGCAGGCTGCACGTGTAGCTGCTGAACGCGACAAGTCGCTGCGGCCGCGAGTGCAGGAACATCTGCCACTGCGAGGTGCTGGCGGACATGATCCGCACCGCCATCGGGACCTGCCAGATGTTGTTGTGGAACAGCGGCACCGGCTGCCAGATGACGTAGTCGCGCAAAGCGGTGCGCGCGTGGTGCCAGCTGATCCAGGCGAAGTACTGCGGGTGCACGCGGTAGTCGGAATCGAGGTCGGTGATCAGGACCTTGTCTAGGTCGTATCCCTCCTCCGTCAACACCCTGACTATCCAGCGCCCACCCCAGTTCATCGCGGCGGACTTTCCGATCACGATGCCGGGTTCGAGCGGATCCTTGATGTGGTAGAACCCCTTCACCTGGCTGCCGAACTTCTCTTTCAACCGGGCCACGTTTTCCCATCCCGGCTTGTCGGTCTCGCGGGTGATGATGCCCACCAGCGTCAGCTCGGCCGGGTAGTTGGAATCGACGATCGCCTGCACCGTGCGCTCGAGCACGTGATACGGCTCCGTGTACGTGGGGATGACGCAGAGGTGGTAGTACTGGAGAGGGTCGACAGCGCCTTCCTGCTGAACATCGCGGCACAGCGCCAGCCAGTCCTTGGTCATGTCCCGCCGCATCCGCCACAGGGTGCTGTAGACGCCTGTGACCACGGTCACAGCGCGAACAAGCCAGTAAACGTCGAACACCAGGACCACGGAGGCGACCAGCAGCGCCCCGGGCGTCATGAAGAGGATCGGTATCCATGCGGGAGCCAGCAGGAGTACCCAGGTGACGATGCCTGGCGCAGCCTCGAAAAGGCGCGCGCCGAACTGGTGCAAGGCGTGCTCCAGGGGGGACGCCGTGTGCTCGGCCGGGACGGTCGCCATTGGCCGATTATGGCGCTCGACAGCTTCGGAATACCGCGAGCGCCGGGAGCCTTTTACATGTCATGGAGAACATGAAGCATTTCGACGGCCCGAATTTCGAGGCTGACGTGCTCAATGCAAGCGAACCCGTGGTGGTCGACTTTTACGCCGACTGGTGCGGTCCCTGCCGGATGATGACGCCGGCCGTGGAGCAGCTCGCAGTCGAGTACGCCGGCAAGGTGACGATCGGCAAGCTGGACGTGGACGTCAACCAGGACATCGCCATCCGCTACGGCGTGATGGGCATCCCGACCCTCGGCATGTTCCGCGGCGGGAAGCTGGTCGACCGGCTCGTGGGATACCCCGGCGGACCGGCCCCGATCAGGGCGTGGATCGACAGGAACGCCGGAACCCCTGGCGAGCTTGCGACGGCCGAAAAAGCCGCCACGAGCTAATCCCTTCTTGGGCAAAGCAAACGGCCGGGGCTCATAGGCCGCTGCCGCTCTTTTTCGTTTTCACAGCACGAAGCCGGAACCGCGCCCACAGGGCCGCCCTTAGTGTGACCCACACGTAACCCCACGGCTTCGATTCGTGAGGATTGCACCATGATCCAGAGCCCCGAGCGCACCTACGATGGCCTTCGAGCCCGTCAATCAAGCAGGTCCAAAGGGTTCATGGAGGGTGTTGATGGCGATACAGACGAAGTCAGGTAGTAAGACGAGCCCGAAAGAGGTTATCGAGCGCGCCAAGGCCGAAGGCGTCGAGGTCGTGGACGTTCGGTTCATCGACCTCCCCGGGACGTGGCAGCACTTCAGCGTCCCGATCGGGGAGCTCGAGGTGGACAGCTTCACGGAAGGCCTTGGCTTCGACGGCTCGAGCATCCGCGGGTTCCAGGCAATCAACGAGAGCGACATGCTGCTCCTGCCTGACCCGGACTCGGCGACGATCGACCCGTGCCTAACGCACAAGACGCTGTTCCTCATCTGCGACATCGTCGACCCGATCAGCCGGGAGCCGTACTCGCGAGACGCGCGGTTCATCGCCAGGAAGGCCGAGGAGCACCTGAAGAAATCCGGCATCGCCGACGTGAGCTACTGGGGCCCTGAGGCGGAGTTCTACCTATTCAACTCGCTTCGCTTCGACCAGAACTCGCACAGCGGCTACTACCACATCGATTCCGAAGAGGGCATCTGGAACTCCGGCAAGAACTCCGAGCCGAACCTTGCCTTCCGCCCCCGGCATAAAGAGGGCTACTTCCCGGTGCCGCCCGTCGACAAGTTCCAGGACCTTCGCTCCGAGATCATGCTCAAGCTGATCGAGGCAGGCGTACGGGTCGAGGTCCAGCACCACGAGGTCGGGACGGCCGGGCAGGCCGAGATCGACATGCGCTTCGACACGCTGACCAAGATGGGCGACAAGATGATGGTCTTCAAATACATCATCAAGAACGTCGCCGCCCAGCACGGCTACGTCGCGACCTTCATGCCGAAGCCTCTTTTCCAGGACAACGGGTCGGGCATGCACGTGCACCAGAGCCTCTGGAAGGATGGCCAGAACCTGTTCGCCGACAAGGCCGGCTACGCGGGCCTGAGCGAGATGGCAGTGCACTACATCGGTGGTCTCTTGAAGCACGCGCCGGCGCTGCTGGCGATCTGTGCGCCGACCACCAACTCTTACCGCCGCCTGGTCCCGGGCTATGAGGCCCCGATCAACCTCGTCTATTCCAAGCGCAACCGCTCGGCGTGCGTCCGCATCCCGATGTACTCCACGAACCCGAAGACGAAGCGAGTCGAGTTCCGCTCGCCGGATCCGGCCGCCAACCCTTACCTCGCGTTCTCTGCCTGCTTGATGGCCGGTCTCGACGGGATCAAGCACAAGATCATGCCGCCGGACCCTCTCGACAAGGACATCTACGAGCTCGAGGGCGAGGAGATGGCCAAGATCAAGAAGGTGCCGGGGTCGCTCGCGGAGTCGCTCGACGCCCTGGAGAGCGACCACGCGTTCCTGCTCGAAGGCGGAGTCTTCACCAAGGACGTGATCGACACCTGGATCGAGTACAAGCGCAAGAAAGAGGTCGACCAGGTCGCGCTTCGGCCTCACCCGTGGGAGTTCATGCTCTACAGCGACGTGTAAAAGAGATCACTCTCCATGAAGGAGACCTCGGGGGAAATCCCCGGGGTCTCTTTTATTTGATCCCGATTTAGACTGGCGCCGCGATGAAGCTGCGGCTCTGGCTTTCGGCGGGTTGGAGTCATCATCAGCACGCGCGGGGTCTGAAACCCGCATCGGACTGGGTGAATGCGGGTTTGCTTCCGCCCGGGCGGGCCTACATCCCCAGCATGGCGCGGGCGCGTAGGGCGATCGAGATCGCGACTCGCGTTTCGGGCTCGTCCAACTGCAGGCCGGTGAGGGTCTGGATGCGCTCCACCCGGTAGGACATCGAGTTGATGTGGATGCCCAGCTGGCGGGCGGCGGCCCGGCGCACCCAGCGTGCGGCGGCCAGGGCTTCGAGCGTCTCGAGCAGCGGCGTGTCCCTCGACTGCGCGTACTCGAGCAGCGTGCCGAGCAGCTCGTTGACGAACCGGCGCAGGGCGTCCGGGCTCTGGACCTCGAGAAGAAGCCTGAACGCCCCGAGCGAGCGGTAAGAAGCGACGCGCCCGCGCCCGCCCGCGCGCCGCGTCAGCCGCAGCGCCTGCCGGGCTTCCACGTGCGAGCGCGCGAGCTCGGAGACCCCGTTGGCCAGGTTGCCGATGCCGACCGAACCCGTGCCAGGCTTCATCACCGGCGCCGCTGCCGCGAGCACCTGGCCTGCGAGCTTCTCCACCGTGGCCAGGTCCGGTCCCACGTCGTCCGGTACGAGAAACACAGCCGACGCCGAACGCACGATGGTCAGGGTTCCGGGCATGCGGGAGCGGATGAGCCCGCTCAGGGCCGCGTCCAGGCGGTCGAGCTGCCCTCGCGCCCCGAGCGCCGCCTCGGTCGCGTCGTCATCGGGCTCCAGGACGATCACCCAGGCCTTCTGCGGCAGCCGGTGGCCGAGCCGCTCCGCCTGGCGTGCCACGCGCTCAGCCTCGTCCGCGTCGAGCGCGCCCGCGAGGACCTCCTCGACGAGGTCACCGCGCAGCCGGCGCTCCACCTCGGCCGCGGCGCGCTCCTTGGAAAGCTCCAGCGCGAGCACCGTTGAGCCATGTTCGAGAGCGCGGCGCCGGCCAGCGGAATCAACGGTCTTCTCGTCGACGCTGACGGCCAGCATCCCCAGCATGTCGGAGCCCGCCCGAACCGGCACCACGTCCAGCGCTCGCGCCGGCCGTCCCGAGTTGATCCGGACCTCGCGCGCGCCGGCCTGACCGAGCGGCGCGGGCAGATGGATGCGCGGCGGCATGCCGTCCGACGACTCGCCCGCCCCGCGGATCCTGTAGCCGTCCGCCGAGTACAGCGCGGCGTGTCCCCCCGCGAGCGATCCGACGACCTCGAGGATCGAGCTGATTCCGGCGCCCTCGAGGGACAGCCTGGTGAATCGCTCGTGGATGTCGTGCGAGAGCTGGATCTCCGCAAGCTGGACCTCGGTCCGTCGCTGCAGCTCGCTTCGCTCGAGGAGACCCGCCACCTGGCCCGCGATGGCTCGCAGGAAGTCGATGTCGGCCGAGTTGAAATCCCGCTTCTCGGCGCTCTGAACGTTGATGACGCCGACGAGGCGAGGCCCCGATTCGATCGGCACCGAGAGCATCGAGTGGAACCGATCCTCGTCCAGGCCAGGCACCCATTTCCAGTGCGGCTCCTTGCTCACGTCCGGCACGATCGCCGGGGTCCGGGTCTCGGCCACCCAACCGGTGATTCCCTCGCCGACGGGCATCACGACCTTGCCGACCATGCGCTCGTTGAGCCCGTTGGTCGCGGTCAGGCGGAGCTCTCGGCCGCGCGAGGTCACCAGGTAGAGCGAGCAAACGTCGGTCCCGATCGCGGAAGTTGCCTCGCGGATGATCAGGTCCAGCAGCTCGTCAGGGCGCTCGGTGGCGGCTGCCGCCTGCGCCAGGCGGACCAGGAAGCTCAGCTCTCGCTCAGCCAGGCTCGTGTCGCCGTCGGCGATCACCATGGGTACATGGTTGCCCTTGCGGCTCCTCGTCAACTTCGTATCAACCTCACGATTGCACTGCCCGTGGCTAGTGTGACTGATACAGAGTCAGTGCGAGCGGTCGATTGCGATGGGCAGGAACCCCAGCGGGCGTTAGGCTAGGTCCGACTGGTGACCTCTCCACATTTCGGGCACTGGCGGGAACATTTCGCGGGCGTCGACCTGCCGGTACCCGTCGCCGGCGGCGGTACGGTCACGGGGATCAACTTCGACAACGCAGCGAGCACGCCGCCCCTGAAGCGGGTTCGCGACGCGGTCAACGGCTTCTCCGAGGTCTACTCGAGCGTGCATCGCGGCACCGGCTACAAGTCCCGCCTCGCGACCGAAGCCTACGAGCAAGCTCGCGAGCTGGTCGGCCGGTTCCTCGGCGTCGACGAGAGCTCCCAGGTCGTCATCTTCGTCAAGGGCACGACCGACGCTTTGAACAGGATCGCCGCCGAGCAAGCGCGGCTCGACGGCAGGGAGGTCCTCGTCACCGAGATGGAGCACCACGCCGACCTGCTGCCGTGGCGGCATCGCAGCGGCCACGTGATGGTCGGTCTCTCCGAGGACGGGCACATCGACCTCGAGGCGATCGAACGTGCGTTGAAGGAACGCGGCGGGAAGATCGGGCTGGTCGCGGTGTGCGGGGCATCCAACGTCACTGGCTTCGTCTCCCCTATCCACGAGGTGGCCGAGCTCGCCCACCGCCACGGGGCCCTCGTCTCCATCGACGCGGCCCAGCTGGCGCCTCACCACCGCATCGACATCCGCCCCGCCGGGGACCCAGGGCACCTGGACTTCGTCTCATTCTCGGGCCACAAGATGTACGCGCCGTACGGCGCGGGCGTGCTGGTCGCACCGCGCACCTTCTTTGCCGGTGCGCCAGAGGTCATGGGCGGCGGGGCGATCAGCATCGTGACCTGGGACGACACGGTGTGGGCAGACCTGCCCGACCGGGAGGAGGCCGGGTCGCCGAACGTCATCGGCGCCGTCGCGCTCGGCGTCGCGATCGAGACCCTCGGCGAGCTTGGCTTCGACGACATGCTGCATCACGAGGTCGAGCTGGGGGCGGCCCTCCATCAGCGGCTCAGCCGGATCCCCGGGGTCGGAGTCCTGGGAGGGGTCGACGGGCCTGGAGCACCTCCGCGGCTGGGCCTGGCGAGCTTCGTCGTCGACGGGACTCACCACGGCCTGGTCGCCGCTGCGCTGAGCCACGAATGGGGAATCGCCGTCCGCAACGGCTGCTTTTGCGCCAACCCGTACGTATTTCACCTGCTCCACATGAACCGGCAGGCGGTCGAGGCGGTGGAGGGCGAAGTGACGGCGGGCCATCGCAAGGCGCTGCCGGGCGCGGTCAGGGCGAGCCTCGCCCCCTACAACACCCTGGGCGAGCTGGACCGCTTCGTCGAAGCCGTGACGCACATCGCGCAAGGAAGGCTCAAAGCCACCTACGAGCAGGCGGCCGACGGCACGTTCTCGCCGGCAGGCGGATGGCCCCGCATCCCCAGCCCGCTCAAGACGCTGGTCAAAACAACGCGTTAGGCTGCTGGAGATAAACGTGATCAAGGTCATCGTCGAGATCCTGCTGGCGATCTTCCTGCACCCGATCGCCTTTGTCCTGTGCGTGGTCGACATCGTGAACCGCACGGACGTCAGCGGTTTGTGGAAAGTCCTGTGGATCATCATCAGCTTCTTCTGGGGCATCGGCCCCATCCTCTACCTCCTCCTCGGGCGCGGCAAATTCTGGTAGCCAAACGGTCGTTTCCACGGGTGGGCGACTTTTGGTGGGTAACCCATCCTTCTTTAATCGGCGTTACAGAGTTTCCTGAGCCGGGCTTGGGCTAATCTGCACATGGAAAGGGTGGGTAGCCGACCAGGTACCCGGGTGCGCACGCGCGTCTTGACCAACGTAGCCGCCAACGGCGCCACGAACGGCGTCGCGAACGGCGCGGCCAAGAACGGGTTGCACGCCAAACAGAATGGGGCGAACGGTCATCGCCCTGGGGCCAACGGCGCTGCAACGGTGCAGCCGGCGGTCAGGCTGACGCACGTCACGAAATCGTTTGGCAAGACAGCCGTCCTCAAGGGGATCGACCTGTCGGTCGCGCCTGGCGAGCTGGTCGAGATCACCGGGCCAAGCGGCGCCGGCAAGACAACCCTCCTGCGGCTGGTCCACGGCCAGCTTCGGCCCAACGGAGGCGAGGTGTGGGTCCACGGCCGGGGTCTGCACCGCTGGTGGCGCCGAGGGCTCGGCCAGGTCCGGCGGGACGTTGCCTTCGTCTTCCAGGAGCACCACCTTCTCCCCCGCCTTACCGCCTTCGAGAACCTGACCCTTGCGCTGCAGGTCTCCAACCCGCAGCTGCCGTTCAAGACCATCAAGAAGCGTGCCCTGGAGACCCTCGAGTCGATGGGCCTGGTCCACAAGCGAAACTCGTACCCCCGGCAGCTTTCGGCCGGTGAGCGCCAACGCGTGGCGGTTGGCCGCGCCCTGGCGGCGCGACCGCGCGTGATCCTCGCGGACGAGCCGACAGCGTCGATCGATGACGACAATGCGCGCATCGTCATCCGGCTCCTCGAGGATGCGGCGGCCGCCGGCGCGGCGGTGATCGTCGCAACCCACAGGCACACCTTTCCTTCGAGCCGGATCCTCCGGCTGCCCAGCGGGAAGATCCTCCTCAACGGTTCCGCCCCCAAAGCCGGCTTGAAAGGCAAGTCGGTCAACGGAATCGGCGCGCTCGTCGCGCCACCGCTGTGGCGACTCCTGCTCCCCATCAACCAGAGGCCGCGGAAATACGCCGCCAAGCCCCACCAACTTCCACTCTGGCGGCGGCTTATCGCGCTGGCCGCCAACAGCAACCGGCTGGTGGTGCTGAGCGGCCTGCGCAGCTGGAGCCGCGACGTGCGCCTGACCGCTCCGGCCCTCGGATCGATGGCTCTCCTGTTGGTGCTGTGCGGGACTCTTGCGATGGTCGGCCTCGCGATCGAGCGCGTCGCGGTCCAGCAGGCCGCGCAGGCTTCGCTCGTCCGCGTCTATCTCGCGTCTGACTCGACTCCGGACGCGGTCGCGGCGCTCAAAGCGCGCTTGATCGCCGATCCGCGTGTCGCCAAGGTCACCAACGTTTCGGCCGACCAGGCGCTCGCCGAGGCAAGCAGCCGGCCTGGGCTCGACAACCTGGCCAGCCTCAGCTCGACCAATCCCTTCCCCGCCAGCCTCGACGTGCAGGTTCACCAGGTGACACAGGTCGGAGCGGTGGCCGCCTCGGTCAAAGACGATCCGGCGGTCGACCCCTCCTATCCGACGTCTTACGACCCGGACACGTTCTCCCGACTCCGCCACGTCGCCCTGGTGGTCGGCGGAATCGGCGTGGGCCTGGTCCTGCTCTTCGGCCTGGTGGCTTACGCCGTGATCGCTAACTCGATGCGCGGCATCGCCGCCGCGCGCCGCCAGGAGGTGACCGTGGTCCGCCTGCTCGGGGCGCGCGGCTGGATGCTGCGAGGTCCGTTCGTCGTCGAGGGCTTGATGATCGGCGCGCTCGCCGGAGCGCTGGCCGCGGCCGCCGTCGCGGGCGCGTGGCTGCTCGTGACTCGATTCGAGTCGGCGACCTACGCTCAGTTCCTCCCGGGCGTTGACGCGACTGCCGTCCAGTACATCCTCGCGGCGATTCTCGTCGCCGGTCTTTTCCTCGGCTCGCTGACTGCGCTGTTCGGCTTCCGCAAAGTGCACGCGTGAAACGAGCGCTGGTCGCGGTGGCCTTCGCGGTCGTCACGGCCGGTATGCAGGTTTCCGCGGTGAGCGCGACCGACACTCCATGCGCATCGACCTCAACCGCATCCGCCGCGGGCGTCACGTGCACGGCGACGGATCCGAACCAGGCCGCCTACGACCTGCTCCGGAATCGCCTCGGTGGAGACCTCGCCAGCGGGCTGACGACCCAGCAGAAGCTGACGGCGTCGCTCAACCAGACTGCAGCCGCCGTCCAGATCCTGACCGACCAGATCACCCAGGAAGAGGCTGTGATCGCGACCCTGGAAGACCAGATCGCACAGCTCGACTCGCAGATCGCCGACACGCAGGCGCGAATCGACGTGGAGAAGGAGCAGGTGGCGGCGATGGCCCGCGCGATCTACCGCCAGCCGGACTCGCTGTGGATGCTGATCGCGCGCACCGGGAATCTCAGCCAGGCCCTCCAGGCGACTTCCGACATGGTTGTCGCCGGCCAGCGCGCTCATGCCCTCCAGGCGCGGCTCGAGGCCGACCTGGCCAAGCTCCAGGCAGATCGCGCGGCCCGGCAGGCAGACCTCGACCGCGAGAACGCGACGCGGGACCGGCTGGTGGCCAGCCTTGGCTCTCTGAACGACCTGCTCAGCACGGAGACCGACATCACCAACCAGATGGCGGACGTCATCACCCAGATCCAGACGGCCCAGAACTCGCTTCAGGACCAGCCACCCGACGTGACCACCGCGCTTGCCACGCTGCTCGAGTCGCAGGAGCAGGACCTGCTCGTGCAGTCGAACCAGGCCGCTTGGAACCAGGCGCACGTGGGCGCGGGCCTCGCGCTCGTCACACACATGCTGCCTTCGGGCGTGACCGTGGAGGGCCTGGTGCTGTCCTGGCCGATGGCCGGTGGGCGCGTCACGCAGCCCTTCGGACCGAGCACCCTGCTGCTCGAGCCTCCGCTCGGGCCTTACCTGCACTTCCACACCGGCGTGGACATCGCGGCGCCATTCGGCACCACGGTCACGGCCGCGGCGGCCGGTGTCGTCGTCGCCGTGGGCCATTCGACCATCGGTTACGGCAACTACGTGGTGATCGGGCACGGCGGCGGGATCATGACGCTCTACGGCCACCTGCTGGAGACCGACGTCCTGGTCGGCGACATCGTGGCGCGCGGGCAGCGCGTCGGGCTCGAAGGCTCGACCGGGTGGTCGACGGGCCCCCACGTCCACTTCGAGCTGCGCGTGAACGACACGGTGGTCGACCCGATGCCCTACCTCCTGAAGCTCGCGAGCTAGCCTCCAAAAACAAAAAAACGACTGGTGCCCCCGGAGGGAATCGAACCCCCGACCTTGACGTTAGGACCGTCCTGCTCTATCCCCTGAGCTACGGGGGCGCACCATTGGAAGTCTATTAGTGCGCTGCGCGCGGCGCCCCTGAGCTACGGGGACGGCACGTTGGAAGTCTATTAAGTCAGGCGAAAGCCGCGTTCGACTCCAGACCCGAGATCAAAACCATTTCAGCCTCACAGACGTTTCACAGGAAGCTCCCATTTGGCGTTTAGAGGCGGTGGCAACACTTACACCATGGAAACCCAAGAAACGAGACTGGAGACGATACAAGCCAGGGTGCGGGCCCGCGACGCGGCCATACGCCTCCTCAACCGCCTGACCACCGGCGCCGCCGTGAGCGCGCTCGTCGGAGTCGGCCTGTTCGCAGCGATCAGCGCGAACACCCTTCCGGGCGCCTCGAACAGCGCAACCGCGAGCACCTCGACGACCACTTCATCGTCAACCTCGACCAGCAGCTCGTCTTCCGGGCTGCAGTCCTCGACCACACCGGTCACAAGCTCTTCCAGCTCGGGAGTGGCCGTCTCGGGCGGATCCTAGTCGGGTGAGCAACACGCTCCTCTGGTACACCACTCGGGGCGCCGGAGCAGTCAGCCTCATCCTCCTCAGCGCCGTGGTGGTGCTGGGCATCCTGTCCGTGCTCCGAGTTCAGACGAGCGGCTGGCCCCGCTTCCTCACCGTCGGCCTGCACCGCAACCTGGCGCTGATGACCCTGGTCTTCCTGGTCCTCCACATCGTCACCGCGGTCGTTGACCCGTTCACCCACCTCGGCTGGCTCGCAGCGGTCGTGCCCTTCTCCTCTTACTACCGCACGTTCTGGCTCGGCCTGGGGACGATCGCCTTTGAGCTGCTGCTCGCCATCGTCGTGACCAGCCTCCTGCGCGGCCTCATCGGCCAGGTGGCCTGGCGCCTCGTGCACTGGCTCACCTACATCTCCTGGCCGGTCGCGGTCCTTCATGGGGTCGGCACCGGAACCGACGCGTGGTCTGCCTGGCTGTTCGCGCTGCAGGCGGTTTGCGTCGTGGCCGTGGCGGGAGCGGTCGGCTACCGGCTCGTGGCCCGATCGCGCGATCCCCTGGCCGCTGCCCGATCTTCCTTCCAGTCGGCGGTCGACCGCCGAGATCCTCGTTGAGCGTGCGGCTCCGGCTGCTCGCAGGGCCTGACCCATCGATGGGACCAGAGCGGCTCGCCGCTCACATGGCCAGGCTCGGCCGGCTGCCGAAAGGCGGCGGTCATCTGATCGACCTGCTGGACAGCACACGCCTCACCGGGCGTGGAGGCGCAGCCTTTCCGGTCGGCCGCAAGTGGCACGCCGTCGCCGCGTCGCGCGGATCCGCAGTCGTCGTCGTCAACGGCGCGGAGGGCGAACCTCACAGCAAGAAGGACCGCCACCTCATGACCTCTCGCCCCCACCTCATCCTCGACGGCGCGCTGCTTGCCGCGGCGTCGGTGCGCGCAAACCAGGTCGTCCTCTATATCGGCGAGGGACACCACGCCGCGCTGCGGTGCATGTCCGACGCCGTCGCCGAACGGGCTCCCAACGAGCGCCGCATGATCCGGATCGTCACCGCGCCCGCCCGCTATGTGGCCGGGGATTCGAGCGCCACGGTGCACCTGGTCGACGCCGGCATCGCCACGCCGACCACCGCTCCGCCTTCGCCCCGCGAGCGAGGGGTCGGCGGGGCCGCCACCCTCGTGCAAAACGTCGAGACGCTTGCCCACGTAGCCCTCATCGCGCGAACCGGCCTGGCCAGCGACACCGTGCTGATCACGGTCGCGGGCGGCGCCCGCACGCCCGGCGTGCTCGAGGTTCAGCTGGGCACTCCGCTCGGCGAAGCCATCCAGCTCGCGGGAGGACCGACGGAGGCTCCGCGCGCGGTGCTGCTTGGCGGCTACTTCGGCCAGTGGGTCGCCCCCGCCGACGCGTGGTCGCTGCCCCTCGACCCGCAGGCCCTTCGCGCGCACGGCCTTTCGCTTGGCTGTGGCGTCATCGGAGTGCTGCCGGGCAGCCGCTGCCCCGTTTGCGAGGTGGCCGGCATCATGCGCTACCTCGCAAGCGAGAGCTCGGCCCAATGCGGGCCGTGTTTTTTCGGCCTGCGCGCACTCGCCGACGCATGCACGCGAATCGCCGAGCGCGGCACCGACCCGGGCGACCTGCAGCGCCTGCAGCGGTGGTCGGCCGAGGTAGAAGGCCGCGGCGCTTGCAAGCACCCGGACGGTGCGGTCATGGTCCTCCGGTCTGCCATGAAGACCTTCGGCGACGACTTCGCCCAGCACCCTGCACACATGCGGCAGACGGCATGACGAAGCAGTTCGACCTTGTGGTCGATCGCATCAAATGCGACGGCCGCGGCCTGTGCGCGGAGATCCTGCCCGAGCGCGTCCGCCTCGACTCCTGGGGCTACCCGATCATCGCTCCAGGCCCGATTCCGGACCACCTGATGGGGCTGGCCCAGCGCGCCGTGGACGACTGCCCGGTCCTGGCGCTGGCGCTGCGCAGAGCGGAAGTCCAGGCCGGGCGCGCGCAGGGCGCTCCTAAGGAACGACGAGCCCGATGAGCAGCACGGTCCTGGGGATCGCCGACGACCGCGCGCTCGGCGGATCGCTCCGGGTGATCGTCACCCGGCCAGGCGCCCTGCGCGCGGCGAAAGCCGCAGTCGACGAAGTCGTCGCGGCCATGGACCAGGCGGCCAGCCGTTTTCGCGAGGACAGCGAGCTGAGCCGCTTGAACGCCTCGCCCGAGCGTGACGTCACCGTCAGCCCGCTGCTGGCCGAGGCGATCGCAGCCGCGCTGCGAGGAGCGAAGCTCAGCGGTGGCGCGGTGGACCCCACGATCGGCTCCGCGATCAGGCTCGCCGGCTACGATTCAGACTTCGCCCTGGTGCCGCCTGACGGCGATCGCATTCACCTCGTCGCGGAAAACATCCCCGGCTGGCGCGCGGTCCAGCTCGATCTCGGTTCGCGAACGGTGCGGCTGCCGCGAGGAGTCGAGATCGACCTCGGCGCCACGGCCAAAGCCCTTGCCTCCGATCTGGCGGCCGCCGCAGCGAGCAAAGCGATCGGCGGCGGCGGCGTGCTCGTGAGCCTCGGCGGCGACATCGCGGTCGCGGGCGAAGCGCCTGCCGAGGGCTGGTCGATCCAGACCAGCGACGACAGCACCGCCCCGATCGACGACGCCGAGGAGGCGATCACCATCACCTCCGGCGGAGTCGCCACCTCGAGCACCACGGTCAGGCGCTGGACCCGTGGCGGGGTGGTGATGCACCACATCATCGACCCGGCGACAGGCCTTCCGGCCGACACCTGCTGGCGCACTGCCAGCGTTGTGGCCGCGACATGCGTCGACGCCAACATCGCCTCCACGGCCGCGATCGTGATGGGCCGGAACGCCGTCGCGTGGCTCGAGGGCAATCGGTTGCCCGCGCGCCTGGTCGATCTCGACGGCAAGGTCAAGCGCATCGCCGGTTGGCCCGAGCGCGGTGGATTCGGACCTGTTTCCAAATGATTTCTCAGCAAACGCCCAGGAACCTGGATCAGCATGTAACTGTGAGCACAGACGGGCCTCGCGTCCTCGTCGTCGATGACGAGCCCAACATCACCGAGCTGGTTTCGATGGCCCTGCGATACGAGGGCTTCACCGTCAAGACCGCCGCCACCGGACGAGGCGCCATCACGGCTGTCACGCAGTTCTCTCCCGCTCTCGTGATCCTCGACGTGATGCTGCCCGACATCGACGGCATCGAGGTCCTGCGCCGGCTGAACAGCGCGGGCACCAAGGTCCCCATCATCTTCCTGACCGCCAAGGATGCGACCGACGACAAGGTCCACGGACTGACCATCGGCGGAGACGACTACGTGACCAAGCCGTTCAGCATCGAAGAGCTCATGGCGCGGGTGCGTGTGGTCCTGAGGCGTCATGGCAACGAAGCCGACACCGGAAAGCTCGCGCTCGCCGACCTGGAGCTGGACGACGAGGCCCACGAGGTGCGCCGCCACGGCCACGTGGTGGAGCTGACCAACACCGAGTACCGGCTGCTCCGCTACCTGCTCATCAACGCCGGCCGCGTGCTGACGCGCAGTCAGATCCTCGACCACGTCTGGCACTACGACTTCGGTGGCGATGCCAGCGTGCTCGAAACCTACATCAGCTACCTGCGTCGCAAGGTCGACCGCTACGACCCACCACTGATCCAGACCGTGCGCGGCGTAGGTTACGTGCTCAGAACGCCACGAAAGTGACTCTGTCCCTGCGGGGCCGGCTGCTCATCGGCGTCATCTCCCTCGTCGCTCTCGGCCTCCTCGTCTCCGACGTCGCTACATACGGCCTCCTCCAGACATCTCTCGTAGGCAAAATCGATACTCAGCTTACGGGTGGCCACAATGAGGCCACGGCCGCGTTGGGCGGCCCCGGACGAGGCCCCGACCAACCATCGCGGTTTCCCACGGGCACTGTGGTGGAGTTGTTTGGGCTTGATGGCACGGTGGTCAACGTCAAGGTGTCGACACCGTTTGGTTCGACTCCTTCATCTGCGCGACCGAGCTTGCCCAAATCGTTGCCGAATGCGGGCATTGACATTCCGGCTCGGCCTTACACAGTCGCGGGTAGCAACGGCGTGGATCAGTTCCGCGTGTCCGACTGGCCGGAAAACTCTTTCGGCGGGCAGTACGTCGTCCTGGCGATACCCCTCACGGATGTCCACTCCACACTCAGCCAGCTGCTCCAGCTCGAAGCATTGATCGGCCTCGGCGTGCTGGCAGCCACCGTCATCCTGGCGCTGCTCATCATCCGCATCGGGTTGCGACCCCTGCAGAAGATGGGAGGAGTCGCGGCCGACATCGCGGCGGGCGACCTCACCAAGCGTGTCGAGCCGGCGACGGCAAAAACAGAGATTGGCCGCCTGGGCCTTGCGCTGAACGGGATGCTCAGCCAGATCGAGGCCGCGTTTGCCGAACGCACCGAATCCAACAACCGCCTGCGCCGGTTCATCGCCGACGCCTCGCACGAGCTGCGCACTCCCCTCACGTCGATTCGCGGCTACTCGGAGATGCTGCGCCGCGGCGCAGGCGAGTCACCGACCGATGCCGGGCTCGCCCGCCGCCGCATCGAGGAGGAATCGGTCCGCATGTCGACCCTGGTCGACGACATGCTGCTCATCGCACGCCTCGACCAGGGTCGCCCCCTCGAGAAGAAGCCCGTCGACCTGCAAACGATTGCCACCGACGCAGCCGACGACGCGCGCGCGGTCGCGCCGCAGCGCCAGATCACGTTGACGGCGCCAGGTTCGGTGGTCGTCGAGGGTGACGACCTTCGCCTCCGCCAGGTGGTCGGCAACCTCGTCCGCAACGCGCTCGTCCACACGCCCCAACAAACCGCGATCGAGATCGGCGTCTCCACCGACAACGGCACCGGCAGGATGTCGGTGGTCGATCACGGACCTGGCCTGCAAGTAAAGGACATGGAGCGCATCTTCGAGCCGTTCTATCGCGCCGACCCAAGCCGGAGCCGCGACAGCGGCGGCGCAGGACTCGGGCTGTCGATCGTCAGCGCGGTCGTCGGTGCGCATGGCGGAAAGGTGAACGTGAAGGAGACCAGCGGCGGCGGAGTGACCTTCGAGGTCGAGCTGCCGCTGGCGCGCGCTTAGCGGCCCGGCCCCGAGAGGAGCCGGACCGCGTTTGCTTCGATCAGCTAGTTGTGCGCGAGGGCCTTGATCACGGCACCCGCCAGCAGGTCACGCCCCTTCGGGGTCGGATGAACGTCACAGTTTCCAGGCGAAAGCACGATCAGCAGGCCCGCGGCGCAGCTGCTGCCGCCGGCCGCGAGGGCTGGCCCCTTGAAGGCGTCGAAACCGCTCGCCACCTTGCCACCGAAGGCAAGGGTCGCGGCGATGATCGGGGCATTGAGCGCCTCAGTCCCGGCAGCGGTCGGGGCGTCATAGCTCAAGGAGTAGTAGGTCAAGGTCACCAGCGCGTGTTGGTAGTGGGCGACGTTTCGGATCTGGCCATAGATGAAACGAAGATTGGCCTCGATGCCGGCAAACACCGCACCAAAACAGGCAGCCGTCGCGCATCCCGCTTTGAAGACGTCGTTGGCGCCGATGTCCATGGTGATCAAACGGACGTCGTGGTGAGTGCGAAGGTACGAGATGGCGTAGTCGAGTTGTGACGTCGTGTAGTTAACGTGTAGCGGGAAATGGGCGCGGTAACTCTGGCATTTGTAGTCCGCCCCGTTCGTCAGCGAGATAAAGCCGCCGGACGTCTCGCCAGGACAGGACGCATTTACGTCCTGCATGCCCAGGGTGGACGCCACGATCTCCGGATAGCCAACGAACACATGCGGGTCCCCAGCGAAACCACCAGCCACGAGCAATGGGCTGTACCCGAACGCCACCGAATCGCCCAGCGCTAAATATGTGTGGTCTTCGAACGATGCCGAAGACGGAACCGCAGTGAGAACAAACAGGACAGACGCTGATAGGACAGCGAGCAGTCGCCCCTTCATAGAACTACCTCCCCACGCTTACGGCCGGCCGCCCGGCCGAGGCCAGAAATGTAATCACCGTTTGGGCTTGAGCGCCACTACGAACTTGGGTCGAAGGCAAACAGGTCGCCGGCGACGTCTCCGACCAAGACCATGTTGCCGGCGATTGCCGGCGAGCTTCGCACGGCCGACTGCGCGTCATAGCTCCATAGGACTTTCCCTTCATCGCGCGACATCGCGATGACCAACCCGACGTTGAAGTCGCCGAACACGGCGCCAGTGCCGAACACGACGATGCCATTGCCCGCCGACGGCGCGGAGTAGACGGGCTGAACGGTCTGGAACGTCCAGGCGTCAGAGCCGTCGGTCTTTCGAGCGTACAGGCCAGTGGGCGAGCTCGCGGAAGCAACGTAAAGGTTGACCCCGTCATAGGCGGCGGTAGCGACAAGACCATGTACAGCGCTTCCCTCGACAAGGTCGACCGACCAGATGACCGCGCCGTTGCGCGCATCCAGCATCTTGAGAACGCCCGCTACAGAGCCGATCGCCAGGGCCTCGCGGCCGCCCGTGTCGACCAGAACCGGGCTGGCGCCGACGTCGAGGTCACGCCCCGAGTCCGAATAGAAGCTGGTTTCCCACAGCTTGCTTCCAGTCCTTGCGTCGATCGCCATCACGCCGTCGACCGGATTTCCCACCCCCACGTAGGCATGGCCTGACGAATCGATCGACGGAGTCGACCAGATGCCTCCTCCCGGCTGGCAGCCCGCGATGGCGCATGTCGACCACCGTTCAATGCCGGTGCTTTCGTCGAGGGCGACGATCCTTCCGGATTCGAGTGGCGTATCCCCGGCCTGCGACCCGACGCCGATCAGCACCAACCC
>DAITQH010000004.1:0-8633 GCA_036833175.1 Candidatus Dormiibacterota bacterium
GCTGGTCAGAGTGCGACCGCCCGCCGTCGCGGAGCGCGGCGCATCACCTGGTCCACTGGATCCATGGCGGAAGCTCCGACCTCGACAACCTGATCCTTTTGTGTAACCGGCATCACCGGATGGTGCACGAGGGCGGCTGGCAGATTGTTCGTGGCGACGGCGGCCGCATCTTGACCATCCCGCCGACGGTTAGCTTCGGTCCTCCCTCGCGCGGGCCGGACTAAGGCATCATGCGGCGTCAGACTCTGGATCTGCGGTGAACGGGGAGTTCGCTGCGCTTGGTACAATCACTCGCCGTGCCCAAGCCTGATTCTTCGCTGTCGGCTATCGTCGTCAGCGGGGGTAAGCAGTACCGCGTAGCTCCTGGCGACAGGATCCTGGTCGACCGCCTCTCGGCGGAGCCTGGCTCCTCGTTGAAGCTCGATCGGGTCCTGCTGTTTCGGAACGGCAACGACATCGCGGTCGGCTCGCCGGCCGTCGACGGGCTGGACGTCGAGGTCAAGGTGCTCCAGCACCGCCGGGGCCCTCGGATCGAGAGCATCCGTTACAAGTCCAAGAAGCGTGTCCGCGTGCACCACGGCGGGCGGGCGGACCTGACGGCGCTCGAGATCATCGCGGTCGGGGGGCTCAAGGGCGAGACCAAGGAGACCAAGGCCCAGACTAAGACTGAGGTCAAGTCCAAAGCGAAAGCCAAGACAGCAGGCAAGACGGCAGGCAAGTCGCGGGCCATTGCGACCGCCGCCAAGGCCGAGGCCGACACCGGCGCAGAAGCCAAGCCGGCCAAGCGCGCGCCGCGCAAGAAGGAGAGCACCAAGTAATGGCACATAAAAAAGGAGGCGGCTCCTCTCGCAACGGCCGCGACTCCAATCCGAAGATGCTGGGAGTGAAGATCTACGGCGGCCAGGTGGTGGGCGCCGGCGCGATTCTCGTCCGCCAGCGCGGAACCAAGATCACCGCCGGAACGGGCGTCGGCCTTGGACGCGACCACACGCTGTTCGCGCTCGTCCCCGGGCACGTGCAGTACGAGCGGGTCGGCAAGGACGGCCGGCGCGTCAACGTCGGCGCGGCCGCCCATGTGGCGGAACCAAGGGAAGAGAACGGGACCGGGCGCGCACAGGGCGCGAAAGTCGCCAAGAAAGCCCAGGACTGACAGTCGCCGTCAGTTCATCGATTCGGCGCGCATCGTGGTGCGCGGCGGGCATGGTGGAAAGGGCTCCTCATCTTTTCGGCGCGAACCTTTCACTCCTCGCGGCGGACCCGACGGTGGTGACGGCGGCCGCGGAGGCTCCGTAGTACTGAAGGCAACCACCGGGGTGTCCGACCTCTCGCAGTACAAGCAGCGTCCCAAATGGAGCGCTGAAGAGGGCGCCGACGGGGCGGGTGGGCGCAAGACAGGGCGCGGTGGGGCCGACGTCGTGCTGGACGTTCCGGTCGGCACGGTGGTGCTCGACGAGGAGGGCGTGCTCGTGGCCGACCTGGATCGTGCCGGCGCTGACGCGGTCGTGGCGCAGGGGGGAGTGGGCGGGCGCGGCAACGTCCATTTCAAGAGCTCGATCCGCCGCGCTCCGGATTACTCCGAACCTGGTTTCAAAGGCGACGAGCGAACACTGGTCCTCGACCTCAAGCTCATCGCGGACATCGGGCTGGTGGGTCCGCCGAACGCTGGCAAGTCCTCGCTGCTGAGCTCGCTCACGGCAGCGCGGCCGAAGGTCGCGGATTATCCGTTTACGACGCTGGACCCAGAGCTTGGCGTTGCGGATTCAGCCGGCGGCCGCATCGTGATCGCGGACATACCAGGGCTCATCGAGGGCGCCGCCCGCGGTGCAGGGCTGGGGCTTCGATTCCTGCGCCACGTCGAGCGGACGAGGGTTCTGGTCTATGTGCTGGACGGTTCGGCGCCCGATGCGTGGGCTGCCCTGGAAACGGTGCGCAAGGAGGTCGAGCAGTTCTCCCCTGAACTCGCCCGCAGGCCGTTCGTAGTGGCGATCAACAAGCTCGACCTCGACGCGACCCGCGTGCTCAAAACCCGCAACCGTCGCAAGGGCGTGCACTTCATCTCGGCGCTCAGTGGCGAAGGCCTGCCCCAGCTGATGGACGCGATGGTGAGCGCGCTGGCCGTCGCCCCCGAGGTCACCGCCCAAGGTCTGGCCGTCAAGAAGACGACATTGCCGGAACGTGCTGTTGCTGCCGGACTGGCCGTCGAGCGAAAGCCCTGGGGCTTTGCCGTGAGCGGCGATCGGGTTGAGTACCTCGTCGGGCGCACCGACCTCGAGTCGGAAGGCGCGCTGGCTCGCTTCCAGTCGGAGCTGGACAAGCTGGGTGTCAACACCGCGCTCGAGTCGGCCGGCGTTCAGCCCGGCGACACCGTCAAGATCTCCGAGATCGAGTTCGAATATCAGCCTTGAGGCTGGGTGTCTTCGGCGGAACATTCGATCCCATTCACGTCGGACACCTCGCGGCGGCCAGGGCGGCGATGGACTGTGCGCACCTGGACCGGGTGCTCTTTGTCCCGAGCGCGCAGCCGCCTCACCGCCCGGCGGCGACGGCGCCGGCCGCCGATCGGCTGGCTATGTCGCGGCTGGCGGTTGAAGACGAGACTCGATTCGAGGTTTCGGACATCGAGGTCATACGCGGTGGCAAGTCCTACACGACGGACACCTTGACCGAGCTGCATCGCTCTCATCCCGATGACGAGCTGTTCCTGATCCTGGGCTGGGACGCGGCGCGGCTGTTCAAGACGTGGCATCAGCCCGAGCGCGTCTGGGAGCTTGCCTCGGTCGTCATCGTTGCCCGCCCCGGCACCGAGCCGCCATCTTCCTCCGATCTCGCCGCCCTCGGCCTCGATCCCAGGCGTGTGGTCACCTGCATGGTGCCGACACCCGACGTGTCAGGCAGTGAGCTCAGGCGGACGCTTGCGGCGGGCGATTCCGTAGCCGGCAAGCTGCCTGCCGCCGTCGAGCGCTACGCCGCGGCGCATCACCTGTATGGGGATAATCGAAGCGTTGGCATCTAGAGCCCCGAAGGGATTGACGCCGCTGCAGCTGGCTCGCGTGCTGCGCACCGCGGCGACTGAGAAGAAGGCGTGGGACACGGTGGTGATCGACGTGCGCGAGCTAACCTCCATCGCGGACTACTTCGTGATCTGCGAGGGGGAGACCGACCGCCAGGTCCGCGCGATCGCCGACGGCATGGTCGAGGCGGCACGGGCCAAGGAACTGAGGCCGATGGCGGTTGACGGGTACCAGGACGCGACCTGGATCCTCCTCGACTTCGACTCGGTGCTAGCGCACGTATTCCTGCCGGGCGAGCGCTCGTACTACGACCTCGAAAGCCTGTGGGCGCCGGCGGCGGCGCGCCGCCGGCGCAAAGCGGTCTAGGCGGGCGGGCCGTTCCCGGCGTTCGTGGCGTCGGCCGGCGGGCGTTTCCCGGCGTTCGTGGCGTCGGCCGGCGGGCCGTTCCCGGCGTTCGTGGCGTCAGCCGGCGGGGCGCCCGCGGCGTTCGTGCCGTCGGTGGCGACGAAGCTCACGCAGTCGCCCTGGTTCTTGAACGGCGTCCCGTTGTTGTCGGTCAGGCCCTGCCAGCCACCGTCCTTGCACTGGTCCGCGCTGGTGGGGGTGGGCGGCGGAGGAGGAGGAGTAACAGTCACGTCGACGGTCGCCGCGACGTTGAGTTGGACGAATGGAAGAACAGTAATGCCAATGGCTTGGAAATCAAACCAAATCTTGTCGGCGAAATTCGGGGTGCTCTGCATGCACGTGAGGGGGCCTTCCACTCGTAGACCGATAAGATCGCCCGCCTGAACAGTAATTGGGGTGGAGGTCAGGTCGAACGTGTTAATGCCCGCAGCCAGCGGCTGCAGGGCACTCATTCCGACTAGCGTATAGACGGGTGCCGGGTTCCAGACCTCTAAAGCCACTGGGCCGGTGTCACCGCTGTAAGCCTGGACGCTCCAGGAGGTGATCGACGTCCCGCCGGACGGTACCGCGTAGCTGACGCCTTGGGAGGAGAGTTGGAAGGAGTCGAAGGGGCCATTCAGCAAGTTGCAGGGTGTGTCTCCCTGGGCGGACCCGATCTCGGTCGGAGTCCCCGCCAGGGCGGCGGTGGGTAGCAGAAGAGCCGCTGCCGCCGCCAGGGAAGCGGCGATCGCCCCAATCCGGGCCGACGCGCGGAACGTGACCCGTTGACCAGCTACCTTGCCCATCTTCTTGCACACCCTTATTGAATTTACGTTTGCCGCCTGAATTAACGCGCCGGCGCCGGCGCCACCGAAACCCTATACGCCTGGCTGATCCTTCTAACGCACCATGGCCGGGGCCTGGTCGCTCCGATTTCTTATTGCCGCACCCCACTAGCGATTTGCTCATAGGATGGTGGCCCATGGCGACCAGCCGGGGCAGCTCGCGCGGCCCCCACCCGTCCTTCAGCGACCTCGACAAGCCGCTCTACACCATCAGCGTGGCCGCCGAGATCCTGGAGACACACCCCCGGACGCTGATGCTGTACGAGGACGCCAACCTGCTCGAGCCCCATCGCACCGCCACGAACCGGCGCCGCTACTCCCAGCGCGATATCAGCAAAGTCCAGGTGATTCAGAACCTGACCCGGGAAAAGGGGGTTACGTTGGCCGGCGTCCGCCACATCCTCAGCCTTTTCGAGGTCATGAAGCGGCACCGAGTCGAACCTCCGACCGACCTTCGAGAGATCTTCGATCGCTACTCGCAGATCATCTGACCGGAGCTCTCAGTGGAGGGACTTCAGGATCTGGATGATGGCGGGCCCGAGCAGGACGATCCAGAGCACCGGGAAGATGCAGCCAACCATCGGAAACACCATCCGGGATGAAGCCTGCGCCGCCCGCTCCTGCGCAGTTTGGCGCTGCCGCCGGCGCATCTCCATCGCCTGGACTCGCAGGAGTCTGGCGATCGGCACTCCCATCTGGTCTGACTGCACGATAGATTCGACGAGGTGGTGTAGGTCGGGGACGCCGGTGCTTTCGGCCATGTGCTCCAGCGCGCCCATTCGCGGCCTTCCCAGACGGATCTCGCGCAGCACTTTGCCGATCTCGTCTCCCAGTGCGTTGTGGAAGCGCTCGGTGATGCTCAACATCCCCTCGTCCAGGCTCATGCCGGACTCGACCACGAGCGTGAGCAGATCGGTCGCTTCCGCCAGGGAGCGTTGGATCTGGTGCCGGCGGGCCGAGATTCGCTGTTCGAGCCACAGCAATGGCAGAAAGTAGCCGGCGACCGCAAGCGCGAAGCCGGAGGCGGGGGCAACCAGTATCACCGGCAAGGGGAGGGCTAAGAGGACGCCCAGGCCCAGCCCGACAATTGCCATGAGAGCCGCCAGGCTGTAGCGCACTGCCTGGAACCCGGACGGCGTCAACCCCCCCGGGTCACCGGCGCGGCTCAGCTTCTGGCGGAGGTGGATGGTGGCTTCGGTGGGCAGCCGCGAGACGAATGGACGGGCGAACGCTTCGAACCGCTTCACCAGCGTGGGCTTTGCGGCCTGGGGCCCGAAGCCGGCGTCGGTGGCGGTCGCGGTGGTCCGGTACTGGTCGAGGGCGACGAAGTATGCCACGACGACCACGCCACAGATGACTCCGGCGGAGACGGCGATCAAGAACATCAGGCGTCCAGGGTGGTCATCCGCTGGATCAACACGTTGCCGATCACGATCAGAACCGCGGCGATACCAAGGAGCACGTAGCCGATAAACGTGCTGGTCATGGGCGCAAAGTAGCCCGGAACGAATACGTACAGGCCAAGCGCGAGAAGGATGGGAAGCCCCGTAATGATCGTGGCGGACGCGCGCGATTGCGCGGTGAGCACGCTCATGTCGCGCTTCGTTTGCAAGCGGTCGCGGAGCGTGTCGGAAATCGTGTCGAGGACCTCGGCCAGGTTGCCGCCCACCCGAATGTGCAAGAGGATCGCGGTCACGATGAACTCCAGGTCCGGGCTGTCGATTCGAAGCAGCAGCGCACTGAGCGCATCTTCGATCGACGTGCCGAGCGTGATCTCAATGGCCACGCGTTCGAACTCGGTCGAGACGGGCGGCTGGGATTTCGCCGCTACTGTCTCCAGCGCACGGTCGATCGCGTAACCGGTCTTGAGTGAGTTCGAAAGCAGCTGCAGCATGCCGGTCAGCTGCTCGTTGAACATGGTCTGCCGGCGCCGCTGCAAATAACCCAGCACCAGCGGCGGAGCAATGAAGCCCACCAGGCCCAAGACGACCGGTCCAAATGAGATGCCGAAGCGGAAGAGTCCAACAAGGGCTCCCAGCGCCACCGCACCGATTCGGATGAGCAGGTACTCCGCCGGAGTGATGTTCAGGCCGGCGCGGGCCAGGTCCTCCGTCAGCGTCGGCTTGCCGCCGGCGCTCCGGCGGTGGCTGAGGTTGTCGGCGGCGGGCCGCAGAAGCCTCTCGACGAGCTCGCGAGGGGTGGCCCTTGGAGGCGTTTTCACCGGGGGCGCCGCGATGCGTTCCTTGCGGATCCGGTCAAGGCTCCAGAAGAAGACGGCGATCGCAGCCGCCATCGGAACGGCGACGATGACCGGAGGCGACAGGTTCATGGATCGCCCTAGAAGAGAGACGGGTAGGCGGCCTGGATGACCGCCAACGTCACGCCCTTGCCGCTCGCCGCGTCGCCGACAGTTGGGCATTTTGGATCGGGTGGCTGTTGGCCCGAGAGGTAGTCCTTATAGGACTGAAGCGTGTATTTCAATGACGCGTAGTTCAGAAACCAGGTGATCACCTCGGCCTGGCACTGGGTGACGACGACCGTGAGGCTGCTCGAGCTCGATGCATTGGAACCCGCGCTTACCGGCGTCCCGACCCGGATCACGTGGAGATTTGTGAAGATCGTCTTGGACGCCACCTTGCCGGCGCTGCTCACCGTTGCGATAACCGCGATGTAGTCCTCCGGTTGAATGTAGTTGGCGACGCCCTGCTCCTCACTGGTGGGGATGGTTACCGCCACGTAGCCCGATGGGATCGGTAGGAATGCCGCCTGTGAGCCCAGGGCCTGGCTGGGTTTGGCCACGTCACTGGCGGTGATCGCCTGGCCCATCGGGATTGTCACCAATGGCACGAGGCCTTGAACATCCTGAAGCCGCGTGAAGTAAACCTTGGGATAGGTGCCGGGCACCGGGATGCTCCTCACCTCGAGGGCTGCCGGGTCGATCGCAACCCGGGGCTGGAGATCCCTGCTCGCCACGACCACGTTCATCGAGGGACTCGCAGCTGAGTTCTGAGCGTTGAGAGCTACGAGAACGAAGGCTGCGATCACAACCAATGCGAGAACGATTCCGAGGATGGTGAAGGGCCTTGTGAATCTAAGACTGCTCATAAGGGGCGCACAGCCGACCCATCATAGGCAAGATAGTCCGGTGCCGCGCCCCCCTAAGGGGTCCTTGCTGAGAAGCTCGATGAGCCAGCGGGGCCAGTCCATGGTCGAGTTTGCCCTGTCGTCTGTCGTGCTGCTGCTGCTGGTCGGCGGCCTGGTCGACATCGGGCGCTCCATCTATATCACCGAGTCGTTGTCGAACGCGGCGCGCGAAGGTGCGCGCCACGCCGTCTGGTTCGATGCGCCGCACCAATCCAATCCGTTTCTGTTCGACAGCGAGATCCAGGGGACGGTGAACACCGAGCTTGCGACGATCTCATTGCCTGCCTCGGTGCTGAAGAACTCCACCGCGACATGCCCGGCGCCGACCGACGGCAACGCCTACCACAACCCGCCGTACGCGAACTCCGCCTATCCGCCGGCGGCGAATCAGACCTGGCTGTACATCTGCTACAACAACACGCCCGGCGTCGATTTCACATCGACGCCGGCGAACGAGAGCCAGCAGGACGTCAACGTGATCGTTCTGTATACGTATTCGCCGCTGACGCCGATCATCGGTTCGTCGTTCGGAACCTTCCACCTTGCCGCCAACGAGCACATGACGGTTCAGGGCTAGTGAGACACCGCTTCCGTCCGAAGTCGCAAAAGTCTCAAGCCCTGATCGAGTTCGCGCTCATCTCGCCGGTGCTTCTGCTTCTCCTGTTCGGCATCGTCGATATCGGGCGCGCGGTCTTCTACTACGACACGCTCAACCATGCCGCGCGCGAGGGTGCGCGTACCGCGGTGCGCGCTTCGAGCCCGCTTCCCACCAACGCCGACGTACTCGCCACGGTCACCACCCAGCTCATAGGCATGCCCGTTACGGAGCCTTGCCCCCAAGGGCCCGTCACGTCGGCCACGCCACCTGCCAATGAGGCATGGCTGTACGTCACTGAGCCGAGCCCACCGGCGTCCGTCGAGGCCACGCCACCTCCCAACGCTCCCGGTGGCGAGTACGCGGCCATCGCCAGCGGATCGTGCAGCGCGGTCAACCCGGCGAGTGCGAACGCGCGGCTCCAGGTGACGATTCGATTCAACCTGGTCCTGATCACCCCGGTAATCGCCCAGGCGACGGCTAATCACATCGTCATCACCGCCGCGGCGATCTTCAGGACCGAGTACTAATGAAAAAGACGAAGTGGAGCTTTAGGCCGGATTTATTCCGGCCGTCACCCAGGCATGCCACTTCCAAGCGCCTCCTAGCGTCGCCGAGGGGAGGAGGGGGTCCCGCGGGGGAGGACTACCGTCC
>DAITQH010000004.1:8643-40777 GCA_036833175.1 Candidatus Dormiibacterota bacterium
CATCGTCATCACCGCCGCGGCGATCTTCAGGACCGAGTACTAAACGGTGGGACGCGGGCAGCGAGGGCAAGCCATTGTGCTGATCGCGATCATGCTCGCGGTCGTGGTCGGGATGGCCGCGCTCGCCATCGACGGCGCGCGTGCCTACTCGCTGCGCCGCGACCTGCAGGCGGCGGTCGATGCAGCGGCCCTGGCAGCCGGCGACACCCTGCAGCAGACCGGTAGCTACACACAGGCGGAGCAGGCGGCGACGACCGTCTTCGGCGCCAACATCCGTATCTACACGGGTGCCTCGTGCGCGCCGGGATACGGTTCGCCGGGCGCCACGCCGCGAACCATGACCTGCACATACACCGACGGCACGATCCTGACGCAGGTCGTGGCTGGGCTCGGGCCGGCCGGCTCGCAGTTCACGATCAGCGCCTCGCGGGCGCTGCAGCTCCAGTTCGCCCGCATCCTGACCAACGGCGCGACGCCTAGGGTCGGATCCGAGGCGAGCGCAAATGTGAACAACCTCCTCTTCGCCCCCACGATCACCGCGCTCAGCCAGGACGGGTGCGGGGGCGTTCCAGGCAACGCGGTGTTGGTCACCGGCGGAGGCACGCTGGCCGTCGTCGGCGACCTCGTGTCGAATGGAACGATCTCGATCACCGGCGGAGCGAACATCCAGGTTGCCGGCGACATCTACGACCGCTGCCAGGCGCCAGTCCCTGGTGCGGTCGCCAACACGTGCTATCCAAGTGGCGCGCTGACTCCCTGCACGTTTCCGGACATCGCCGGCTCGACCTATTCGGGGCGACCTGTCAGCGACCCTGCCTACCCACCGCCGACAGTGGTGGGCGGACCGCAGGGGGCTCCGGCCAACAACGTCGTGCTGTCACCCGGCACCTATGCGGCCGACCCCAACTTCAGCAGCAGCGTCTGCTACTTCTTGAGCGCCGGGGTTTACAAGTGGCAGGCCGGCTACACCAACGCGGGCGGTTTCGTCAGCAACGAACTGAAGCCGCCGGACGAGCCGTCGGCGACCAACAACACCGTCCTCGCCAACCAGATCTGGGATACGGGCGGAGTCAACTGTGCAGGGTCCTTCCAGGCCAGTTCGGTGAGCAACATCAATCAGGTCAAGGCCGGCACGTGGGCGATCGAGGTGACCTCGGCGCGGACAGACACCTACTCGGGCATCAACTACAAGCGTGAAAGCGCGCCGTCGACGTGCAGGATCGTGCAGGTCAACGGTGGGCAGGCGATTCAGATTCAGATCAGCAACGTGCCCGGCGCCACTTCGTACAACGTCTACGCCGAGCCGCCGCCGAACCCGGCGTGCTCGGGGCCGTTCGGCTACGCCGGCAGCGTGGTGGTCGTCGGGTCCGTGCAGAACAACAGCACGGGCACGTGTCCGGCGTTCACCGGGACTGGCTGCAGCCTGGGACACGAGACCGCGATCTTCGATTCGACGATCCTTTCCTCGACGTTCGCGCCCAACCCGTTCGTCGGGCCGGGCGTTCTCGGTGCGTATCCACCCGCCGGTGAGACGCCGCCTCTGCACGTCAATCTGCCGAACCAGAACCCGGCCCGGGCCGCCCCGCCGGGAGGCGACCGAGCGAACGAAAACCAGTGCGACACCATCGGCGGCGTCGCCACGACGTGCCGCGGCGCCGTCACCCCGGGGGCCGTCGAGTTCTACCTCCCGAGCGGCGGCTGCCTGAACGCCACGACCCTGGCCGACAACTTCCTGTTCAGCGGCTACCAGTACGACTGGATCATGGTCTACGAGCCTGGCCAGTCCTATCCGCCGGCCAACACCTGCGGCAATCTCCTTGGCGCCTATGCCGACTCCGCCTGGGTCGGGCTGATCTACACGCCTGCGGCCGGCCTCACCGTGCAGAAGGCGGCGACGTTCAGAACCGAGGCGACCGGCGGCCTGCTGGCCGACACGATCATCTTCGGCGGCCAGCTGCCGACGATCATCGGCAGCGCAGACTTTCAGCCGGCCCCACCGGCCAGCAGGCTGACCGCGTAGGGGCCGAGTGACCGGTCCTTTACGCCTCGACCGCGGGCACCGGGGCGGTTGCCGGCGCGCGAGTCGCCGCTCCCCCGTGGGACTCTAAGTACGCCAGCCGTGCGTGGACGCCGGCGGCCGCCTTGGCGTCTCCGAGTTCCTCGTAGCGCTGCGCGGAGCCCTTCCACGCCGCCTTCGCGTCGTCGATCCGTCCGAGGCCCCAGGCGGCCTGCCCGCGCATGGTCAATGCCTCGGCGCGCTCGCGCAGGCTGCCCGCCGGAAGCAGGACCAGTGCCGTCTCGAGCAGGCGCAGAACCTCCTCGAATGCCCCCACCGCGAGTGCGTTCCTGGCGGCGAGGCTCAAGAAGGTCGCCGTGCGAAGCGGGTCCGCCGCAGTGCCTGCCTGGTAAAGGTGATGCCCGATCTCGCCGGCCCTCTCGGGCGCGCTCTTGCCGTAGATCCGCTCCAGCGTGTCCGCCACTGCAAGGTGGTAAGCCTGCAGACGCGGGAGCGGAAGCACCGCCAGCACCCTCTTTCTTATGAGGTCGTGGGCGAAGCGATACCTGTCCGGCCCGGCCGCGATCAAGAACCGGCCTCGCGTCGCCTCTTCGAGCGCGTCGCGAAGCTCGTGGCCTGAGAGCTCGCCGAACGCCTCCAGCAGCGCCAGGTCGAAATCGCGCCCTACCACGGCGGCCGCGACGAGCATTCTCTGCGCGGGCTCGCTCAGCCTCTCGAGGCGGCGGCCGATGAGTCCGCGCACGCTTTGTGCGAGCTCGAGGTCCTCTTCGGTGAAGCTGGCTTGCGCCCTCGCGCTGCCGCCCAGCATGGATTCAGATTCCGCCATGTAGAGAGTGGACTGTTCCACGAACAGGGGATTGCCTTCGGTCGCCGCCTGGATGCCCATGAGCTGCACCGGCGAGAGCAGCGTCTCGGCGAGCCCGGCCACGATTCTCTCGACGTCGCGGTCAGAGAGTGGACCGAGCGTGATCCGCTGGGCGCGGCGCCGGCGCAGCAAACGGGAAAGCACCGAGCTGAACGGCCGCGCCGTGTCGAGCTCGGAGTCCCAGTACGTGCCGATCACCACCACATGGCTGCCGCCAACCCGCTCCGCCAGGTCGCGGAGGAGCAGCACCGTGGCCTCGTCCGCCCACTGGAGGTCGTCGAGCACGATGAGGAGCGGCCGCTTCGACTGGATGTCGGTGAGGAAGTCGAAGACGGCCCGGAAGAGCTGCTCGCGGAGCTTGTCGGCGGGCACCTCGCTGTGAGCGGGCATTCCCCGCACCTTCTGGCGGAGGCCCGGAACGAGCTGGGCGAGCAGCGGTCCGTTGGTGCCGGCCGCCTCCTGCAGGGACTTCGACGTGCCGCTCGCGACCGCCGTGGCCAGGACCTCGCGGAAAGGCGCGTAGGCGGCCCTGTCATGCTCAAGGCAGCGGCCGCTCAGCACCAACCAGCCTTTGCCCGCGGCTTCGCCGGCAACCTCCGAGGCCAACCTCGACGCTCCGATTCCTGGCACGCCGGTGATGAAGAGCATGCCGCCGGAACCCGTCATCGCGCGGTCCATGAACATCCGGATGTCGAGGCGTTCCTGGTCGCGCCCGACGTAGCCGTCGCCGCTGGGAAGCGCCCGCGGCGTCTCCTTCACTTCGCCAGGCGTCACCTGGTGGAGACGCCAGCGGTCCGGGAATCCCTTGAGCTTGTAACGACCGCGATAATCGAACGTCATCTCGGAAACCGGACCGACAAGCTGCCGGACGACGTCCGAGACGAGGATCTCGCCGCCCCTCGCCTTGCTGGCGACACGAGCTGCCACGTTGACGGCGGCGCCGAAGATGTCGCCCGCCTCCTCCACGACCTCGCCCGTGTTGAGGCCGATGCGCACCTTGACCTTGCGCTCGGGGTTTTGCTTGCTGTACTCGGCGATCGACCGCTGGATGTCGAGCGCGCACTCGACGCCGTGCCGGACGGAGCCGAAGCTGATCATGAAACCGTCGCCCAGGCCTTTGATGCGGCGACCCGCATGCTCGGCGACCTTCTCGTCGATGATCGTCTCGTAGGCCCGCATGATCTCGTGCGACTCCGTGAAGCCGCGTGTCGAGAGCAGGCGGGTGGATCCTTCGACGTCGGTGAACATGATGGTCACGGTGCCTTCGGTCTGCCCGACCGCCAGGCTGCCGATGATGGTCTCTGGCGTCAGCGGGGTCGATGCGCTCACCGGCTGCCCCAGGCCCTCGGCGACCGCGCGCAGCAGGTCCTGGGACGCTTTGAAGCCGGCTTCGCCTTGCGGGTACCGGACCGTCTGCAGCAGCCCAGCTTCAACGGCTTGCCGGAGCTCCCGACCGGCCGACTCCTTGCTGATCTTGCTCTCCGACGCGTAGTCGCTGCCCTTGAGCTCGGCTCCTTCGAATGCCTGAGTGATGGCAGGGGCCAGGCGGAGGTTGAGGTTGCGGCGGGTGATGAGGCTCTCGATCACCGCCCCGATGCGGCGCGTGGCGCCGGCCGGCCCGACGCCATCTGAGCCGCGAACCGTCGGGAGCATTCCCACGTAGCCGCTGTTCGCCGCGGCCAGATTGCCGAGAGCAGTTGTTGCGCGCGCCATCGCGGTGGCAGCCTGCAGCGCCTGGCTGGCGGCGATGTTCGACCGGGCGCGTGCGGGCTCCTGCCCTTGGGAAGCAGGAACCTCCTGGTAGGGAGCAGGTCCCTGTGCCTGGGGCGGTCCTTGAGGAACAACCAGCTGCGGTGTGAACGCAGGCGCGGTGGGGGGTGCGTATGGCTGAGGCGCGGCAGGGGGCTGCTGGCTCGAGGCGATCGGCACCACGGGCTGCGGCGCCGGCTGCTCCTGTGGCTGGGCGGGCGACGCCGCCTGCAGGTCGGCAACCGCGGAGCGTGCGGCGTCGATGAGCTTGCGCATCTCCTCCTGCATCTCCGGCGTCGAGGCCATCGTGCTGGCCGGTTGGGTCGGAGACGACTGGACTGTGTGCTGCTGCTGTCTCGTATCGCCCGGCCGGTCGGAGCTGAAGGGAACCACGACCACCTGCCGGACCACGTTCTCGCCGCCGCCGCCTCCGCGCTGGCCGCCCATCAGCGGGTCCTTGACCACCGGCATCATGCTGTCGGACCCGGCGGGAACGAAGCGCGATTTGACCGGGTCGAACAGGTCCTGGTTCACCTGGACTCCATAGAAGGCGGCCTTGTCTAGCGAGGTGGGGACGTAGCCGGTGGCGTTGTACTCGAGCCGCAGGTCGCCGCCCATGCCGAGCAGGAAGATGTCGCGGAGGATCGCGCCGTTAGCGTCGTAGCCCACGACCTCGGCGATCTGCGCGACCTTGCGGCGACCGTCCGGCATGCGGGCCTGGTGCACGATGAGGTTGACAGCGGACGCGATCTGGGCCCGGACGGCTTCGAACGGGATGTCGATCGAGGCCATCATCACCATCGTCTCGAGACGGGAGAGGGCGTCGCGCGCGGAGTTCGAGTGGATGGTCGACATGCTTCCGTCGTGGCCGGTGTTCATCGCCTGGAGCATGTCCAGCGCCTCGGCGCCGCGCACCTCGCCGACGAGGATGCGGTCCGGGCGCATCCGGAGGCTGTTACGAAGCAGCTGGCGGATGGTGAGCTCGCCCTTGCCCTCGACGTTGGGCGGCCTGTGCTCGAGCGCGATGACGTGGGGGTGGTCGATCTGCAGCTCGGCCGCGTCCTCAATCGTGATCACGCGCTGGTTGTGCGGGATGAAGCGCGCGATCACGTTGAGGGTGGTCGTCTTGCCCGACCCGGTGCCTCCGGAGACCAGGATGTTCATGCGGCCGAGCACGGCGGCCTCCAGGAACTCGGCCATGGCGGGGCTGAGGCTGCCCTCGCGGGTCAGGTCCTCCATTCCGAGGACCGCGTCCTTGAACTTGCGAATCGTCAGGGCCGCGCCGTGGATGGCAGCGGGCCGGATGATCGCGTTGACACGGCTGCCGTCGGGCAGCCGGGCGTCGACCATGGGGTTGAGTCCGTCGATGTGGCGGCCGGTGGTCGCCACCATGCGCCGGATCGTTTCCAGGAGCTGGTTCTCGTCCTCGAACCGCACGTCGGCCTTGGACAGGACGCCGCGCCGCTCGATGAAGACCTGGTCGGGGCCGTTCACCATGATCTCGCTCACGGAGCGGTCGTGCAGCAGGCCGTCGAGCGGCCCGTAGCCGACCGCGGCGCGGAGGATGATGTCGGCGAGCGCCGACTTCTCCTGTGTGTTGAGCTCGATGCCGTCCTCCGCGAGGAATCGGTCAAGGTGCGTGCGCACCGCGCGCGAGAAGGCCAGCGTGTCGCCGGCGGTGAGGCCGACGTCCCGGATCAGCGCGAGGCGATCGCGAAAGTCATTCGCGAGCTTGCTCAAGTCGCGTCCCGACCTCGCGGCGGCCTCGACGATGTCCGACCGTCGGCGCTGAGGCTGCTGCGTCACGGCGGGCGCGGCCCACATGTCGACGAACTGCATCTCGAGAATCGAGGACGACGCGGCAAGCGCCGGGATCACTCGCTGACGCTCGGCGAGGCGGATCTTGATCGCCACGCCCTCGCTGTCCGGCGCCTGACCCGGGTCGATGTACGCGGCGATCCACTCGCCGTCGCGGAAGCGAAGAATGGCTTTGCGCGACAGGCTCTTGTCGCCAGGGTCGGCTTCCAGGTTCGGGTCGTCGACCACACCGAACACGACGTACTTGATGTCGCGCGCCGGGATCCAGCGAGGACGGTCGGCGTCAGACGGGTTGTAGATCGGGTAGCCCTGCGCGCTCAGCCCGCGCTCGTCCGAATCGCCTTCCTCGAGCCCGCCGTCGAGACGGTGCACGGTGATCTTGAATCGAGCGCCGGGGTATTGCTGCGCGCCATTCGACGCCGGTACCGGAGTGGTTTCCGGGATCCGTTCTGGGATCTCTGGCGAGGTGGTGATGACCTCGCTCATCTCGAGAGCTCTGAGCGCGTGGGCGGGTTCACGTCAGTTGGCCTCACGGATGCTAGCACCGGGTTGCGCCGATTCAGCCCGCAGAACGTCATGCGAATCTCTCGGGTGGCCGGCGGCGGTCCAGCACCCATTTAGATCCCGGCATTCGCTTGGCGACGCCCTTCACCTCGGCGGCGCGCGACGCGAGGGCGGCGGCGCTCGTGTAGCGGCCGGGCTCGGCGATCACGATCCCGATCGACACCGAGACAAGCGGCGCGCGCAGCGTGTTTCCGTTGCGCTCTTCGAACTCGATCCAGCGGCGCTCTCGGTCCTGCGAGTCGTACAGCGCGGGAACCGCATCGTCGAATCGCTTCGTAATCGCTGATGCGATCGTCTCGGCGAGGGCTGGATCGGTGAGGATCACGAAGTCGTCGCCTCCGATGTGCCCTGCGAAGTGACGCGGGGAGTAGTTCTCTTCCAGGACCTCCAGAACGATCGTGGCCAGGGTCTTGATCACGTCATCGCCGCGCAAGAACCCGTAGTGGTCGTTATAGCTCTTGAAGGCGTCGATGTCGGGGTACAGGCACGCAAACCTTTCGTCGCTCGCGAGCCGCAGCCCCATCTCGCGCAGGATGTCGCTGTTGCCGCTCATGCCCGTCAACGGGTTGAGGTCGCGCGTGGTCGTCGAGCGGCTCATCACCGCGCGCAGCCGCGCCACCAGCTCCTCCGGGATGAATGGCTTCGTGACGTAGTCGTCGGCGCCTGCGAGCAGGTGCTCGACCTTGTCTTTGAGCGAGCCGCGAACGGTCAGGAAGACAACGGGGATCAGGCGCGTCCGGAAATCGCCGCGAATCTCGGCGAGGATCTGGTCGCCCGTGGTGTCGCCGAGCATGAGGTCGAGCAGGATGATGTCCGGCCGCGATTCCACCGCGGCCGCGTGCGCCGAGCGGCCGTTGCCGATCGGCACGCATTCGAAGCCCGCTCGCTCGAGGACGCGCCGCAGCAGCCGCAGCACCTGCTCGTCGTCATCGACGACGAGGACGAGGTCGCGGTGGGTCAACGCCGCGCGGCTGCTCAGCTCCTGGTCTGTGCCGATCTTGTTGGCTACGTTCACGACGGGCTCGATTCGGAGGTTGATGCAACAGGACGTCGCAGCTTTTCGGTCATCGCGATGGCTCGCTCCGCGGCTGAGCGGACCTCGCCGATGTCCGTCTTCACCGCCTCGGGGTCGCCGGTCTCCTCGGCGATCAGCTCGCTGTAGTTGATGATGACCGCGAGCAGGTTGCGGAAATCGTGGATGAGGACTCGCCAGGCTTCGTCGGACAGCTCCTCGGCAGCGCTCAAAGCTTCTTCACCAGCCGCCATCGGTTGACCTCGCCGTCGCGTTTGTAGAGCAGCTCGTCGAGCAGCCATCGGGCCATCGGGAGGCCGCGCCCTTCCTCGCTCGAGGGGTCCGGCATGGCGCGAGAGTGAACCTCCTCGACCGGAGGGCCTGCATCGACAAAGCTGGCACGCGCGGTGTCGCCGTCGAGCCAGAGCCGGTAGTCGACCGGTGGGTCGGTGCCCGCCGGCCGCCCGTGCGTGAGCACGTTCGCGCCGATCTCAGCAAGGGCGATCTCGAAGTGCATGAGGTTGCGATCGTCGTCGCCACGGCCCGTCGACTCACGCAGGCGCCGCACCGATTCATGAAGCGAGTCCAATCCTTCATCGAGCTGGCTGAGAGTGGCATGGAACTCAAATGGCTCCGAATGGGTCGCCAAGATCAGAAGCCAGTGAGGGCTTCCTCGACTGTGGCGAAGTAGGGAAATACCCGGTCTAGGGTGGTGAGCTCGAGCACGACGCGGACCTGCTGGTTGGGAGCAGCGAGCCGCAGATCGCCTTGCGAGCTGCGGATTTGCTTCAGCGCGGAGATCACTGAGCCGAGGCCCGTGCTGTCGACGAAGCTGACACCCTCCAGGTCGATCACGACTCGGGGTTTCTCGTTTTTCACGGCCTCTCCAATCGCGTCCTTCAAAGCGGGCGCGCCGGCCACGTCCAGGCGTCCGGTCGGAGCGACCACGGTGACTCCACCGTCGACCTGTCGGGTCAAGATCTCAAGGCTCACTTAATGACTCTCAGCACGGGGGCTCACTATAGGTCACCCAGTCTCGAGTTGAGCCTCTCTACACTGCTGGTCGTGAACTCGTCCGCCGCATCGCAGCGCCTGCTGATCGTGGACGACGAACAACCCCTGGCGAAGCTGATGGAGAGGACCCTGCGGAGCCGTGGCTTCGAATCAGATGTTGCCTTCACCGCTGCCGACGCGAGACGCCTTTTCGAGGCGACCGATTACGCGCTGGCGCTGCTCGACGTACGGCTTCCCGACGAGTCGGGCTACGGGCTGCTCGAGGAGCTGCGCGCCAGGCGACCCGACACTGCGGTGGTGATGATCTCGGGGGTCGATGACCCTGAGCTGGGCAGGGCCGCGCTCGAGCATGGCGCTTACGCGTACATGGTGAAGCCCGTAGGGGCGACTCAGCTGTACCTGACCGTGGTCAACAATCTGGGTCGCCGCACACTCGAGCTTGAGCATCGGACGACCATGCGCCGGCTGGAGGGAATGCTCGACGAGCGCGCCGACCAGATGCGCCGCGCAGTCGATCTGCAGGTCGGAATGCTGCCCGCCTCACCTCTGAAGGAGGATGGCTTCGAGCTGGCGGCCCACTTCACGGCGGCCAGGGAGATCAGCGGCGATTTCTACGACTGGTACCGGCGGGACACGGGCCACCTGATCCTGACGCTCGGTGACGTGATGGGGAAGGGGTTACCGGCTGCTTTGATGATGGCCACCGCGCGAGCGGCGCTGCGCGGTTCGGCCGGGATCTCGGAGCTCGATGCGGGGATCAAGCTTGCGTCGGACGTGATGTCCGCGGCCCTGGAGGTGAACCACGCTTACGTGACCGCTTTCCACGCTGTCTTCGTGCCTGCCTCGGGTGCGCTGCAGTATGTGGACGCCGGTCACGGGCATGCGCGGCTGCTCCGCGGCACCACCGGCCAGGAGACGTTGCCCTTGCGCAGCGCGCCGATCGGGATCTTTCCGGACAGCATCTTCGCCGTCGGGACCGTCACTTTGAATCCAGGCGACACGCTGGTCGTGTTCTCCGACGGGTTGCTCGACCTGCGGCCCGACCTCGCGACTAAGGATGTGCCTCTTCCTTATGAGGCGAGGCGGGCGGGGAGCGCGCAGGAGCTGGTGGACATCCTGGCCCAGGGATCGAAGAGTCGGGATCTTTTTGATGACGTGACGGTGCTCGCGCTTAAGCGGGTCTAGACCCTTTCCTTCGTTGGAATCGAGATCCACCTTTCTAGCAGCGCCGCCACCACGTGCAGCTTTACTGGTTTGGATAGATAGTCGTCCATTCCTGCGGCCAGGCAGCGCTCGCGGTCGCCTGCGAGGGCGGCGGCCGTCATGGCGATGATCGGTACGTGCCGCCCCGCGTCCTCGTCCGACCTGATCCGGCGGGTCGCCTCGTAGCCATCCATCTCCGGCATCTGGCAGTCCATCAACACTGCGTCGTACTGCACTCGCTGCAGGATGGTCACCGCCTCCACGCCGTTGTTGGCGACGTCCGCTCGATAGCCCAGGCGCTCGACCATCCTGACGGTGACCTTGAGGTTGGCCGCGTTGTCCTCGACGACCAGCACGCGTGACCCCTTGCGCGCCGGGTCCGTCGGTCCCAGCTCGACGCCTGCACCATCGCCCGGGCTCGGTCGCTCGTAGCGAAGCGACCGTTCGCCGAGCAGCGTGTGAAGCACGTCGAACAGCTGCGACGGGCGCACAGGTTTGACCAGCTCGGCGTCGACGCCTGGCACCGGAGTATCGGACTGGCCGGCGGACGTCAACAGGATGACCACGAGCTCTTTCAGGCGCTCGTCGGCGCGGATCTGGTCCGCCACAGTGCGGCCGTCCATTCCCGGCATCATCATGTCGACGATCGCGACGTCGAACCCATCGTCGCCGCGGGCCGCGTCCTGCATTTCCCGAAGCGCCTCCGGGCCGCTCTCGAAACTTCGCTCGCGCATTCCCCAAGACTTCAGGTAGCGCTCGAGGATCGCGCGATTTGTGCGGTTGTCGTCGACCACTGCGACCGACGTGCCCGTGAGGCTGACCGCCGGCTGCGACGGGCGCCTCTTTCCGGTTGCCTCGCGAAACAGGGCCGTGAACCAGAACCGGGAGCCTGAATCCTTCTCGCTCTCGACGCCGATCTCGCCGCCCATCAGCTGGGTCAGCATGCGCGCGATCGCGAGTCCGAGTCCCGCGCCGCCGTGCTTGCGCGTGGTCGAGCTGTCGACCTGCGAGTAGGTCGAGAAGACGCGAGCCTGCTCCTCCACGGTGAGCCCGATCCCAGTGTCAGAGACTTCAAAGCGGATCAGGACTCCCGGGCCGCTGCTCTCGTGCATTCGGGCGCGCACGATCACCTCGCCGGAGTCCGTGAACTTGATCGCGTTGGCGACCAGGTTGATGAGCACCTGTCGTAGGCGGCCGGGGTCGCCGATCGCACTCGCCGGAACCAGCTCGCCAACGTCCAGAAGCAGCTCGATGCCCTTGTTCGCCGCCGCCTCGGCGAAGAGCTCGACGGCTTCCTCCAGGACGTGCTTGGGACTGAACTCGATCGTCTCCAGGCGCACGCGCCCCGCCTCGATCTTCGAGAAATCGAGGATGTCGTTGATGATCTCGAGCAGCGAATCGCCCGAGGTGCGGACCGTCTCGACATACTCATGCTGCTCGGGAGTCAGCTCCGTATCCAGCAGGAGTCCAGTCATGCCGATGACCCCATTCATCGGCGTGCGGATCTCGTGGCTCATCGTGGCCAGGAACTCCGACTTGAGTCGCGTCAGCTCCTGCAGCTCCTGGTTGCGCTGCGAGAGGTCCGCGAGCAGCTCCGATTTGGCGGCTTCCGCGGCCGACGCCGCGGTGCGGTTCTCCTCGAGCTGGATGACGACGCGCCGGACGATGACCCCGAACGCGATCAAGAGCAGCGCCTCGAGCGACGCGGCCGCGGGGTCGCCGGCGGCGGGGTTGACCAGCGTGACGAGGACCAGGTCGGCGACCGCGAGCGCCGCCCCGACGGCGAACTCAACCGACGTGTAGTAGAGAGCCAGGAAGATCAAAGGAAGGAGCACGAAGGGGAAGGCGCGCACGATGCTCAGCCCGAACTGGACCTCGAGGGCGAACGCGACCGCCAGGCCGCCGATGGGCGAGACGGCGTGCAGGTATCGGGGGATGCGTTCCCACGGCAGCAGCACAAGCGCACTGGCGAGGGCGGTCAGGACGATCGAGACGGCGAGGCCGAACTCCGACATACCCCAGAGCGGGTAGAGGGCCATGCCAAATCCGACCACCACGGGCAGCGCGGTGAGGATCCCGTTGCGAGCTGGGCTGTCGATCTGAGCCAGGGGGACGAGGACGAGGATCAGTCCCAGGACGGCGGCTCCCGCGAGCACGGGGGAGGCGATCACCGCCGAGTAGCCGTGCAGGCTGACGAGGCCGACGATGGCGAGCCCCAGGAACGGGTAGACGCGGCGGCTCAGTCCGTCGGCTTGCAGGGGCGTGTTCGGGGCGTTCAACTTCAACGGCCGGGCGCTCAGCTTACGGTCTGAGTGCGCCCTGCGCGCGCCCGGCGAGGTCTGGAGTACGCCCTGCGCACGCCCTCGACGGGCACCTCCTGCCAGTTCGGTTAAGAGGGGTTCGGGCGAAACGGGCGCGGCTACACTTTGCAACCTGCGCACCTTCCATCCCGCCAGGGGGGGCGAGGTTTCCGAGGTGTTGCCAGGCGCCGGTCCACGAAATGCCCCAAAGCCGTCGTGGACCGCGAACCTGGTGCGTCGAGCCACACCCTTTTTCGCCATCGCCGCCGTGTTCGCCATCCAGGGCGCCGCCGGCGCAGGGCCGGTGCTCGCCTTCCCGCTCTATCTGACCGTGATCCTTTTGACCGCGCTCCAGCTCAGCCGCCTGGAGTCGCTGGCGACGGCCGTCCTCGCGGCGATCGCGATCCTCATCCCGTCCGTGGTCGGGGGCGGCCTGCCGAGCGACTTCACTCCGGCCGTGCTGCTCGCGATCGTGCTGCTGGTCGCCGCGGTGGCGATCACCGAGGTCGTGCGGCAGGTGCGAGACTCGGCAGCCCAGGCCCAGAGGCAGTCGGACGACATTGCGGCCAGCGAGGAGCGCCTTCGCCTGCTGCTCGAGGCGGCGATGGTCGGGCTGGCCTTGGTCGACGGCGAAGGAAGATGGGTGCAGGTCAACGAGAGGCTGGGGACGATCCTCGGCCGGCCCCGCGACGAGCTGCTGCAGCTGCCGCTGGTGCAGGTCACGGCCGAGAACGACCGCGCCGTCCTGGCCGAGGCGCTCGCCCTTCTCAAGAGCGGCGACATCGTCCGCTGGGAGGCGGAGCTCAACCAGATCCGGGGCGACGGCACGCGCGTGCCAGTGGCGATCGCGATCGGGGCCGCGCCCGGGCACGTGCCTGGCGAGTCGCTGCTGCTGGTCCAGGAAAGCGACATCTCGGCCCGCAAGCGCCTCGACGGGCTGCGCGACTGCCTCGTCGCAGTCCGGCACGTGATGGTCGGCGGGTCGACCTGGGAGCAGGCCGTGCCCCAGCTGCTCAGCAGCCTGTGCGCCTACCTCGACCAGGACCTGGCGCAGTTCTGGGCGGCGGACGCGGAGCGGCAGGCGCTTCGCGTGCGGCACTTCTGGCATCGCGATGCGTCGAGCTATGAGGACTTTCGAGACCAGAGCCGCGCGATGTCCGTGCCGCTGGGCACCGGGCTGCTGGGCCGCGTCTGGCAGTCGGGCGTGGTCGCCGCTCTCGAAGACATGTCGGGGGCCAACGACTACGCGAGCGCCGAGGCCGCCCTTGCGGCCGGCCTCAAGTCCGTCATCGCCTTCCCGATCGTGGAGAACGGCAGCGTGGTCGGTGTCATCGAGCTGCTGGCGGGCCACGTGCGCAGCGTCAAGGACGACGAGGTCACGATGCTGTCAACGGTCGGCGCCGAGATCGGGCAGTTCATCAGGCGGTCGGACACCGCTCAAGCCCTGCGTCGCAGCGAGGCCGACCACCGCGCGATCTTCGAGCGGTCGCCGATCGGGATCGTGCGCATCAGCAGCGACGGCGAGCTGGTCGAAGCCAACCCGGTGCTGCTTGCCATCCTCGAGCACGACTTCGAGACGATGCGCGGCAGCGCGTGGCCCGACCTGCTCCGGGCGTACGACCAGGCCGCGGCCCGCCAGCGCTTCGCGCCTCTACTCGCCGGCATCGCGAGCGTAGGGAGCATGCAGGTGCGCGCAGCGACGGGCAGTGGAAAGTGGCTGTGGCTGCAGCTCACCGCAACCTCGATCCCGGACTCGAACGGGCGGCCCGAGCACCTGCTCGTGATGATCGAGGACGTCACCACCGTGCGCGAGACGTCGGACCAGCTTGCGGAGGCGCTGGAGTCGCAGCGCGCGGCGAACGCGAACCTCGAGAAGCTCGACCACACGAAGACGGAATTCCTCTCCATCGTGAGCCATGAGTTCCGGACGGCCCTGACCGGCATCCAGGGCTTCAGCGAGCTCATCCGGGACGGCGGGCTGGAGCCGGACGAGGTCCGCGCCTACGGCGGCTACATATTCAATGACGCGGACAGGATCAACCGGCTGATCGGCGACATGCTGGACCTTGACCGGATGGAGTCGGGCCGCATGAGC
This sequence comes from Candidatus Dormiibacterota bacterium, assembly GCA_036833175.1. GTDB lineage: Bacteria > Chloroflexota > Dormibacteria > Dormibacterales > Dormibacteraceae > Palsa-870. Next base: position 23,281 of record DAITQH010000004.1, read on the forward strand.
ATGCGCGCCGGCGACATCGACATCAACGAGGTCCTGGCCGAAGCCATGGCGCGGGCCGGCACCGCCGCCACGCCGGTCGAGTTCAAGGCCGACCTCGACCCCCGGCTGCCGATCGTCGTCGGCGACCGGGACAGGCTGATCCAGGTAGTCAGCAACCTGGTCAACAACGCGATCAAGTACTCGCCGGATGGGGGCACCGTGACGCTTTCGACCCGCGCCGAGGGTGGATACGCGCTCGTGAGCGTGACCGACACCGGGCTGGGCATCCCGCCGGACGAGATCGGACACGTCTTCGAGCGCTTCCGCCGGGTGCGCAGCGGAGCCGCGCAGTCGATTCCTGGGACTGGCCTGGGCCTCACGATCGTTAAGCAGATCGTGGAGATGCATGGAGGCAAGATCTGGGTCGAGAGCGCGGTTGGGCACGGGTCGGCTTTCCACTTCACCGTCCCCCTCGTAGGCGAGAACGCCACGCCGTTGCAGCGACGGCATGCCTGACGAGACGATCGCGGATGGCACAAGGCCTTTCACAGTGCTCGTGGCGGATGACAACGACGTGGCCCAGCGTCTCTGCAAGCGGGTGCTCGAGAAGGCGGGCTACGTCGTGTTGATCGCGGCGGACGGGCTGCAGGCTGTCGACATCGCGCTCAACCAACATCCGTCGATGATCCTGATGGACGTCGCGATGCCGGGAATCGACGGCCTCGAAGCCATGAGGCGGATCAAGGAGGCGGACCCGACCATGCCGATCGTGATCGCAAGCGCGCACTCGATGGCGAGCGACCGGGAGCGCTTCCTCGCCGCGGGCGCCGACAACGTGCTCAGCAAACCGTTCCGGCTCGCCGACCTCGTCGCGATCGTGGCGAAGCTAGCTCTGGACAAGCGGTGAAAGATCTCACCGGCACGCGGATCGGGCAGTACGAGATCGTCGAGCGCCTCGGCGGTGGCGGGATGGCGGTCGTCTACCGCGCCGTCCAGCAGCCGCTCGGGCGCGAGGTGGCCCTCAAGGCCCTGTCCTCGGAGCTCTTCCAGGACGATGGGTTCGTCAAGCGATTCGAGACCGAGGCCAAGACGCTGGCCAAGCTCGACCACCCCAACATCCTCCCGATCTACGACTTCGAGCTGACCGATGGAGTCGCGTACCTCACGATGCCCCTGATCCGCGGCGGCACGCTGAGGGATGTCCTGAATCGCGGCCCGCTCGACACGCTGACCGCGTGGCGTTACTTGCGCGAGATCGGCGACGGCCTGCAGCACGCGCATGACGCCGGGATCGTCCACCGCGATCTCAAGCCGACCAACGTGTTGATCCATGCGGACGGCCGCGCGATGCTCGCCGACTTCGGCCTGGCGCGCGGAGCGGGACAGCCGACCCACCTCACCACGATCGGGCTCGCCATCGGGACGCCTGGCTACATGGCGCCAGAGCAGGTGATGGGCCACGACGTCGACAAGCGCGCCGACATCTACGCCATGGGTGTGCTGACCTTCGAGATGCTGACCGGCCGGCTCCCTTTTATCGGGTCGAACCGTATGGAGGTGGCGTACTCGACGGTCAACGCGCCGATACCTTCCGCCGTGAAGCTGAACGCAGCGCTGCCCGACGAGCTCGACCAGCTGCTCGCCAAGGTCCTGGCCAAGGACCCTGCGCAACGTCCTCAAACCGTGCGGGACCTGCTGACCCAGATGGCGCGCCTGCCCCAGCGTCGCCACCAGGTCGTCGCTGCTCCAGCTGCCGCGCCGGGTGGCGTGCTCACCGCGGCATCGGCTCGTCCGGGATTCGCGGTCGATCCGCCGACGGCGTCCCACAACCTGCGCGCGATCGCCCCGCCTGCGCCAGCTCCGCCGCCGCCGGCGCTTCATGGTTCACCGATCCCGACCCCGACTGGGGTGGGTGGGTCGGCGATCCGGACGCTCGAGCTGATGGGCGTGCGCGCGTCACGCGCTCGTGGACGTTTCATCCTCAACTCGCACGTGAGCAACCTCGTACACGTTGCGCGCAACGTGACCGGCGACCGCTGGCCCGAGATCGCTTACGCGGCCGGGCTGGTGCAGTACGTGGAGCAAGACCCGCCGCACGACGACCAGCTTTCCTCGCCGGTGGAATCGCTCAGCCGGCTCAACGAAGCTTTCGAGACCGTCTACGGGCCCGAGGGCGAGGACATGATCCGGACCTGGGGACGCCGCGCCACCGAGCGCTGGCTGGCGGAAGGGCGGCATGGCATGGGCGGACCTCGGCGCCTGGTTCCGGGGCGGCAGCGAAAGCTCGCGGGTGTGGTCAAAGGATTCAGTGAGGCGATGGACAATGTCCGCGGTGAGCACACGCACGCGTGGCTGCAGGTGGACGAGCACCAGTTCTGGCTCGTCAACTTCTCGAACATGTTCGCCCTGGGCCGAATCAAGGCAGTGAAGTCCTGCCACGTCTGGGTGGCGACCATCGAGACCATCCTTCGCTGGGCCGGCCTCGCGAACGACTGGTACGTCGAGGAGGTCGAATGCGGATCCGTCACGGGCACATTCGACTGCGTTTTCGCGATCCGATCGGCCGAAACTTAAGGAGTCGCCGATAGGCGTCGGAAGCGCTTTTCGAGATCGAAAGCGAGTGATATAAGTCACCAATTTTTGTTTCCCCGGTTGTTATGCCACCCGAGTTAACATCGGCTTCGCGGAGATTCGTCTCCGCCGCAATCTCGCCCTCCCTCCTTTCTTAAGGTCCTTTACCGACGGGTGAAGGACCTTCTCTTAGCTGGTTCGAGAGGGGTGAACTCGAGCTAGCGCCTGCTCCATCTGAGAGCGAAGCATCGGCGCGCCCGCAACAGACAGGCCGGCTCCGATCAGGCGGCCCTTCCAGCCCTTTCCATTGCGAACAACGGTCACCTCGATCGAAGTGCCGCTGCCTGAGCCGGGAGTGAGTCGATAGTCCCACCGGCTGCCCGGGCCCCAGGTGTTCGAGTCGAGGGTCTCAATCGCCACCGTGCGTGCCGCGGTATCCCAGCTGTACCGCTCCCGCTCCCAGACACCGCCGGCGACCGAGCTTCCTTCGGTGACCTCGGCCCAGCCAGGTCCCTGGCCATGAACTTTGAAATGGGCGCTGTCGACGTTAGGCCAAACTTGAGACCGGCTCGGCCCAAAGTCGGTCAGGGCATTCAGCACTTCATCGGGCGCCAGCGCGGACTGAAGCTTGAAATGGACGATCACGACGGCTCACCTCCAGGGCATTCGCCTTGCGCCAGCCCTGCTGCGCATGACGCGCAGAGTTTGCGCTTGAACCCGGCCTGAATGCCGCGCTTGTTAGAGTCCTTCTTCGTGCGGCTTGCGATTGATGTGACGGCTTGCTGGCGGCCGCAACGTGTCGGGATGACCACGGTTGCGATCGAGCTGTCGAAGGCGATCGTTGCGCGTAAGGCGAAAGACGAGATCACGCTTTTGTGCAGCCGCGAGCGGCCGGCCGCTCTGGAAGGTCTCGACTGCGAGGCGGTCCTGTCCCCCTACCGCCACGAGCTTGCGCAGAAGGTGCGGTGGCTGCGAAGGGTCGAATCGCGGCTGGAATGCGACGCGATTCTGTACCCATACTGGCCCAGCCCGCCCTTTCGACGCCACGACGCGCCGCCGGCCGCTGTTTTCGTGCACGACCTTGCGTTCCGCCAGCGGCCGCAGGAGGTGCCCTGGCAGCAGCGCCTCTACATGGGCACCGTGCTCGGTCCTTCGCTGCGCAATGCCGCCGCCGTGCTGGTGCCATCGGAGTCCACCCGGCGCGACCTCGTCGACCTCTACAAGGTGTCGGACCTCATATCGAAGGTCGAGGTGATTCCCGAAGGCCTCCCGCCGCAGGTACCGGCCGGCCCCCTGCCCGAGGGGCTCGAGCCAGGTTTCATCCTTGCCGTGGGTACTGTCGAGCCTCGCAAGAACTATGTCCGCCTGCTGGCTGCATTCCGGCAGCTCCGCGGGCGCGGCGCCCTTCCTTTCATCATCAATGGCCGGCCTGGCGTGCCCCAACTCGTGATCGCCGGGCGACCTGGCTGGGCTTATGGCGACACGCTCCAGCGAATCGCCGCCGAGCCGGGCGTTCGCTACCTCGGGCACGTCGATGAGCCGACTCTGGCAGCGCTCTACGAATCCGCTTCGGTGCTCGCCTTTCCCAGCCTGTACGAAGGGTTTGGCCTACCGCTGCTCGAGGCGATGGCGCATGGAGTTCCGGCTGTGGTCGGCGCTGTGGGGGCGCTGCCTGAGCTGGCGGGCGAGGCGGCGATCATGGTCAAGCCTGAAGACGTCGACGCGATCGCCGGCGGGCTCGAGCGCCTGCTCTCCGACGCGAAGCTGCGGGAAAAGATGGGTCAGGAGGGCAAACGCCGCGCGGCGACGTTCACCTGGGACCGAGCCGCCGAACAAACGCTGGCTATCCTGCGCCGAATCGGTTCTCCCACCCAGCGTAAAGTCGCATAGATGACCGAACGCATCCCGGTCGGCGTGCTGCTGGCCGGAACACGGCACGACTACCTGCGCATGGCTCGCCCGCTGCTGAGGTCGCTCGAGGCGACGCAACACTTCGCGGTCGAGGTGGTGACCGATGCGGGCGAGCTGCCCTTGCGGCGCGTGAGCGTCCTCCTCGCGGCGAGCGACCATCCGCTGCATCCCGGACAGGCGGCGCAGCTCACCGATTTCGTGCGCGGCGGTGGGGGCCTCGTCCTTGTTCATGGCACGCTCGCTCGCTGGGCCGAGGGTGGCGAGCTGGCGGAGCTGGCCCGCTGGGCGCCCAGCGGCCACGGCCCGGTGACCGAGCTCGTCGTCAGGCCCGATCCCTCGCATTCGCTGACTGCTCGCCTTGGACCCGACCTCAAGTTCCGCGACGAGCTGTACCTGTCCGAAGGCCCGCCCGGCGATGCCTCGGTGCTGATGCGGGCGAGCTGGCGGTTTACCGAGCAGGTCGTCGCGTACGAGCGGGCTCACGGGGATGGACGGTTCGTGCACATCGGACTCGGCCATGACAAGTCGACCTACGAGACGGAAAGCTTTCAGAAGCTGGTGCAGCGGACGCTGATGTTCGGCGCCGGCAAGGCGGCGGCGCCCACGGTCGGCGTCGGCCTGATCGGCTATGGCGCCATCGCGCAGGCCCACGCAGCCTCGATCACGGCCACCGCCGGTCTCACGCTTGTGGGCATCTGCGACGTGTCCGAAGTACGCCGCAAGACGGCGGCCCACGACTGGTCGGTGCGCACGCACGCACGCGCCGAGGACCTTCTCGAGGATCCTGACGTTGGGCTCGTCGTGGTCGGAACTCCGCCGAGCATCCATGCGGACTCCGTGATGGCCGCTCTGCGTGCCGGAAAGCACGTCGTGTGCGAGAAGCCGTTCGCGCTGCGGGTCGAGGAGGTCGACCGCATGATGGATGCGGCTGCGGCGCGCGACGTTGTGCTGACAGTTTTTCAGAGCCGCCGCTGGGATCCCGACTACCTTGCGCTGCGCGAGGTGGTGCGCTCGGGCGCGATCGGCGACGTTTTCTACATGGAGTCGTTCATCGGCGGCCACGATCACCCATGCGATTACTGGCACAGCCACGAGCCGATCTCCGGTGGAACGATCTATGACTGGGGCTCGCACTACTTCGACTGGATCCTTCAGCTGATGCCCGACGCGGTGCGCACCGTTTCAGCGAACGCGCACAAGCGCGTCTGGCATGACGTCACCAACTCCGACCAGGTGAGGGTCGATCTCACCTTTGCCGGCGGCGCCCAGGCGACCTTCCTGCAATCGGACATCGCCGCGGCCCGCAAGCCGAAGTGGTACGTGCTCGGCACGAAGGGTGCTGTCGTCGGAGAGTGGCAGGCGGAGCCGGTGCCTGCGGACTTCCCAGCGCGGGTGAAGGTTTTCCGTCCGAGTGCTGCCGGAGGATCCCACGAGGAGGTGCTCGCGCTTGCTGCTCGCGACGAGCACGGGTTCTACAGCAACCTCGCCGACCACCTCACGTGGGATGAGGCGCTGGCCGTGACGCCTGAGCAGGCTCGCCGCACGGTGGCCGTCATGGAAGCGGCCACGCATTCAATCTCACGTGGCGGCGCCCAGATCGAGGTCGACATATAAAGGACGTGAGAGTCGGGTGGGGTGTGCTCGGCGCTGCCGGGATCGCCATCGGGGCGGTGCTGCCGGGGATCGCGGCGTCGAATAACGGCCGCGTGGCCGCCATCGCAAGCCGCGATCCCCAGCGCGCGCGGCAGCTGGCTGAGAGTTACCCGGGAGCAAACGCGCCTGACTCTTATGAGGACCTGCTCGAGGACCCTGAGGTCGACGCCGTCTACATCCCGCTGGTCAACAGCGTGCACAGGGAGTGGACGCTGCGCGCGCTGGCCGCGGGCAAGCACGTGCTGTGCGAGAAGCCTCTCGCCATGAACGCACCTGAGGCCGAGGAGATGGCCGGGGCCGCGCAGTCCGCCGGGAAGCACCTGATGGAGGCGGCCATGTACCGCTTCCATCCGCGCACGCGCGCTTTTGTCGAGGAGCTCACCGACCCAACCTACGTCCAGGCAACCTTTGGCTTCACGCTGAAGGGCAAGTCGAACTACCGCTTTCAACCTGCGCTGGGCGGCGGCGCCTTGCTGGACGTGGGCTTTTACGTGGTGAGCGTGGCGCGCTGGATCCTCGGCGAACCCTCCGAGGTCTTCGCGCGCTCGAGGCTGACCGGCGGGGTGGACCTGACGACGAGCGCCCTGCTGCAATTTCCCGGAGGCCAGACGGCGGCGGTGTGGGCGAGCTTCGAGTCGCCGGAGATACAGGAGCTCACTGTGGTCGCGCGCGAGGGGGCGCGGCGCCTCGGCCGGCCCTTCAACTCAGCAGATGAACCGGATCAGTACCAGCTGATGGTCGAGTCGTTCGGGGAGAGCATTCTCGACAACCGGCCGGTGGAGATCCCGCCAAGCGAGTCGATCGCGAACATGAAGGTCCTCGACCGGATACGCGAGGCGGCCGCTAGGTAACGAGCGCCTTGAATCGGGCGTCGCCGTGCAGGGCGGCCAGGTCGGAATCCTGGTCGGCGCCTTGCTTCAGGTCCGGCCGCATGGGAAACGCTTCCTCGAGCAAACCCAGCGCATCGTCTATGCGGCCCTGGGCGACGCGAGCGGACGCGAGGTTGTAGAGCGCGGCCCCGAGGGCAGTGGCAGGTGCGGCGATCTCGCGCATCTCAGAGGCCGCATCTTCGAACACCTGATTTGCTTTGTCCCCTTGGCCGTTCTCACGGAAGTACGCGGCGACGTGATTGCGTGGATGGGTATAGCTATTGCGAAGCAACGCCTCGCTGGTGGTGATCGCGGTGAACCACTTGAAAGGACGATCTCCCAACTCGCCGGCCAGCTCGATGAGCTCGGTCAGCAACTTTTCCGACCGCGCCGCCGCATCCGCAAGTGGCGTGCCTATCCCGCTCGCAAGCTCGGCGTCGTTGATCTCATCGATGTTTTCCGGGGGCGCCGTGTACGGCCGTGCATGGCGGAACTCTGTCAGCGCATCGCGCAACCGTTCGCGCCACATGCTGATGTGGAACATGACCAGTGCCGCGGGCCAGCCCTTGGGCTGCGTCTCAGACCTCTGGGCGTCTGCGACGAATTCCTTCTCCAGCTCGCGTTCTGACTCGAGCGCTTTGCGTACGTCAGCCATTGGCTAGGCGGGTGTCAGGTCGGTCGTCCCGGTGCCCTTGACGGTCACGGGCCCCGTCAGCCCGGGCAGGGGCGTGCTCGACGACAGGTTGATCGTCATCGTGCCGTCGTTGCTTTCTGTGGAGTGCGTCTTGAGCACGCGATGGCCATTCGGGTCGAACCATGAGGTGACGTCTGTGGTCACGGTCCCTTTGATCGACATTCCACCAAATGCGCTGGCGGTTGCGCTGCCCGGGACCGGCGCGGCGATGCTCAAATCGATCAAGCCGGTGCTGGAGGTCTCGATCACCGCTGCGTTGACTCCATTCAGCGATTCATCGCGCAAGTACTTGCTCTTGCTCGTGACGTGGATGGTGCCGGTGCCGCTGGGATTGGCCTGGTCATAGTCCTTGGACCATGTATCCCCGGGCTTCACCGGATTGCTTGGCAACACTGCCGAGACGAACAAGCCTCCACCAAGGCCGCTGAAGATCATGAATGGATCGGGGCCGGCGAACTGATGCCCATCCATGCTCAGGACACGCCCATCGGCCGCGACGGTGATGTCCATGGTCGTATCTGGTATGCCGGTGGTGGTGCTCTTCACCGTGCCGGTCGTGCTCTTGACCGTGACGTTGCTGAGCGCGATTGCGAGGTCAGCGACTCCAGCCGAGCTCACGGATTTGACCTTGACCGTCTCGCCGGCAGTCAACTCGATGTCAGCTGGAACTGTCAGGCCGCTTGCGCTTATGGTCTGCTTGGTGGTCGAGTGAAAGGAATACTTATAGGTGTCGCCGCTGTGAAAACCGAGCGTCAGGGCACGCGCTTGCGCTGGAACCGCTCCGCAGGCGACCACAAGAAGGAAGGCAGCGAGAACAAGGCGGCGCATAGAAAGCATCCTAGGACTGGCTAACGGGTTTCGCCTCTTTCTCCGGCAATTGTTCGGGGGCCGGCACGGGTATTGAGATCGCCGCGATCGGGATGAGCTGCCTGAACCCCTTCATCGAGCTGGTCCAGTCTGTCAGCATCCCGGCCGCGAGCACGCTGCCCGTGCGCCGGTGGTGCTCCTCGATCAGCGCGCGGAGCTCGTCTGCGTCCTCGGCCGGGACCTCGCGAGCCGTCACGCTGTCGGCGTTCAGCTGGCTCCAGGAGGTGACATAGGCGACGCCACCGGTCATGCCGGCGCCGGCGTTCCAGCCGATCGGGCCCAGGGCGACCGCGACGCCGCCCGTCATGTACTCGCAGAAATGGTCGCCCGCCCCTTCGACGACGGCGGTCGCGCCGGAGTTGCGCACGCAGAACCGCTCGCCTACCCGGCCTGCGATGAAGAGCCCCCCGCCGGTCGCGCCGTAGCCGATGGTATTGCCGGCCAGCACCGGGTCATCCGCCGCGCATTCGGCGAATGGTCTGATTGCGATCACACCGCCGCCCATGCCTTTGCCGACGTAGTCCTGGGCCTGGCCCTCGAGGCTCAGCTCGATCCCTGCGTCAAGGAACGCGCCGAAGCTCTGGCCGGCGCTGCCTCGATATTCGCGCGATTCGTTCAACGACAGGGAGGCGCCGACCGTCCGCTTGGAGTTGTCGATGGGGCCGCTTTGCGGGGCCGGCGCCGGCGCCTCGCCGTTGCGGGCCCAGACACGCTTGCGGGGGAGGTTCTCGTCGGTGGGCGACAAGATAAATGAGAGGTCGAGCGTGCTCTTGTCATCCTGCTCCAGAAGGTCGACCCGGCCGACTATCTCGTCGATCGATCGGGCTCCGAGCCGCGCGAGGTATTCGCGCGTCTCCTCGGCGATCAGGAACAGGTAGTTGACGACGTGTTCCGGGCGCCCGGTGAACTTCGCGCGTAGGTCTTCGCGCTGGGTCGCGATGCCGGTCGGGCAGGTATTCAAGTGACACTGGCGGGCCATGTCGCAGCCGAGCGCGACGAGCACCCCGGTGCCGAATCCATACTCTTCCGCTCCGAGCAGAGCCGCGATGACTATGTCGCGGCCGTTGCGCAGGCCCCCATCGGTGCGCAGGCTGACGCGTTCGCGCAATCGGTTCGCCACCAGGACCTGCTGGGTCTCGGCGAGCCCAAGCTCCCACGGTGCACCCGCATTCTTGATCGACGAAAGTGGAGATGCGCCCGTGCCCCCATCGTGGCCCGAAACCAGGATGTAGTCGGCCTTCGCTTTCGCGACGCCGGCGGCGATTGTTCCGACGCCCGCCTCTGAGACCAGCTTCACTCCGATGCGCGCGCGCGGATTCACCGTCTTGAGGTCGTGGATCAGCTGCGCCAGGTCCTCGATCGAGTAGATGTCGTGGTGTGGAGGCGGCGAGATGAGCTGCTGGCCAGGCTGGGCGTGGCGGAGACGCGCGATGAGGTTGGTCACCTTCATCCCGGGCAGCTGGCCGCCCTCGCCGGGCTTCGATCCCTGCGCGATCTTGATCTCGAGTTCGTCGGCGCGCTTGAGATAGCGGGGCGTGACACCGAACCGGGCCGAGGCAACCTGCTTGACACGATTGTCACGCCGTACGCCGTCGTGGTCGTCGTACGTGTCGGGGTCCTCGCCACCCTCGCCGGAGTTGGAGCGGGCGCCGATCTGGTTCATCGCGATCGAGAGCGCCTCATGCGCTTCGGGTGAAAGCGCGCCCAGCGACATCGCGGTGCTGACGAAGCGCTTGACGATCTCGCTCGCCGGCTCGACCTCGTCCAGCGGCGCAGGGGTGCTCGACTCCTTGATGCGGATCAGCTCGCGCAGCGACTGGGGCTGGTCCATCGCCGAAAGCCGGCGCCACTCGCGGTAGGCGTCCTGGTCGCCGGTCTGCGCCGCTTTCTGCGCGGCGCGAACCGCGAGCGGGTTGTAGGCGTGGTGCTCGCCGGCCTTGCGGAAGCGGACGCGCCCGTGGTCGGGCAGCACTTCGGGGCGCGTGCGTGCCATCCGTTCGAGGTCGGCGAGATCCGCTCCACCGATCCTCGACGGGACTCCTGGGAAGCACAGCTCCATCACCTCGGCGCCAAGGCCGAGCGCCTCGATCACCTCGCCGCCGCGATAGCTCATGACGCACGAGATGCCCATCTTGGCCATGATCTTGAGCAGCCCAGCCTCGAGGGCTTTGCGGTATTTGGCCTCACCTTCGAGCTTTGTTGGCTCGGGAGCGTTGCCGGTTGTCTGCTCTTGATGAGAGCGCGGCGAGCTCGTCGCGGTGGCAAGCGCGAGGTAGGGATGCACCGCTGTGGCGCCGACGGTGATCAGGCAGGCGAGGTCGTGCACGTCGACGGCGTCGCCCGCGATGGCGACGATGTCCTTGGCCATGCGCTCACCGGTGGCAAGCAGGTGCTCGTGCACCGCGCCTACTGCGAGAGCCATTGGGATTGGCAATCGGACCCCCCCACCCCAACGCTCCCGGGCGAGCGGGGAGGGAGTGCCCGTTCTGCGGTCGCTGAGCGCAATTACACCGCTTGCTTCGGAGGCCTCGCGGCGCAGCCGCAGCAGCGCGTCCCGCAGCGTCTCATCCGGAGCGTACGTCGCATCGAGGACAGTCGCGTCCTCGAGCACCCGCGCCAGCTCGGCGGCCCCCAGCACCGGGGAATCGAGCTCAAGCAGGCTAAACCCCGCGAACTCAGAGGCTGCGCCGTGAGTTCGCGGGGACCCCTGAATGGTCCTGGGGGGGACGGCGGGGTGGTGCTGGCGGCGCAGCTCGCGGTCGAGCCCGCCTTCGGGTTCGAGCGTGCCCCGCCTGGAGCCGACGAGAACCCTGAGCGACATCACCGCCTTCTCGCGCAGAGGGTCGATCGCCGGGTTGGTCACCTGGGCAAAACGCTGGCGCAGGTATCCGTAGATGCGACGCGGGGTACGGCCGAGCGAGGCGATGGGAATGTCGTCGCCCATGGAGTACACCGGCTCGGCGCCGGTTTCCGCCATCGCCTCGATCACGAACTTCAGATCCTCCGCGCCCCAGCCGTGCAGGCGATGGTGGGCGGTGATGTCTTCGAGCGGGTCGAGGTCGATGTGGCGTCGCTCGACCGGCACGAGGATGCGGTCGGCGAGCAGTCCGTAGTCGTGCCGTGACGCGGCCCTCTCCTTGGCATCCGCATCGCGCAGCAGCGAACCGTCGCGCGTGTCGACGAGCAGCATCTGGCCTGGGCCGAGGCGCCCACGTTCGACAACTGACTCCGGCGCCATCGTCACCACTCCGGCCTCCGACGCTGCCGCCACCAGGCCGTCATTTGTGCGCTGCCAGCGAATCGGCCGCAGGCCGTTCCGGTCGAGCGCGACGCCGACCACGACCCCGTCGCTGAACGCAAGCGCCGCGGGGCCGTCCCACGGCTCGAACCGAATCGACTGGTAGCGATAGAAGTCGCGCACGGAAGAAGCGAGGTCGCCGCGTCCTTCCCAGGCGCTGGGGACGAGGCTCATCAGCGCCTCCGAGACCTCCCAGCCACGGTTCACGAGGAGCTCGAGCGCGTTGTCGAGCGACGCCGAGTCGGAACCTTCAGGCCAGATGACGCCGCGCAGCCCTGGCTCGAGCTCGGCTTCGCGCGCTCGCATCCACGTGCGGTTGCCGGTGATGGTGTTGATCTCGCCGTTGTGCGCAAGCATGCGGAACGGCTGCGCGTTGCGCCAGTCCGGCATGGTGTTGGTCGAGTACCGCTGGTGAAAAACCGAGAGCAAGCTTTCGCAGTTGGGGTCTTGAAGGTCGAGGTAGAAATCTGCGAGCCGCGTGCCCGCCATGAACCCCTTGTAGACCAGCGTGCGGCTCGAGAGCGATGGCAGGTACATCCGGATGCCTTCAGCCTCAGCACGTTGCTCGGCGCGCCGGCGGGCCGTGTACAGACGCCTCTCCAGCTCGTCAGGATCGATGTCGGGCCGCGCGATGAGGCCGTGCCAGATGGCGGGCATCGTCGCTTGCGCCCGCGCGCCGAGGCTTTCCGCGTCGACCGGCACTCTCCGCCACTCGAGGAGCTGCAGCCCGCCCGCCGCCAGCGACTCGGACACAACGTCCTTGGCGCGTTCGTCCCACTCGAACAGCGCCGCGACCGCCACGTTACCGCCGAGCAGGCGGTGCGGCACCTGTATCAGCAGCCCGGCGCCGTCACCGCTCTTGCCGTCGGCGTCGAGTCCGCCGCGGTGAGAGAGACGGGCGAGGGCCTGGACGCCCATCGCCACTGCGCCATGACCGAGCTCGGGAGTGGCGACAAAGCCCATCCCGCAAGCGGCCCGGCTCGTGGGCAGAGTCCCCGGCCAGGCACGGCGCGAAGGAAGTAGCGCTGGGGGCACTGAACGAAGGGTAGCCAGCCGCGGCTGGACCAAGCTAGTGGATCGACACCAAAAGAATGGCCAGAACCTTATGCGGTCTTCACATGCTCAGAACCCCAGCAGGGCCTGGACGCGAAGGGCGACCGCGAGGTTGAGGCGCGTCTCGGGATCTTCGAGATCGACGCCGCTGATCTCGCGTATGCGGTCGAGGCGGTAGCGCAGCGTGTTCGGGTGGACGCGCAGTCGCTGCGCAGCTTGCTGCTGCTCGCCAGTCTCGAGGTAGGCCCGCAGCGTGGCGACCAGGCTTCCCTTGCGGGAGCTGTCGTGCTCGATCAGCGGCCCCAGGTGCCGGTGGCTGTAGTCGACAAGGCGCTCGTCGGTAACGGCCGCAAGAAGCCCGGTGAGGCCAAGCTCGGGCACCGCGACAACCTGGCTCCAGCGTTTGAACCTGGCGAGCGACTCCATCACCGAGGTGACCTCGCGCAGGGCGCCGACCACGCCGGCGGGGGCTTCGGTCGGGCCGCTGAAGCCGACGGAGACGGTGAAACCGGGCTTCCAGTCGGCGACCGCCTGCTGGATCTGGAGACCGATGGCGTGGGCGCGCACCTGGTAGTCGCCGACCTCCGATCCCAGCGGGAGCAGCGCGACGACCTGGTCGGACCGGCCCTGGAGCAGGGCGCGCACGTAGCTGATGCGCACCACGCCGGTGACGCGGCGCAGGAACTCCCGCTTCAGCGCCTGGATCGCGTCCTCGGGGATCTGGCGGGCGCGGTTGAACCCACGAAAGTCGTCGATGTCGACCAGCATCACGATGTGGCTGCCGTGCAGCGGGTAGCCGAGGTGGCGCGCGCGGCGCTGCGCGGCGGCGTCGTCGCCGTAGGTGCTGTGCAGCAGGTCCTCGAGGAACTCGCCTCGCACTCGGCCTTCGACCTCGGACAGCTCCCGTTCCTTGGCGACCGAGAGCGCCAGGACGAGGGCCGCCTGCTCGATCGCCATGAACGCGAGCTCCTCGTTGTGGGGTGGGTGGTCGAGAACCGAGATGTAGCCGAGCACCTGTCCAGCGGCAAGGATGGGCGCGATCAGGCGCTCGCGCGACATGCCCAGGTGTGGGAAGGCGGGAACCTTGACCGGCCCTCGCTTCGCCTCGACTTCGCGCAGCATGCGCTGGATCTGCGGGTCGAACAGCACGCGCTGGGGGGTGCCCTGCCGGAGGATGGTCTCCTTGCGGTGGGGGTCGGCGCTCCCGCCGGCATGCGCGAGGAGGTGGAAGCTCGCGTCCTCGACCGTCACGGCGCTCTCCAGGAGATCGGCCAGCGTGCGGCAGATCTCGTTCACTCCCTTGCCGTCGAGCACGAGCTCGGTGAAGCGGCGGTGGATCTCGATCGAGCGCTTGAGGCGCCAGTGCTCGGCGTTGATGATGCGCTCGAGCAACGGGGCCATGAGGTCGATCAGCTGGACGTCGCCCGCAACAGTAAAGAGGGGGACGTTGAGGCGGTCCGCCTCGGACAGCATCTCAGGGGGCAGCTTCCGCAGGTAGGGCATCGGCCTGACGACGAGGCCGACGCCGCCCGAGTGGGCGATCCGGCTGACCAGGCGGATTTGCGCCGCCGTGTCGTCCTTGATGGGAAATCCGGTGGTGAACATGAGGTCGCCGGCGCGGGGCAAGATCTCGGGCGTCTCCATCAGCCGGACCCACTCGATCGATTGGTCGAGGCCGTCGCTGCCGGCGACCAGCTTGGCCCCTGACAGGATCGAGCGCATGGCGTCGCGCACGGTCGGACGGGGCTGAACCTCGGCTTCAGCGGCCTTCTTGGTCGCCATGGATCAAGACTTTAGGGTGTGGGCGGAGGACAAGCAACCAAGGATAGGGCTTGTGTGGCGCTCACTAGGAACATTTGACCGTATGGCGTAGATTCAGCGCCATGACTTACGAGGAGGCGCCGGCTTGCGAGAGGCACGAGACGAAAGTGCCGATGGAGCTGCGCACCATGCATTCCGACTCGTCCCGGCCTGAGATCGTGGTCGGGCTGTTCGAGTGCCCGGAGTGCGGGCACGAGCGCAGACTGCCGATCCGCACGAGCGACGCCGCTTAGCTGAATCTAGCTCCGAAATCGCCGGCTGACGCCACACGCGCCGAAACCCGACGAGGACTAGACTTGGCAGCCCTCCGCGGTCGGAGGAGTCACCGGTGCTCCAGTCGGATGGCTGTTCTTCGATGCCACCGGGACCGGGGGTGGGGCGTTCGTGGGGTTGCCGTCGCAGCCTTTGTTCGGGTGAGCGCCAACGGTCGTTTTCGGTGTAATCGCAATGGCGGGCGATTCTGGTTTGGCAACGCGAACGGCGGTTACGACCGGCCGCTCCTGGGCCAGGACGATCGTCCGCGGTGCAGTCGGGCTGGAGCTTGAAGCCTTAACGGATTCAGTGGTCGGAAGGACGAGATGGACGGTTGTGCGTGGAGGCGACTTTGGCGTGGCCGAGTCAGGCGTGACGCTGACCACTCCCACCACGGCCGCCGCCAGGGCACCCGCGGCCAGTGTCGCGGCCAGCTTCTGGGGCCAGTCTGCCTTCCCAACGAAGTCCACGGCCGATCGTCCGAGCCTCGACACGCGCACGGTGGCGCCGCCCGCGAGCACAAGGACCACAGCTGAGAGCCACGCTCCCGAACGGCTGATGTAGGACTCAAGGCTTTCAAGAGCGGCAGCGAGTCGCCTGCGGACGGTGCTGACCGATACTCCTATCGCTCTCGCAATCTCCAGGTTGGTTAGGCCGTCCAGATAGGCGAGCGTTATGAGGCGGCGTTCGTCGGCGCTCAGCTGTGCGAGGCCACCTTGAAGCGTATGCCTGTGAAGTGCCGCCGCCAGCTTGTGCCAATGATCTGTGGCGTCGTGGCGCTCGCGGCTGTCAAGGAGCAGCAATTCCTTCGCCCGAGTGTGTTCGCCGAGGCGGCGGCGTGGATCGACCTCGATCAGATGGATGCCGCTGACGAGCCAGGACCGCACAGCATCCATTCGGGTGGAATTGCCCACCGCATTCGGCAACTCGCCCTGCGCAAGAGTGTCGTTGCGTGGCGCGATTCTCACGGAATCCCCCGGCAAATAACCCTATACCCCGCGTGAGCCTACCACCAGCGTCTCGGAAGTTACGAACTGACGGAAAAGTCACTGCGCGCGCAGGATCGGCGGCGGGAATCCTCGTGCAATCTGGGCAGGATGTCGAGCTAGCGCCGGCCATGCTGCCGGCGCCCATCGGCGCGCGGAGGAGTGGCGACCGATCGGGGTGTTTCCGGCGGCGGTCCAGGTCCCTGATGACGCGTCGCTCCTGGATCGCTTGCTCGGGCTGACGGGCCGCGACCCGAAGGACCTTCAGCCTTCGAGTCGATTGGCGATTCAGATGGCTCTGAAAGTCCGCTCGAGCGACATCTGCTTGACCGGCGCGTTGTCCGTGTCATCCCAGCGGTAGGTCAGCCGGTCCACAACAGCCACAACCCCGTCAAGGTCCCGCGCCAGGCGCGTCAGGATCTCGGCATCGCTTTTCCGGTCGACCTCACCCGAAAGGGTGACGACGTTCCAGCTCACGTCGACGCCAACGGCGTCGTCCGACGGCAGAAGGACTGCCGGGATCAGCTTGCTTGCTATCTCCTTACGTAGCTCTTCGTCAGAGCGAAGGAAAACCTGCAGCAGGTCGCTCCGGCTGACGATTCCAGCGATCCGGCCGCGCTCATCGATCACCACCAGGCGTCGCACATTCCTCTCTGACATCAGGCGCGCAGCCTCGCTGAGGCTGGTATCAGACCGGACAGTGATCGCCGGGCTCGTCATCAAGTCCGAAGCCACCGTACCCCTCGCCTTGGCCCTGTCCTGACGGAGCTTGTGAACGTGCAGCAGGTCGTGCGAAGCCTCGAGCTCGGCGCGACGCTCCTTAAGCAGCAGATCCGACTCTGAAACGATGCCAACCGGCACGCCCTGCTGATCGACGATTGGGATCGCGCTGACGCGGTTCTCCTCGATCAGCCGCACGAGCAGCTTGAACGGCGCGAGCGCGTTTGCAACATGAACTCGGCTCGTCATCACGTCCGACACGCTCCGGTGTAGAGGCAGGCTCATGCCGGCACTCGCTCGGCGACCAGGACGGTCCGGTCGGTCATGTGAAGGAGGTCGTGCGAGACGGAGCCCAGGAACAGGCTGCCGATGTCGCCCATGCGGCTGGAGCCGACCACGATCAGGTCGGCATTCCAACTGGTCGCGATCTCGGCCACCGCCCTGGCAACGGGGCCCTGGTGCGCCACCACACCTTGAACGATCACGCCGGCATCGCCAAGCAGCTTGCACGCATGCGTCATCGTCTCGTGGATCTCGTCGCCGGATTCCACGTATGCGAAGCCGTGGAGTCCGCTCATGGCCTGAGCCACGTGCACGACCATCATCGTCGCGTCGGGATCCGCCACGGCCAGAGCGGCTCGCACCCCGGGTCCGAGGTCGTCACCACCGGCGATCGCAAGCAGAACCTTCGATGTCTTGAAAGGGGCACTACCCGTTCCACTGCGGACGATCAGCACCGGGCAGTCCAGCCCGCACAGCACTTCGTGGCTGACGCTGGTGTGGGCCAACGACTGCCAATCCGAGAGTCCCCGCGACCCAATGA
>DAITQH010000004.1:40877-48211 GCA_036833175.1 Candidatus Dormiibacterota bacterium
CGGACCTCGACGTCCCACTGCCCATGGCGATGGTGAATCTCCAGGTTCCAGACGTGCGCAAGCTTCACCTTGACTGTGGGTGACTTGGCTATCGCGATAGTGGCATCCACCGCGGCCTTCGAGGCATCGCTGCCGTCTGTGGCCAGGAGGATCCTTTCGAAGCGCTTGGCTGTATCCACGGCATGAGCCTTTCACCATGGCCGGCGCAGCCATAGGGTCGAATGGCCTGTTTGACGAAGGACCGTGGCAGCTGCCTGACGTGAAATTCCGCCATGGCGTAGATTCGCCACCGATGAGCCGCTCGCTGGATCGGAAGGACGCCCTCCTCGAAGCCGGCCTCACCCTCGCGTCGGAGCTGTCGCTCCCAATAGTGCTTCAGCGCATCGTCGATCTTGCGGCCCAGGTCACGGACGCCCGGTACGGAGCCCTCGGCGTGATCGGTGAGGGGGGCGGCCTCGTGGAGTTCATCACAACCGGGATCTCGGCGAAGCAGCGTCGCGCAATCGGGCCTCTTCCTCAGGGGCGCGGAATCCTCGGGCTGTTGATCAGCGAGCCGCGATCGATCCGGATCGAGAACATCGCCAGCCATTCGAAATCAGTCGGGTTTCCCGCGCATCACCCGCCCATGAGCTCCTTTCTAGGTGCCCCGGTACAGGCCATGGGAAAGGTGTACGGCAACATCTACCTCACAGAGAAGCGCAGCGCGCCGAGGTTCAGCGAGGACGACGAGGAGTCGCTCGTCATCCTGGCTACACAGGCGGGCGTGGCGATCGCCAATGCGACCCTATATGCGCAAACCCATCAGCGCGAGCAATGGCTCGATGCTCTGCGAGACATCACGACCAACATCCTGGCCGGCGCGACCGCCGATTCACTGCTCGCCGCGATCGCCGAGCACGCCCGGAACCTGGCCGGCGCGGATGCGGCGACCGTCCTGACGAGCAGCCCGACCCCGGGCCAGCTTGTGGTGGCTGCCGCGGTGGGCGCGCATGCCGACAAGATGCGAGGACAAGCTGTGCCCACGGCGAGATCGCTCGCGGGCGAGGTGATGGGGTCGGGCCGGCCGCTCGTCTCCGAGGCGGCCGCGACTCACCGCGACGCCTACCAGCCGATCCTCCGTCTCGGGCGCGTCGGACCGGCGATCTTCGTGCCATTTCGTGTGCGCGGCCGGGCCACGGGCACGCTAATGGTCGCCAACTTGATCGGCGGACGCCAGTTCAAGCCCGAGACAGTGCGTGTCGTGGAAACCTTTGCCGACCAGGCTTCCGTGGCGATCGAATATGTACGCGCGCAGGCGGATGTTCGCCGCCTGGGCCTGATGGAGGAACGGGAGCGCATTGCCAAGGAGCTCCATGACGGAATCATCCAATCGCTGTTTGCCGTTGGGATGAACCTCCAGAGCACGGCGCTCACGTCAGGCTCGCCTGAAACCGCGGCGCGCGTTGAAAACGCGGTTGGCGAGCTGGACGGGGTCATACGGGATCTCCGCAACTACATATTCGGCCTGCGCCCCGGAATCCTGGCTGACCGCCAGCTGAACCAGGCGCTCGAGGCTATCGCGGAAGAGGCCGCGTCAACTGCCAACATTCCGATTGCGGTCGAGGTTGACGCCGCAGTGTCGGCAGCCCTCTCGTCTCGATCACACGAGATCGTTCAGCTGACCCGCGAGGCGCTTTCCAACGTCACCCGTCATTCGCGAGCCAAACACGCGTTCGTACGCCTGACGCGCAGGGCCGCCAGCGCTGTCCTGACGATCGAAGACGACGGCGTCGGCTTCGACGCGCGCAAACCGTCGGAGGGCAACGGCATGAAAAATATGCGAGAGCGCGCCGTCGCGATCGGCGGCAGGCTCCGCGTCACGAGCTCGAATGGCAAAGGGACCAGGCTTCGTTTCACCTTTCCAGCCTGAGGCGGTAGGGCCGTTCGGCGCTGCCTTTACGGGACCACCGATCATTCGTAAGCGGGCAGTGAGGTGAGACCATAGCCGTTATGTCTAAAGACAATCTGCGCATACTCCTGGTGGATGACCACGAGGTTGTCCGCGACGGCGTCAAATCGCTGATCAACGCGAACGATGACCTCACGGTCGTGGCCGAGGCCGGGACCGTGCAGGAAGCCATTGACCAAGCGATCCGGACCAAACCCGATGTGGTCGTGATGGACGTGCGGTTGGCCGATGGCAGTGGGATCGTTGCCACCCGCGAGATCCGCGCCCGGCTCGAGAAGACCCAGGTCCTGATGCTCACCTCGTTCGCCGACGACGAGGCGCTGTTCGCGTCGATCATGGCGGGTGCCGCGGGTTACGTGCTCAAGCAGATCCGGGGCGGCGAGCTGATACGCGCGATCCGCGAAGTCGGCGCCGGGCGGAGCCTTCTCGACCCCGAGGTCACGCGCTCTGTCCTCGAGCGGCTCCGGAAGGGCAAGACCATGCGCGACGAGAAGCTCGCGCGCCTGTCCGCTCAGGAGGAGCGAATCCTGACCCTGATCGCGCAAGGCATGACCAACGGGCAGATCGGCAAGGCGCTGAAGCTGGCCGAGAAGACCGTCAAGAACTACGTGTCGACCATCCTGTCGAAGCTGGAGGTCGCCCGGCGAGCCGAGGCGGCCGCCTACCTGGCCCGGCATACCACCACGCCGGGGTCTCAGTAACAAAGCAGGCGGACCAGGGCCGAAAGCCCGCGTCAGATGGGACTGCTTGCAGCGCTGGCAGCGTCGGCGGTTAGAGCCTCGAGCCGCTTTCCGATCGACTCGGCAAGCTCCTTGACGGTGGCCTCTGCCACCCGGTGCAGAAGGGCATCGTCGAGCTGCTTGCCCAGGCTGCCGAGAGGGGGCTGGTACATGCCGGAGACAGTCAGCCTGGTGACGCGATCATCCACCGGGGCAAACTCGGCCTTTCCTGTCATAACGGGAAACAACCGCTGGATAAACGTCGCTTGCCAGGTGATGGGAACCTCAGTCCAGTCCCCGTCGGTCAGCGGTTGGCCGATTTCGACGACGACATTCTTTCGGAGCTCAAGACCGGCCACCCGTGGGCCAACCTCAGCGTGGATAGGACCATCGAAGTGTGGGAACCATTTGGAGGGACCAGCGGCCAGGGCAGCGGTGACCTTCGCTATCGGCCGATTGATGTGAACAGAACGCTCCACGAACACCAAGTAAACATCGACCTCAAGTTGCGGCGCCACAGGTGCCGATAGCCCCCTTCCGCAGGGGCCGAATGGCCTGGTCGCAGACTCAGGCTGTCGGAGGTTTTCGGGACCGGCCGCCAAGCCGGTTCATCAACGACCGCACCGGGTCGAAGTACACGTCGTCCATGCGCTCCTTCAGCGGGATGATCGCGTTGTCGGTGATGTGGATGTGCTCCGGGCATACCTCGGTGCAGCATTTTGTGACGTTGCAGTAGCCGATCCCGGCCTTTCCCTTGAGCAGAGGGCGGCGGTCAAGCACATCCTTCGGATGCATCTCGAGACTCGCAATCCGGACCATGAATCGGGGACCCTGGAACATGCCTTTGAGATCGTGCGCCCGCAGGACGTGGCAGACGTCCTGACAGAGGAAGCATTCGATGCACTTGCGGAACTCCATGACGCGCTCGACGTCTTTCTGCTGCATCCGCCACGGCTCGCTGCTGGAGAGGTCCTTCTCGCTCGGCGTGAACGGCGGTATCTCCTTGTTGACCTGGTAGTTCCAGCTGACGTCGGTGACGAGGTCTTTGATGATCGGGAAAGCTTTCATCGGCCCGACGCTGACCTGCGTTCCGTACTCGGTGATCGGGGTCTTGCACATGAGGCGCGGGAAGCCGTCGATCTCGGCGGAGCACGACCCACACTTGGCCGCCTTGCAGTTCCAGCGCACGGCGAGGTCGGACGCCATGTTGGCCTGCACCCACAGCACGGCGTCGAGGACGACCATCCCCTCCCGAACCGGCACGCGGTAGGAGACGAGCTCGCCGCCTTTCGCGTCGCCTCGCCAGATGTTGAGGTCGAGGGTGGTCAGCTCCATTTACTCCATCTCCTCCGGCGTGTAAGTCGCATAGGACCGGTGCAAGATCTCGGCGAGATGGCTGGGCATGGTCGGGATGGGTAGAGCCTCCACGCTCATGCCATGCGGCGTCTGCTTAGTGATGTAGTTGACTGAAGCGAGCCGATCGTCGGTCTTCGGGTAGTCCGAGCGAGCGTGAGCGCCTCGGCTCTCCTTACGCTCGAGCGCCGACCGCAGCAACGCCTCGGCGTTGACCAGCATCGATCGGATGTCCCACGAGGTGTGCCATCCAGGATTGAAGGCGAGCGTCGTCGAGCCGCCCGTCCCACACACGTTTGCCCGTTCACGCAGATCCTCGATCTTGACCAGCCCCTCTTTCAGGCCGGCTGCGTCACGAACGATCGGCGCGTGCGTCGACATCGTGTCCTGGATCTCCGCGTGCAGCTTGTACGGACTCTCGCCGGCCGGCCGGTCGAATGGTGCCATGAGAGCTGCTATCGCCTGCTGCACCTGCGCCGGATCGATCTGCGTCTTGTCGGCTTTCGGGCTCCGCTTCGCGGCCTCGGCCGCGGCGTCGCCGGCCCGTTTGCCAAAAACCAGCAGGTCACTCAGGGAGTTGCCGCCCAGGCGATTGGCCCCGTGCAGCCCCGCTGCGAGCTCGCCCGCGGCGTAGAGGCCGGGGACGTTCGTCGCGCCGGTTTCTGGCTCAACCCGCACGCCCGCCATCATGTAGTGAAGAGTTGGCGCCACCTCCATCGGCTGCTTGGTGATGTCGACATTTGACAGCTTCAGGAACTGCTCGTACATCGACGGCAGCTTGCTCTTGATGAACTCGGGTTTCCTGTGGCTGATGTCAAGGTTTACGCCGCCGTGCGGTGTCCCGCGGCCGGCAATGACCTCCGAGTTGATGGCGCGGGCCACGACGTCTCGCGACGAGAGCTCCATTCGCTCGTGGTCGTATCTCTCCATGAAGCGCTCGCCGTCCTTGTTCCGCAACACGCCACCTTCGCCGCGCACCCCTTCGGTGACCAGTAGGCCGCGCACGCCCGCGGGCCAGACCATGCCCGTCGGGTGGAACTGGACCATCTCCATGTCACGGAGCTGCGCGCCGGCGTCGTAGGCGAGCGCGGTCCCGTCGCCCGTGCTCTCCCACGAGTTGGAGGTGACGCGGTACATCTTGCCGGCGCCGCCCGAGGCGAGCACGAGCGCTGAGCAGCGATAGAGGATCAGCGAGCCGTCGGCGCGTCGATAGGCCAGCGCGCCGACGACATGGCCGTCGGCCTTCAGCAGCTTGAACACCGTCACTTCCATGTGCACCTCCACCCCGTTCGTGTGCACCGCGCGATCCTGCAGCGTGCGGATCAGCTCCAGGCCCGTGCGATCCCCGATGTGGGCCAGGCGCGGATACGTGTGGGCTCCAAACGGCCGCTGATGGATGCGCCCCTGCCACGTACGGTCGAAAACCGCGCCCCAGCGCTCGAGCTCGATGACCCGATCCGGCGACTCTTTGGCGTGGATCTCGGCCATTCTCCAGTCGTTGATGAGCTTGCCGCCTTTCATCGTGTCGGCGAAGTGCACCTCCCACGAATCCTGGTAGGCGACGTTGTGCATGGCCGCCGCGACGCCGCCCTCAGCCATGACTGTATGGGCCTTGCCCAGGAGGGACTTGCAGACGACCAGCACGCGCACACCGGCCTCCGCCGCCGCGATTGCGCCGCGAAGGCCCGCGCCTCCGGCCCCGAGGATCAGAACGTCGGTCTCGACCGTTTCGTAGGTCGCGACGCTCACGAGATCCACCGTGGGTCGTGCAGCACGCCGGCCAGCAGCAGGCGGATGTAGACGTCGGCGCCCGCCACCGAGAGCAGGCTCGCCCAGGCCCACGTGTCGTGCCTGACGTTGAGGACGGTCACGCCCTTCCACAGCTTGTGGCGTGCGCGGGCCGCGAGCGAGCATGAAAAGCAGTCGAGGTCGCCACCCGCCAGGTGCCTGAAGGCGTGGCAGCCGAACGTGTAGCCGGACAGCAGGAGCACATTGGCGAGCATCAGCGCGCTGCCCAGGCCGATGCCAAACCGGCCACCGAAGTCGAACGCGACGATGGCGTCGAACCACAGGAAGGCAACCTGGACCACGGTGGCGTAGAAGGCGAACCGGTGAAAGTTGTTGAAGACCCAGGGGAACACGGTCTCGCCGCGGTAGCGACGTCCTGCCCGCTCCGGGACCGCGCACGAGCGGGGATGCCCGAAGAAGCTTCGGAAATAGGCCTTGCGGTAGTAGTAGCAGGTGAGGCGAAATACCAGGGGCGCCCAGGCCACCCAGACGCCGGGCGGGATCGGTCCAACTTTGATGAGCGGCGAGTAGAAAGGGCTTAGGTACGGGGCGTAATAGCCATCGTGCTGGAAGAACACCACCCACAGCGAGAAGATGCCGAACAGGCTGAGCGCCACCGCCACGAACGATGGGTAGAGCCAGTTCGGGAGCTTGCTGTACGGGTTGCGGACCCGGGGGCGACCCGGGCTGGTACGGGTACTCTCGACCGGACTGGAAAGCGCCACGTGTGTGAGTTTCTCCTATTCGCAGTTACAAAGAAGGTCCGGCGGGCCAGAGCCCGCCGGATTTCGCCGTTCTTGAAGTGCCGTCAGGCAGTGACTTTCTGCCCGACCTTGACTTTGATTGATTCGGGCTTGCGCGCAACCACCAGGAGCTCGAAGACAACCGCTCCGAGAACACCGAGGGCCGCGATCAGAAGTCCGATGCCGGCGTAGGTCGTGTAGAGGCCGAGGGTCCACCAGCCCCACGAGTTGAGAAGCGTGGCGCGCAGCATCTCGCCAGTGAAGAGCGTGGTCCTCTGGCCGTTTAGTGTCGCGACGTTGGCCTGAAGCGTTGCGTAGTTAGGGTCCGTCTTAGACGCGGCTGCAAGCGCGGCGTTCGCGGCCGAGATCTTGGTGCCGATCGAGGCGTAGGTCGAGCCGCCTGCGACACCCTGCAGGTGCTTGCCGAGGAAGTCGTTGGCGTAGATCCTGGCCTGGTTACCGTCGGTGACCTGGTTGCCGGCCTGGTCCCGAATCTCCTGCGGGAACTCCGCGGGGTCCAGCGCGCCGCCGGCCTTGATCTGGTCAGCGGTTGGGAAGAAGACCTGCTGAGCGGTCAGCTCGTCCTTGACCATGTTGGTCACGAAGTTTCCCTCGTAGAAAAGGAAGCCAGAGGCCCCCGCGAGAATGAGAACGAGCATTGCCTGAAGACTGATGATTCGCCACCGAATTTCCTTGTTCACGACGTTTCCTCCTGGATTTGGCCTCTTGCGAGGTTTGAATTGAGCTGTTGGACGGCTCGTGATCCAAGTCAACAGGTCGGAG
>DAITQH010000005.1:0-45482 GCA_036833175.1 Candidatus Dormiibacterota bacterium
GCTGAAGGGCGTTCTGAAGCCGGTGGTGAAGGAAAGGCGCCCGTCCTGACCGGGTACCCTAAGTTAGCGCGGACCCTGGAGCGGTGTGCGATTGGCCCGGCGAGGTTTGAACCCCTGCCTTCAGTGGGGTCGAGAGACCGTGCTTTTCAGGGTGGACAAGACGAGCCGCCCCGCGTAGCAATGTAACCACCCATGGGTGCCATGAGAGAGCACGTCGCGCAGCGGCCAGACCACAGCGATCCGTTCGTACGGCGAAGTGCAGACGCAGCCGGGGACAAAGCCCCCCAATCGAGCCCGTCAGCTTCGGGTATCACGCCCAAGGACCGGGATGTCGAGGCCCGGTTCAGGCTGGGCCAGGCGCTCGCCACTCGCGTCAGCGATATCACTCATCTGACCGAGGCGATGGCGGCGAAGGCAAATCTCACCGAGCTGACCTCGCGCCGCTTCACCAAGCCACTCCGGCACATCCGCAACCTCTCGACCCGCCTGTACGCGGAGTGGCTGACGAATGGATCGGTCATGACCGCGAAGCAGCGGGACTTCATCAGCCGCCTGGGAGTCATGGCGGTTGTCGACGGTCTCTCGGTCGGCGAGATGACGCGCTCCTATCTCTTCTTTCGTGACGCGACCCTCCGCGTGCAGGATCAAGAAATCGCTCGTCTAGGCACCCCGGCCGCGGTCGCTGCCGAAGCCCGATCGGTCGTTCGCGCCAGCATTGACTCGTCCATCGTGCGAATGGCTCGGGCGTACGACGCGCGAATGCAATCGGACAAGTTCCGCGCGCTCGCCGCCGGTGAGGCGCTTCGAAACAGTGAGTCCCAGCTGAAGGCGGCGGTGGTCGACATATCCGACAAGAACGCCCAGCTCATAGAGGCGAGCCGGCAGCAGTCAAGCTTCATCGCCAACATGAGCCACGAGCTGAGGACCCCACTGACCGGGATCCTGGGCTTCACCGAGCTCCTGCTCGCAGACGCGGACAGCCCGCTCAGCGACGAGCAGCGTCAGGCCGTGCTGGAGATCGAGACCAGCGGGCACGTGCTGCTCACCCTGGTGAACGACATCCTCGACGAGTCCAAGATCGAGGCAGGGCAGATGTCGTTGGAAGTTGGATGCGTCGAACTCAAAGACCTGGTCGACTCTGTCCTGTTGGCCATGCGCGAGCTCGCCGACCGCAAGTCGCTCTACCTGGTCGCATCAGTGCCCGAAGCCGCCCAGGCGCTCGGCGACCCGTTTCGGTTGAAGCAGGTCATGACCAACCTGCTGGGCAACGCGATCAAGTTCACGGCGACGGGCGGCGTCACGATCACCTGCACCGCTGTGGGCGAGTCGTGGCGAGTCAGCGTGACGGACACCGGGATCGGGATGAGCGAACAAACCAGGGCGCGTCTTTTCCAGAAGTTCAAGCAGGCCGACTCCAGCATGACCCGCCGATTTGGCGGGACCGGTCTCGGGTTGGCGATTGCTCAGAGCCTGGTGGCGATGCACGGAGGCGAG
Source organism: Candidatus Dormiibacterota bacterium (assembly GCA_036833175.1). Lineage (GTDB taxonomy): Bacteria > Chloroflexota > Dormibacteria > Dormibacterales > Dormibacteraceae > Palsa-870. The sequence goes on from DAITQH010000005.1 coordinate 1,495, forward strand.
ATACACCAGGACTCGACGCTGGGGCGAGGCAGCACCTTCTGGTTCGTGCTCCCGGCCTTCACCGATTCAACCCGAATCGAGCCGGCCGCCAGCACTTCTCCGCGCATCGTGGCTTCGCCGGCGTAGTGGAATCAGCTCGGCCTTCCAATCCTTTCCAAGGATGGTTTGAAAGAAGCGCTGATGGATCACCTCGGAGGATCGCCGCCGGTCGGGAACCAAGCCCCCGATCTGTCCTCATCGGCGACTGGTCTGAACCCACTTGGCAGCTTCCTGACGGAGTTGAGCTGCATCGCTTAGAACCAATAATCCCCTGCCCCTTTCGTTAACAGCCTGCGTCAACCGCGCGAACACCATCATGAATTCGGCGCGGGGGGCTCTTTCGTGGGGCCGTTAGGTTCCTCCTCGCCCGACCGTATATCTGTTGTGGAGGATCGCGCTATCGGACTCCCGGTCGACAGTCGTGTTGCGGCCCTTACTCCGCTGACCGCGGATGCGATTTGTCAAACCTATGCCGGACGGGTGTACAAGTTCGCGCAGCTGATCTCCAGCGACACCGGCGACGCGGAAGGCCTAGCGCAGGATGCACTTGAGCGCGCGATCAGAGGCCTGAAGACGTACGACCCAGCAAAGGGTGAGATAGAGGCGTGGCTGCGGCGCATCGTTTGAGCACCAACTGACGATCGTCCGGTCGAGAGGCAATATCGTGGACGTGCCTTAGCGGCGTTTGCGAGCCCTTGACACCTCGTCGTCGGCGCGCTGAATCAGCTCGTCGGTCGAGTCGCCGTCTTCGAGCCGGGCGAATCCGACCGTGAACGAGGCGCCGGGGAGCTCCGTCGCCAGCATCGCCCTAACAGCCTCGAAACGCCGGCGAGCGTTTTCGATTCCGATGCCGGGGAGCACGCAGACAAATTCATCGCCCCCGACGCGAGCGATCAAGTCGTAGGTACGCAGGCACGCTCGCAACGAGGCCGCCACGGCAATCAGCAGCGTGTCCCCTGAACCGTGACCCGTTGTGTCGTTGGTGGCTTTGAGCCCGTCCACGTCGACATAAGCGGCCACGAGCTCCCCGCTCACGCGCTGCTGTCGGTTGATCTCGCGACCGATCGCAGCCAGCCCGGCGCCGCGGCGGCTTGCTCCGGTCAGCTCGTCGGTCCCCGAATCCTCGCGGTCCCTCGCGGCCTGTGCGCGGTCTTCCGCGGCGATCTGACGGTCGTGGCTGCCTTGCGCGCGATCTTCCGCTGCAACCCTGCGGTCGATGATGGCCCGTTCGCGGCTGTCCGCAGCCTCGGCGCGCCCCGACGCAGCCCGGACGCCTTCGTCGGCCGCGCGCTGGCGGTTGGTGGCCGCCCGGTCCCCCGCGCTTCGGTCTAGATCGCCGGCAGCGTCATCACGCGCCTCGGCCGCGACGTCACGCAGCTCGGCGGCGACGTCACGGTCCCGCGCCGCCAGCCCGGCCTCGCGGCGGCGCACTGCCGTCAGCTCATCGGCCCCGGAGTCCTCGCGATCCTTGGCCGCCTGGGCACGGTCTTCAGCTGCCACTCGGCGATCGTTGATGGCTCGTTCGCGGCTCTCCGCCGCCCCAGCGCGCCCCGATGCGGCCCGGGCACCTTCGTCGGCCGCGCGCTGGCGGTTGGTGGCCGCCCGGTCACCTGCGGTTCGGTCGAGATCGCCCGCCGCGTCGTCGCGCGCCTCGGCCTCCTGGTCACGCAGCTCGGCCGCGACGTCACGATCCCGCGCGGCCAACCCCGCCTCCCGACGGCGTACCGCCGTCAACTCGTCTGTCCCTGAATCCTCACGGTCCTTGGCCGCCTGTGCCCGATCCTCTGCTGCCACCCGGCGGTCGTTGATTGCTCGTTCGCGGCTGTCCGCCGCTCCAGCTCGACGGGAGGCGGCTTGGGCGCCTTCGTCGGCCGCGCGTCGGCGGTTGCTCGCCGCCCGATCCCCTGCACTTCGATCGAAATCACCCGCAGCGTCATCGCGCCTCTCAGCCTCTCGGTCGCGAAGCTCGGCCGCAACGTCTCGCGCGCGCGCAGCCAGACCGGACTCTTCGCGGTCCTTGGCTGCCTGTGCGCGATCCTCCGCTGCAAGCTTGCGGTCGTTGATCGCCAGGGCGCGGTACTCGGCGGCCTCAGCGCGACCGAGGGCAGCCCGTGCACTTTCGTCGGCGGCATTTTGACGATCGCTCGCCGCGCGATCGCCGGTGGTTCGGTCGAGATCACCCGCCGCGTCGTCGCGGGCCTCGGCCTCCCGGTCACGCAGCTCGGCCGCAACATCGCGATACTGCGCGGCCAGCCCGGCCTCCCGGCGTCGGGCTCCGGTCAGCTCGTCGGTTCCATAATCCTCGCGGTCCTTGGCCGCCTGGGCGCGATCTTCCGCTGCGACTCGGCGGTCATTGATGGCTCGTTCCCGATTGTCGGCCGCCCCTGCACGCCCAGACGCCGCCTGCGCGCCTTCGTCCGCCGCATTTTGGCGGTCGCTTGCCGCGCGATCTCCAGCGGTTCGGTCAAGATCGCCCGCCGCGTCGTCACGTGCTTCGGCCTCCCGGTCACGGAGCCCAGCAGCGACGTCACGGTCCTGCGCAGCCAGCCCAGCCTCTCGGCGGCGCACCCCCGTCAGTTCGTCGGTCCCGGAATCCTCGCGGTCTTTGGCCGCCTGTGCACGATCTTCGGCCGCAACCTTGCGGTCGTTGGTGGCTTGTTCCCGGTTATCCGCCGCACCTGCATGTCTGGCGGGACTCCGGTCACGTTCGCCCGCCTCATGTTGGCGGTCACGGACCGCGCGATCCCCCGTGTTCCGGTCAAGATCACCCGCCGCGTGGTCACGCGCTTCGGCCTCCCGGTCGCGCAGCGCGGCCTCTCGATCACGCATATCGGCGGCCAGATCGCGGTCGCGGCCCTGTATGTCACGCTCGCCTGGGCTTGCGAGGGCGTCCTCTTCCGTATCGGCACCATCGCGGTCTTGCTCTGGGCGCGTCGAGGCGGAAGTCCGTACTTCGGTCATGTATTCGGTTCGAGGCGCGCGAGGAGCACCTACGGTGCTTCAGTTAACGGGCGACGGCCATAACAATTGCAGCAACGGCTCTCGGTGAGACGCCGGCCCACCGTTCGGAAGCAGTGTGGTCGTACCTAGGCTAGGAGCGACGTCAATTCGCGGACGACCTCCTGTGCACCGGTTACCTCCCTCACATTCTCAACCGAAAGCCCGGCATAACACGCCATGGCGAGAGGCGCGTCGGCTGTTTTCGAGGGCGGGGACGTGCTGCGGTTGCCGGCGCTGATCGCGCCTTCCAGCGACAAGCGCAAGACCCGAACGGGCGCCGGCCACTGCCCGTCGTTGTCGAAGTGGTCAGTCAGTACCGCGTCTGCGGCGCCTGCGGCGATTAGAGCCTCAACGTAATCGGGATGCGTGTCGCATTCAGGACAGGCGAGAAAGCGGGTGCCTATCCGCACGGCGTCTGCGCCGGCCGAGATCAGCTCTGCGACACGTTCGGCGCTGCCGATCCCGCCAGCCGCCACAACCGGCACAGAGACGCTTCTGAGCACGTCCGCCAGCAGCTCATCCAGTGGCTCGGTTCCGCGGACGTGTCCGCCCGCTTCGACGCCTTGGGCGACCACGAAGTCGCAACCCGCGGCCTCCGCCGTCCTAGCCTCCTCTTCCGACCCGATCTGCCAGGCGACCAGGCATCCGACAGAGTGGGCGGCGGTGACGATGGCCGGCTGCGGGTCGCCCCAGAAGAACTCCGCCACCCGCAACCCACGGACCTTCTCCGCCACTTCGTCGAGCGGAGGAAGGTACGGGATCAGGAAACCCTTGCCCAACGCTCCCGACCGCGTCCCGCTGACCTGGACGCCGCCAGGCACCATACCCAGGCCGCCGGCCAACTCGACTGCACGCGCCAGCTCGAGGGTGCCTACACCACCCAGGGTTGCGAGCTGGATGGGGAGCCTGCAGCCGATCAATTCGGTAAAGCGCGTTGGCACGGCCCCTATCGTGGCTCAAACAGACTATGTCGGCTGACCATTTTGCAGTCCGATGTCGAGAACGGGGCGACTGCTCCGACCCAGGTGTGAAGGCACCCTTCCGGTGCCTAATGATGGGAGTGAAGCGATGAAGTACATGATCATGACGTTCGGATCCGCAGAGGGTGGCCTCGAGGCGATGGGCCGGGATTGGATGCTCGAGATGGTCCAGTTCATGCGGAACCTGGATAAGGACCTGAAGAAGTCGGGCGAGCTTGTCGATGCGCAAGGTCTTGCCGACGGAAGCCAGGCCAAGACAGTCCGGTTCGAGAACGGCATCCCCGTGCCGACCGATGGACCCTATGCCGAATCCAAGGAATCGCTGGTCGGCTACTGGATCGTCGACGTCGAGAAAGAAGAGCGTGCGATCGAGATCGCCTCGCGGATCGTCGCTTTCGTGAAGGTGCCGATCGAGGTGCGTCGCGTGATGGACGCGCCGCCCGACTTCTGATCTTGGGCCCGCCGGCCGGTGCTTCAGCAAGCCCTGGCCGCAGTGAGTCGGGACGCTGCCGCCATAGCGACCGGCTGAGCCCGGCGCGGGATACACCGCCCACGAGACACGATCGGCGAGGCGTGAGAACCTATCGCTGATCGTGGACTCTCGAAAAGGCACGGCGAGGCTGCGCGGCGCTCAGGTGACGCTGCGGGCCGCTCGGCCCGAAGACATCCATGAACTGGCCCGGATCCGCGCGACTCCGGAGGTCCTGCGGTGGTGGCGTGGCGGCGAGGACCTGGCGGCTGCCGTAGCCGAGGACTTGGCAGAAGTGGGAACCGAGACGCTGGTCGTAGAGCACGACGGTCGCGTTGCCGGCGCGATCCAGTGGCATGCCGAGGACGAGCCGGATTACCGGCACGCGGGCATCGACATCTATCTCGACCCTGCGCTCCACGGCCGCGGGCTCGGGACTGATGCGATCCGGACGCTGGCCCGCCACCTCATCGCTGACCAGGGCCATCACCGGCTTGTGATCGACCCGGCCGCCGACAACGCAGCGGCGATCCGCTGCTATTCGAAGGTCGGTTTCCGCCCGGTCGGCGTGATGCGGAAGTACGAGCGCGGGGCGGACGGGACCTGGCACGACGGGCTCTTGATGGACCTGCTTGCGGACGAGCTGACTAGCTGATTCCCATCCAGAAAAGTCGAGTCTCCAGCAGCTCCTCTTCGGCCGCGTCGTCCGGGTCTGGGATCTCGCCGGCTTCAGCCAGGCTTCGCGCACGGAGGTGGCGATGCGACGCTCGCACGGCCCTGAAAACGGTGAGCGCGTCCTCGAAGGTCGCGATATCGCCCTCTCAGCCTAGGCCGGCAAGCACCTCGCGAGTCTCCTCAACGCCGACCCGCCATACGCGCAACACGTCGTCATCGGTGCGTTCCCAGTAGCCTCCCATCGATCCCTCTCCGAGGGCGGCCCGCACCGCGGCGGGCTCTTCCGAAAGACGGGGCGCCGGCGCTTTCCTCCCCGGCGGCAGCACGACGCCTGGCAGTCGGGTCCAGGGGAAGTTTTCCATCCAGGACGCATGCGACGCGCTGGGATCGATCTCTTTCACCACCGCCATGGTCTTCGGAGCCTTCCACCAGTCGTGCAAGACCACGCCGTTTCCCGCCAGGGCCTCGACCGGGGCGTTGCCGCCGTGCCCGTTCACCAAGAGGAAGCGCTTGAACCCCTGGCCGCGCAGCGAGTCGAGCAGCTCGCCGACGAAAGACAGGTAGGTCTCCTGGCGAACGGAAGGGCTGCCCGGAAAGGCGGCGAAATACGGCGTCAGCCCATACGCGAGGGCGGGCAGCACAGGTACGCCGAGGGGATCGGCGGCTTCGACCGCGACACGCTCCGCCAGGATCGCGTCGGTTGCGAGCGAGAGGTAGGCATGCTGCTCGGTCGATCCAAGCGGCAGCACGATGCGGTCGTCACGCTTCAAGTACGCCTCGAGCTGCATCCAGTTGAGGTCGGCGACCCTCATGCGGAGAGGATAGGGGCCGATCGTCCTCGAGAGCGGCGTCGCATAATCCCAGGGGTGGCTACCGCTCTCTCCCTCACGCACCTCGGGTCGCTCATGCGCGGCGTGCGCAGCGTGGACGAGGTAGGGGTCGACGAGCGGGCCGCCTCGCTCGCGAAGCGCTCGATCAAGAAGGCGTCGAAGCTCTGGGCGCTGGACCTCGCGGTCCGCTGCATGGACCTCACGACTCTCGAGGGCTCGGACACGCCGGGCAAGGTGGCGGCCCTCTGCGCGAAGGGAATGCGGCCGAAACCAGGCGACCCGAGCATCCCCTCGGTCGCCGCGATCTGCGTTTACCCGGCGCGGGTCGCGGACGCCGTCGCCCACCTTCGGGGAAGCAATGTGCGGGTCGCGTCCGTGGCCACCGCCTTTCCGTCCGGGCAGAGCTTCCTGTCGATCAAGATCGCCGAGACGGAGGAGGCCGTGCGCGCCGGCGCGCACGAGATCGACATGGTGATCGACCGCGGGGCCTTCCTCTCGGGCGACTACCAGCGCGTCTACGACGAGATCGTCTCCATCAAAGAGGCATGTGGACAGGCACACCTGAAGGTCATCCTCGAGACAGGCGAGCTGGGCACGTACGACGCGATCCGGAGGGCAAGCATCCTCGCGATGGCCGCCGGCGCCGACTTCATCAAGACGTCGACCGGCAAGGTGCAGCCCGCGGCGACGCTACCCGTGAGCCTCGTGATGATGGAGACCATCCGCGACTTCGTGCGCGAGACAGGCCGGCCGGTGGGCTTCAAGGCGGCCGGTGGGATTCGCACGTCTAAGCAGGCGATCGCTTACCTCGTGCTGCTCTACGAAACCCTCGGGTCCGACTGGATGACCCCCGAACGCTTCCGCCTCGGCGCATCCACTCTCCTGAACGACGTGCTCATGCAGATCGACAAGGAGCGCACAGGCGTGTATCAGTCCGGCGACTACTTCACGATCGACTGATGGCAATCACCAAGAAGCAATCCGCGGAGCTGGCCAAACAGGTCTTCGAGTACGCGCCCGCGCCTGAGGCCATCGACCATGTTCGCATCCAGCCCACCTATGGGCTTTTCATCAACGGCCGCATGGTCGAGCCGCACAGCAAGAAGCGGTTCTCAACGATCAACCCCGCAACGGAGAAGAAGCTCGCCGAGGTGTCGGAGGCCGACGCGGTCGACGTCGACCGGGCTGTCAAGGCCGCGGGGCGCGCGTTCGAGTCCTGGTCGCGTTTCGCTCCATCGCGACGCGCCCGCTACATATTCCGCATCTCGCGGCTCATCCAGGAGCGCGCGAGAGAGCTCGCTGTCGTTGAAACGATGGATGGCGGCAAGCCGATCAAGGAATCTCGCGATGTGGACATCCCGCTGAGCGCCGCCCACTTCTTCTACTACGCGGGCTGGGCCGACAAGCTCGAATGGGCCTTCCCCAACCGTAAGCCGCGACCTCTTGGCGTCGCCGGCCAGGTCATCCCCTGGAACTTCCCGCTTCTGATGCTGTCGTGGAAGATCGCACCGGCGCTCGCCGCCGGCAACACGGTCGTCTTGAAGCCCGCCGAGACCACACCGCTCTCGGCGATGCTCTTCGCGGAGATCTGCATGCAGGCCGAGCTGCCGCCGGGCGTGGTCAACATCGTCACCGGCGCCGGAAAGACAGGCTCTCTCGTGGTCGAGCATCCGGGTGTCAAGAAGGTCGCGTTCACGGGCTCGACGGAGGTCGGCAAGCTGATCCAGCGCTCGCTCGCGGGAACCGGGAAGAAGCTCACGCTCGAGCTTGGTGGCAAGGCGGCCAACATCGTGTTCGAGGACGCGCCGCTCGACCAGGCCGTCGAAGGCATCGTCAACGGCATCTACTTCAACCAGGGCCACGTTTGCTGCGCCGGCAGCCGTCTCCTGGTCCAGGAATCGATCGCCGAACCTTTGATGGAGAAGCTGAAGCGCCGGCTGTCGACCCTGCGGCTGGGCGACCCGCTGGACAAGAACACCGACATCGGCGCCATCAACTCGCGCGCGCAGCTGGAGAAGATCCAGGGCCTGGTCAAGTCGGGCATTGAAGAGGGCGCGGAGCTCTACCAGCCGGAGTGCAGGCTGCCCGAGCGCGGATTCTGGTTCCCGCCAACGCTGTTCACCAACGTCTCGCAGTCGTACCGCATCGCGCGGGAGGAGATCTTCGGACCTGTGCTCTCAGTGCTCACATTCCGCACGCCGGGGGAGGCTGTGGAGAAGGCGAACAACACGCCTTATGGGCTTTCTGCCGGCGTCTGGACCGATAAGGGTTCGCGGATCCTGTGGATGGCCGAGCGGCTTAGGGCTGGCGTGGTGTGGGCGAACACCTTCAACCGATTCGACCCGACGTCACCCTTCGGCGGATACAAGGAATCCGGTTTCGGTCGCGAAGGCGGCGTGCACGGCCTCGCGCCCTACCTGGACCTCAACTGATGGACGTCCGCAAGACCTACAAGCTTTTCGTCAATGGCGAGTTCGTGCGCTCTGAGTCCGGACGCGCGTACCAGCCCGACGGAACTGTCAACGTGCCGCGCGGTTCGCGCAAAGACCTGCGCGACGCTGTGCGGGCCGCGCGTTCCGCCTTTCCGGCATGGGCCGGGCGCACCGCGATGAACCGCGGCCAGATCCTGTACCGCGCAGCGGAGATGCTGGACAGCCGCGGCGCTCAGTTCACAGACCTTCTTGGCGGTGGCGCCAAGGCGCGACGCGAGCTCGACCAGGCTGTCGAGACGCTGGTCTGGTACGCGGGCTGGACGGACAAGCTGCCTCAGGTTGCCGGCACCGTGAATCCGGTCGCCGGTCCTTACTTCAACTTCACGCTTCCCGAGCCCACCGGCGTGGTCGGGATCGTCGCGCCCGAGGTACCTGCGCTGGCAGGCCTCGTGCGCCGCATCGCTCCCGCGCTGTGCGGAGGCAACGTCGTGGTGGCGCTCGCGCCGGAGTCGCAGCCGCTGCCGGCGCTCACCCTCGCCGAAGTTTTCGCGACGAGCGACTTTCCCGCGGGCGTCGTCAACGTGCTGAGCGGGCAGCGCCGCGAGCTGTTGCCATGGCTCGCTGCCCACATGGACGTCAACGCGATCGACGTGGCCGGATGCACCACAGACGAGGTCAAGGCGGTCGAGTCCGCCGCGGCCGACAACGTCAAACGGGTGATCAAAGTCACATCGGATGAGGCCAGTCCCTACTTGATCACGGCATTCATGGAAATGAAGACCGTGTGGCATCCGATCGGGGTCTAAAATCTCCAGTAGATGCCCGAGGTTCTCACCAGACCGCTCCCAGTGAAAACCTCAGGAGCAAACGCGGACGGGCCGGTCAGCGGCAAGCCGATGATCAGCTCAACCAGGATCGCCCGCCGTGTCCGGCAGCTCGGAAAGCAGATCTCCGAGACATATGCGGACATCGAAACGCCGCTCGTGATGGTCGTCATCCTCAAAGGCGCCACAGTGTTCGCCGCCGACCTATTGCGCAGCCTCAGCATCCCGGCCGAGCTCGAGTTCGTGCGCGCATCGAGCTATCACGGCGGCACAACGAGCAGCGGCCGCCTCCAGCTCGCCCACATGGTCGACGGACCACTGATCGGCCGGCACGTGCTGCTGGTCGAGGACATCGTCGACTCGGGACTCACCGTCAGCGCGATCACCAAGCGCATCCGCAAAATGGGACCGGCATCGCTGCGCATCGCGGCGCTGCTCGACCGGCCGGCTCGACGTGTGACCGAGGTCAACATCGACTTCTGCGGCTTCGTCATCCCCGACCGGTTCGTGATCGGATACGGCCTCGACTACGCGGGCCTGTACCGCGAGCTGCCTCACATCTATTCGCTGACCTAAAGAACACGGCCGCCTCGCCGTACTTCGCGTGGCGCAAAGCCGAGCTGCACTGCCACCTCGACGGCGCGGTGCGGCCATCCACCGCCGACGAGATTGCGCGCGACCTTGACCTCGACCTGCCGAGGCCGTTGTCGATGGTGGCTCCGGAAGACTGCCCCTCGCAAGCGGCGTACATCGCCTACTTCGATCCAGCAATCGCAGTCCTGCAGACGCAGAAAGCGCTGGAGCGGGCCGCGCTGGAGCTGGGCATCGATTCGGCGGCCGAGAACATCGACTACCTCGAGGTCCGCTGGGCTCCAAGGCTGCATCTGCGCAGCGGCCTAACAGTGCCGGAAGTGATCACTGGCGTGCTCGCAGGCCTTTCGGCCGCTCCGCTGCGCGCGGTAGCCATCGTCTGCGCCATGCGCCACGACACACCCGACGAGAACGTCGCGCTCGCGCGCGAGGCGGGACGTTTCGCGGGAAAAGGTGTCGTCGGCTTCGACCTCGCGGGCGATGAGGTGCAGTACGCGGCGGCGCCGCAGCGTCCTGCATTCGAGGCTGCGCGCGCCGCGGGCCTCAGGCTCACGTGCCACGCCGGGGAGGCCGGCGACCCATCCAGCGTTGAGGAAGCGCTCAACCTCGGCGTCGAGCGGATCGCTCACGGCGTGATCGGGGCCGCGGATCCGCGCATCGTGGAGCGCGTTAGGTCGGAGGGCATCGTGCTGGACCTGTGCCCGACCGCCAACTGGAAGTGCAAGGCCGTGCAGACCCTCGCGGAACACCCGCTGCCGCGCCTGGTGCGTGCCGGCGTGCGCTGCACGATCAGCACCGACTCGCGCACTGTCGCGGACACGACCCTGAGCCACGAGTTCGAGCTCGCGAGAGCCATGGGCCTTAGCGACGAAGAGATTCAGCGCTGCAACGCAACCGCCTACGAGGCTAGGTTCGGCTAGGAGCCTCTAGTGTCCAGCGAGCGCCTGCGCAGCCCGGAGTCGGGACCTGGCTCCGAGGATGGCGGCCGCAATCTCCAGTGCTTTCGCCCTCGGACCGACGGTCACTATGAGGGATGGTCCGGCCTTATTCTTCAGGTGAACCATCCAGGGGGTCGGGACCAGAAGGATGAACGGCACCAGCAGGGCCGGGACCAGGATCATGAACGGGGCCAACAGGAGCCCGGCGCCCGTCCACATGAGGAACCCCGACCAGCCGAGCCACTGATTCAAGGTCAGGTGCGCGGCCTCGAACGGCTCGATGTCCGCCACTCCCATGGTCGCCGTCTTATCACCGATCGTGAAGGAGACCACCTGGTCGTCCAGTACAAGCGTGCCCTTGCTGGTCTCCCAGCTCTGCGCCCGCAGCGGCATGTCCATTACTGAGATAGAGACGACGCTCCGCTTATGTCGCATGCCGCCGCTTCATATTGCCGCCACCGACGAGGCGTACGACCAGCAGCAGTATCACCGCACCTGCAAAGGCCACGACGATCTGGCTGACGATAGGGTGGCCGATCACCTGAAAGTTGATGTGGAATACGCTCGCGAGGAAGCCACCCAGAAATGCTCCCAGGATCCCAACGATGATGTCGCCGAAGAGGCCGAGGCCATGACCCAGCGCAACGCGGCTGGCAAGAAAGCCCGCCACCAGCCCTACGAGGCACCAGATCAAGATCGTGGTCCAGTCCAGATTGATCGTGTTCCCGTTGATCGATATCGCCATTTCATTTATGCGCCCGGCGCCAATTGCAGGATGAGCTCCAGCCCGTAACAAACACAGCAACTTGGCCGGGCCGCAATCGGCTCAGTTGCTGTCTTTGTTACCTGGACGCGCGCACGGTGAGGGCGTTGCGGGGGCAACCTAGCCAGTCGTAGCGAACGCTCGGCGGCCGTTCATGGCCGCCGCCGGCTCAACGAGATCTGCCGGCGGCTGAGATTCAAAGGAGGTAAAGGACATGGCTGAGACCAAGAAGGGCAACAAGATCGTTGCGGTACCTGGTCACACGCGCAAGCAGGACGGAAAGAAGATTTCAGTAGCCGAGCACCGTCGGTCGACTCCAGAGACGAGCACAGGCAAGAAGTAGCCGGCCCGGCCCGAGGTCGGCTCACGGAGCCTCCTCGGGCTGCTAGCCGCCGGTCCCGAAAAGGCGGTCGCCGAAGTCACCCAGGCCCGGCACGATGTACGCCTTGTCGTTCAGCCTCTCGTCGAGCGCGGCGGTGTAGACGATCACCTCGGGGTGGCGCTCCTCGAGCACCTTCACGCCCTCGGGCGCGGCCACAACGCAAATCATCCGCGCCCCACGCCCGCCCGCTTCCTTGATCAGGTCCAAGGCTTGGGCCGCCGACCCGCCGGTGGCCAGCATGGGATCCAGCAGCAGCGGGACCTTGCCAACGAGGTGCGGAAGCTTGTTGTAGTAGATGCGAGCGACGGCGGTCACCTCGTCACGCTCGAGGCCGATGTAGCCGACGCTCACGCGCGGCAGCAGCGCGAGCACGGGGGCGAGCAGTCCGAGGCCCGCGCGCAGCACCGGGATGGCGACGACCTCTTTTTCCACCGAGATCGCCGCGGCCTCCGCCAGCGGGGTCTGCACCGTCCCGTGCCGCACCTCGAGGTCGGCGGTCGCCTCGTAAAGCAGGAGCGTGATCACCTTGTTGGCGAGCACCCTGAACTCTTCGGGCGGCGTCGAGCGGTCGCGGAGGCCGCGCAAGCTGTCGGCGACGAGGGGGTGGCTACTTACCCTTAGCGGCACGGTCTAGCTCGATGAGACGCCGGATCGCATCCACGGCCACCTTCAACATGCGTTCCATGTATGAAGGATCGAGGTGGTGGATCTCTCCGGCGCCCAGCTCGTCGACGCAGAGGTTGATGGTTCCTGCTCGAAGCTTGCGCAGCCGCGCCACCACCAACAGGGTCGAGGTCTCCATGTCGTTGCTCAGCACGCCCGCGCGCGACCACATCTCGAGCTCGTCGCGCAGATGGGGCCGGGGCATGCTGTCGGGCAAGAGATCCGAGTAGAGCGCGTCGACGCTGCGGATGATCCCCACGTGGTACGGCGCCCCGGAGTCCTTGGCGGCATCGACGAGGGCGTTGACCACGTCCAGCGAGGCCACGGCGGGATATTCGGTAGGGACATAGCCGTTCGGCGTGCCCTCGCTGCGCACGGACCCGAGGGCGATCACGAGGTCGCCGATCTTGATCTCCGGCTGCGCTGCTCCACATGTGCCAACCCGGAGAAAGGTATGGACGCCGAGCTCGCTCAGCTCCTCGACGCCGATGGCGACCGACGGGCCTCCCATTCCGGTCGACATCGTCGAGACCGGCACGCCGGCCACCGATCCGGTAAACGTGCGGTACTCGCGGCTGAACGCCATCTCTTTCGCGCCGTCGAGAAACTTCGCGATCATCACGGTACGCGCCGGGTCACCCGGCACCAGCACGTAATCGCCCACCTCGCCCTTGGCGAGCCCGACGTGATACTTCTTTGGTCCTGCCGCCGCCATGCGGCGAATACTAATAGGCCTTCGAAACTCCGTCCTTGTCCACCCGGGCAAGAACGTGGTGCGGACGCTTGACCTCGTTCGCGCCGAGGCGCCAGGCCTTCTGCAGCCGCGACACGACCGATTCCGCCAGCTCAGCGGAGCGGGCGTGCACGACGGCCAGGGTGTCGCCAGCCCGTACCTGGGCGCCCACCGTCGCCTCGATCACGATCCCTGCGGCGTGATCGACCTTGTCCTCTTTCTTCTTGCGGCCAACCCCGAGCTCGAGCCCCACCAACCCGACTTCGAGCGCGTCGATGGATTCCACGTAGCCCGCGGACATCGCGGGCACCGCCAGCTGCACCGGCGCCACCGCCAGGCCGTCCTTCAGCCTTCCGCCCTGGGCGGCCAGCATTCGCTCGAACACCTCGCGACCGACGCCGGAGCGAAGTGCATCACCAGGGTCCGCCTCGACCGCGGCCAGCCAGCACATCTCGCGCGCGACGATCAACGAGACCTGCAGCAGCTCCTCGTCGCCCTTGCCCGCCAGCGCGTCCAGCGCCTCCTGGACCTCGAGCGCGTTGCCGACCGAGCGGCCGAGGGGATTGTCCATCGCCGTCACGAGTGCGACCGTGCGTCGATGCGCGCCCTCTCCAATCTGCACCATCTCGGACGCGAGCTCGAGCGCCGACTCCACGTCGGCCATGAATGCCCCGCGGCCGAACTTGACGTCGAGCACGATCGCGTCGGCCCCTGCGGCGATCTTCTTCGACATCACGCTCGACGCGATCAGCGCGACGGATGGCACGGTTGCAGTCACGTCGCGCAGGGCGTACAGCAATTTGTCCGCGGGCACCATGTGCGGTGACTGGGCCGCGACCGCGATGCCGACCTCCCTGACCTGACGGATGAAACGCTCAGGCTCGAGGTCGACCGTCAACCCAGGCACCGATTCGAGCTTGTCGAGCGTCCCGCCGGTGTGGGCGAGGGCTCGGCCGCTGAGCTTCGGCACCTTGACTCCGCAGGCGGCTGCGAGTGGCGCCGCGATCAGCGTGACCTTGTCGCCGACACCACCGGTCGAATGCTTGTCGACCTTGATTCCCTCGATTCGACTCAGGTCCAGCACCTCACCGCTCGCGACGATGGCACTGGTCAAGGCGAGCGTCTCGGCGGGTGTCATGCCGCGGATACACACGGCCATCAGCCAGGCCGCCATCTGGTAGTCGGGAATGTCACCGTGCAAGTAGCCCGATAGGAGAAATTCGATCTCCTCGGGCGTGTGTTCTCGCCCGTCGCGCTTGCGTCCGATGACCTCCAGCGGAACCACTGCCGGCAATCCTTCCACATCGCGACTCCAAGGCAGCGGCCGCGAGTCCGTGGCAGCCCGGAGGGAGTCAGGGGGACCCCGTCAATCGAGTGTTACAATCCGCCCGACCGAGCGATCTGCGCCCGGCTGACGCCAGGTTTTTTTGAAGGGAGCAAGGTAGATGGGGCAGACGCGGCTTCGCGTATTTGGTGTGGTGGCGGCAGTGTTGATGCTGGCGGTGGCGTGCGGCGGAAGCACCACCGGCGGCGGCAGCACTCCGAGCAAGACCTACAAGATCGGTCTTGTCACGGACATCGGCGGCTTGAACGACAAGAGCTTCAACCACCTGGCTGACGTCGGCCTCGAGAAGGCAAAGACCGACTTCAAGATCCAGGGCGACGTGATCGAATCCAAGACCGGAGACGATTACGTCAACAACCTGACCAACTTCGCCTCGAAGGGATACGACCTGGTCATCGGCGTGGGCTTCTTGATGGCGGAGGCCGTGGGCACCGTTTCAGGCACGTTCCCGAACGTCCACTTCGCGATCATCGACGGGGCCGGCACAGACGCCAAAGGCAACGACCTCAAACACGCCAACGTTGAGTCCCTCTACTTCAGTGAGCAGGACGCCGGCGCCATGGTCGGAGTCATCGCCGGGATGCTCGAGAAGCAGAGCAAGGCCAAGAAGAACAACGGCGTGATCAGCGCCGTGGGTGGTATCAGCATCCCGCCAGTCGACCACTACATCGCGGGCTATAAGTGGGCCGCGACAATGGAAGACCCGGGCATCAAGGTACTGGTCGGCTACTCCAACGACTTCGCCGACCCCGCCAAGTGCAAGAACGTCGCCTCGAGCCAAATCTCCGCCAAGTCCGACATCCTGTTTCAGGTGGCCGGCGGGTGCGGCTTGGGCGTCCTTCAGGCTGCGGGCCAGGCTGGGGTCTACAGCATCGGAGTTGACGCTGACCAGGGCAGCATCGATCCGTCAGTGATCGCAAGCGCCCTGAAGAAGGTAGACGTCGCGACCTACACCGCGATCCAGAACGTGGTGAACAACCAGTTCCAGGCTGGCGCGTTGACTTTCAGCATCAAGAACGGCGGCGCGGGCTACCAGGTGGACAACGTCACCTTGCCGCCTGACATCAAGGCCGAGCTGGACAAGGTCGAGGCCGCCATCAAAGCCGGCACGATGACGCCGGACTCTGCCAAGACCTGGTGACCTTTCTAGGCTACGCGCTGACGTCCACAGTCAGTAGCGGCGGCGCCGCATAGCCAACGCAACGGGGGCGGGCCGGACTGCCCGCCCCCGCTTCATCGCCCTGCGCAATCTCGGGCGCGGCCTGGCGGTGCCACTTGGATCGGTCGTCTTCGCATTCGTTATCGGCGGAATCATCGTCGCGGCCACCGGTGGCAACCCATTCGCCGCCTACTCGGGCCTGCTGTGCGGCGGGTTGGGCATCTCGTGCAGCCAGGGTGAAAATCCCGCCCTGCAGATCTCCAACGCGATCGTCTTCGCTACGCCGCTGGTGATGACCGGCGTGGCCGTGGCGCTCCCATTCCGCGCCAACCTCTTCAACATCGGCGCCGAGGGACAGCTGCTCGCAGGCGCCATGGCGTGCACGGCGATTGGGATCAAGTTCGCCGACTGGCCGGCCCCGATCCTGCTTCCGGCGGTCCTCCTTGGGGGAATGGTCGCCGGCGCGCTGTGGGCCGGAGTGGCGGGCGTGCTCAAAGCCACCGTCGGGGCTCATGAGGTCGTGACCACGATCATGATGAATTACATCGCGCAGTGGCTCCTGCGGTATCTCATCATCGGAGGCCCCCTGCAGCTGGCCAACGGTACATCTAAGTCCTCGCCCATCGGGGCGGGCGCGCGGCTCGCGACCATCCTGCCGTCAGAAAACAGCCTCATCCTCTTCGGCCTACCGTCGAGCGTCTATCGCATCCACACGGGGCTCGTGATCGCAATCGTCGCTGCAGTTGTTTTCGCCATCCTGCTGTGGCGGACCACGCTTGGCTACGAGATTCGTGCCGTCGGTCAGAGCCCGCGCGCAGCCCGCTATGCAGGGGTCAGCGTGCCGCGCACGATCATCGTGACCATGCTCATCGCCGGCGCTTTCTCAGGCCTCGCCGGCGCGGTGCAGATCGCGGGTGTCGACCATAATCTCACCGACAAGTACTTCAGCGATACGACCGGTTTCGATGCCATCGCGGTGGCGCTGCTCGGGCTCGGCAGCGCTGGAGGCATCATCCTCGCATCGCTTCTGTTCGGCGGTCTTCACGCCGGCGGCGCTGTCATGCAGGCCGACGCCGGCATCTCGAGCAACCTCGTGCTGATCCTGCAGGCATTGATCCTGTTCAGCATCGCGGCTAACTTTCTGCGCGTGATCAGGCTTCGCCTACCGTTCATCGGCGGGGGCCCGCCGCCCCCGTCTGAGCAGCAGCTGCCGTCGGGTCCGCTGATGACCGAGGCGGCAAAGCCGGTCGTGGTCGAGGGCCCGCCCGGATGACCGGCCTCGCAGACATCTTCCACCTGCTGTTCACCGCGGATCTCTGGCGGGCAACCCTGGAGGCCGGCGCGCTGCTCCTTCTCCCAGCGCTTGGCGGCGTCATCTCAGAGCGCAGCGGCGTAGTGAACATCGCGATGGAGGGCATGATGCTGACGGGCGCCTTCTTCGGGGTCGTCGCCGACCTCGCGTGGCACAACCCGTGGTTGGCCACGTTGGTCGCAATCGTGGCCGGCGGGCTGATGGCGCTCATCCACGCGGTGGTCTCGATCCGCTTTCGCGCGGACCAGATAGTCAGCGGTATCGCCATCAACATATTCGCCGCCGGTCTGACAGTCTTTCTCGTCACCCGAATCTACGGGCTTCAGGACATCGGGCACGTGGGCCAGGCGGACCTTCTGCCCTACGTGAGCGTTCCAGTCCTCGACCAGATTCCGTTCTTGGGTCGGGTGTTCTTCCAGCAGAACGTGGTCGTGTACGCCGCAATGGTCTTGCTCGTGCTCGTTCAGCTTGTCCTCTTTCGGACTCGGCTGGGCCTTCGAATCCGGGCCGTAGGCGAGCACCCACAAGCCGCGGACACCGCGGGCATCAACGTGTTCGCCATCCGCTATGGAGCGGTAGTCACCAGCGGGTTGCTGTCGGGGCTCGCCGGCGCATTTCTCGCGATCGGAATCTCCAACACTTTCGTTCCGAACATGACGGACGGGCGCGGATACATCGCGCTCGCGGCGATGATCTTCGGCAAGTGGACCCCATTCGGGGCTTTCATCGCGTGCTTGATCTTCGGGTTCGGGCAGGCGATCTACGACAACAACTCGATCATCCATGTGTCGCCCTACCTGCTCAGCATGCTTCCCTACATCCTGACGCTGATCGTGGTGGCAGGAGTGGTCGGTCGCAGCATCCCGCCCGCCGCGGACGGCCTGCCCTACGTGCAGGGCAGCGAATGAGCGCGTCTTCGCCCGACGCACTCGAGATGCGCGGCATCACCAAGGCCTTTCCCGGCGTCGTCGCCAACGACAAGGTCGACCTGAGCGTCCGGTCGGGGGAGATCCACGCGCTGGTCGGTGAGAACGGGGCCGGCAAGACCACGCTCATGAACATCCTGTACGGCCTTGTGCATGCCGACTCCGGCGAGATCCTGATCGACGGAAAAGCCGCCCGCATCGGAGGTCCGCGCGACGCGATCGCGCGCGGGATCGGAATGGTCCATCAGCACTTCATGCTCATCCCAGTTTTCACCGTCGGGGAGAACGTGATGCTCGGCCGCGAGCCGGTGGCCGCGGGCGTGATGTACGACCAGGGCAAGGCTCGTCGCGAGATCGCAGAGCTGACCAAAAGATATGGCCTTGCGCTCGACGCCGACGCTCGGACCGGAGATCTGCCCGTCGGACTCCAGCAGCGGGTCGAGATCGTCAAGGTCCTGTACCGCGGCGCGAACATCCTGATCCTCGACGAGCCGACCGGAGTCTTGACGCCGCAAGAGACGACGGAGCTCTTCGTCGTGCTGCGGGATCTCGTCAAGAACGGCAAGACGATCATCTTCATCAGCCACAAGCTGCGCGAGGTGCTCGAGATCTCCGACCGCATCACAGTCATGAGGCGTGGAAAGGTGGTCGGCCACCTCGTCACCAAGGACACGAACGAGCAGGAGATCGCCACGGCCATGGTCGGCCGCGAGGTCCTCCTGCGGGTGGACAAGAAGCCTGCCCAACCAGGGCCGGTCACCTTCAAGGTCGAGAACCTCACGGCCAACTCCGATCGAGGCGTGCAGGCCCTCAAGGGAATCTCGTTCGAGCTGCGCCAGGGGGAGATCCTCGGGCTCGCGGGCGTGGAGGGCAATGGGCAGAGCGAGCTGGTCGAGGTCCTGGCCGGGACACGACGTGCCACCGGTGGGCGGGTCCTGCTCGGCGACAAAGACGTCACCACGTTCGACGCAAGCACCGAGCGCGACGCCGGTATCGCGTTCATCCCGGAGGACCGGAGAGGCACCGGCCTCGTGCTCAGCTATTCGGTGGCCGACAACCTCATCCTCGGACGCCAGCGCTCGCCCGCATTCTCGTGGCACGAGCTGATGCTGCGGCTCGTCGCGATCAAAGGCTGGGCCAAGCGGCTGGTCAAGGAATTCGACATCCGCACGCCAAGCATTGACACCGCGGCGCGCAACCTGTCCGGCGGCAACCAGCAGAAGATCATCGTGGCCCGCGAGATGGCCAACCGTCCGCGGGTGCTGCTGGCGGCACAGCCGACGCGCGGCGTCGACATCGGGGCCATCGAGTTCATCCACCAGCGCATCGTCGCCGAGCGAGATGAGGGCACGGCGGTGCTGCTCGTCTCCGCCGAGCTGGACGAGATCCGCTCGCTCTCCGACCGGATCGCCGTGATCTACGAGGGCAAGATCGTCAGCATCGAGCCGGGAGACGCGCCGGAGGAACGGCTTGGGTTGTTGATGACGGGCGGCGGCGCCGCGACGCGGTCGGCTTAGAGGCGCCTCACAGCTCGGCCAGCAGGCCGGCCACCTCACCGATTCTTTCCAGCCGGTACCAACCCGTCTTCGGATACGACTCCTCCGGTACGTGCTCGTGGTGCCAGGTGACGTGGTACGGGATGTGCACGGCGCGAGCGCCGAGCTCGAGGACCGGGAGGATGTCGGATCGCGGCGAGTTTCCGACCATCACGAACTCTTCCGGCTTGATGCCTCGGCGGGACAGGATGCCGCGATATGAGGCGGCGTTCTTCTCGCTCACGATCTCAACGCCCAGGAAAAGGTCCGCCAGCCCAGAGCGCGCGAGCTTGCTCTCCTGGTCGAAGAGGTCTCCTTTCGTAATCAGCAGCAGGTCGTATCGCGCACTCAGCTCGCGGACGGCGGGCTCGACGCCGTCGAGCAGCTCGGTCGGCTGCTTGAGCATCCGTTTCCCCCAGCCGAGGATGACCTCGAGGTCTGCGGCCGGGATGCGGCCCTCGGTGACCTCGATCGCGGTCTCGATCATCGAGAGGGTGAAGGATTTGACCCCGTAGCCATACACCGCAAGGTTGCGCAACTCGACCTCGTCAAGGTGGGCGTCGACGTCGGCCTCCGGGACGTGCCGATGTACCAGCTCTCGGAGCTCTTCCTGGGTCAGTATGAAACGGGTCTCGTTCTGCCACAGCGTGTCGTCGCCGTCGAGCCCCACGACCGTGATCGGCATGAGGCGATTATCCGGGAGGAACAAAACTCCTTGGTTTTTGGGTAGGAATGGGTACCTATGAGCAAACTCGACGGAATCCATCACATCAGCGCCATCACGGCCGACGCGACCAACAACCTCCTCTTCTACGAGGGCGTCATGGGCCTGCGGCTGGTCAAGAAGACGGTCAACCAGGACAACCCGGCCGTCTACCACCTCTTCTACGCCGACGAGGACGGCAGCCCCGGCGCCGACCTCACCTTCTTCGAGTATCCCGGGCTCGTCCGAGGCCGGGCCGGCGCGGGAATGATCCACCGGATCGCGATGCGCGTGGGCTCGCACGAGGCGCTCGAGTTCTGGGCTCGAAGGCTGGCCGCGGCCGGCATCGAATCCACCCTCGAGGGCGATCAGCTTCGCTTCGAGGACCCCGAGGGCCTTGGCCTGGAGCTTACCGCGCAGCCGAGCGCCGACCAGCCGCTGGTGGCAGAGCACCCTGAGATCCCAAGGCAGTTCGCCCTCCAGGGGTTTGCCGGTGTGCGCGCATACGAGCGGCAGAAAGGCGCGAGCCACCAGTTCCTTACCGAAACTCTCGGCTTCACCAGCTCCGACATTTTTTCGTTTGAGTCCCGCGGCGAGTCACGCGGGTCCTACTACGTTTACGACGCAGCTCCCGAGGCGCGCGCGCTCAGCGGAGCCGGCACGGTGCACCACGTGGCCTGGTCGTCGACCATGGCGGACCACGAGGGCTGGCGCGACCAGGTGATCGCCGGCGGCGGCGACCCGACACCCGTGATCGACCGCTTCTACTTCCGCTCCATCTACTTCAGGGAACCGAGCGGCGTCCTGTTCGAGATTGCCACGAAGGGACCTGGTTTCACCTCCGACGAACCCAAGGAGCACCTGGGTGAGCGGCTGTCGCTACCGCCTGCGTTCGAGCACTACCGCGCGCAGGTGGAGGCGAACCTCACACCGCTGCCGAACTTGAGGCTTCAGGCCGCCAGCAAAACCTCCGGCACCAGCTGAGAGCGACACCCGCCGCGGGTGGCGCTTTGCCGCCGGCGAGGAAGACGCCCATCATTGACGCCGATGAGCGTCCAGCAGCTCAGGCTCGAGTCCGTCCGGCGCAAAACCGGCGGACGGATTCACCTCACGCCGAGGGTTCCGTCGAGCGGTCCCGTCACCACTCTGTGCGGGCAGACGCTGGCCGCCGGGTCCTTCGCGGCCGTCGAGACTGAGGCCGACTGCACCAACTGCATCCGCCGCTCGAAGGACCAGGGCCGGATCTCCGGCGCCTTCTTCGAGCAGGACGAAGGGGCTGAGCTGCTCCGGCTCTCGCTCGAGCAGGCGAAGTTTCGCAAGCCGTCGCGTGGCGACTCGCCTCGACGGCCGGGAGCACCGGAGAAGCCGGTCGTGTGGCCGACGGCCAAGCCACCGCCAGAAGCGATCCCGGATCGCCTTGGCGAGCTCGTCACGCGAGGCTTCCGGCCGGCCGGCGAGGGCGTGTGGCGCAGCCCTGGAGGCGTGGTGGTGAAGATGCGCAAGCAGGGCAAAGAATGGCGTTTCGAGGAGCTGGTCTTCGATGGCTCGGTCATCGCCACGCGCGTCGAAGATGGTGTGCGCCTGAGGGCGGGCGACGTCGAGGTGAATCCGGCCGAGGACGGTTTCGAGGTTCAGCTCAAGAAAGGCTGAGGGACCAGGCCGGCGCCCGGTCCGTGCAAAGGTCGCCGGAGCATCGCTATCGCCTGATGACCACCAGTGCCAGGGTGGAATAGCCGACCTTCTCACCGGCTTTTTGTTGGTGTGGCGCAGCAGGTAGAGCGCTCGATCTACGAGATCGAGCTCCCGAGGCTAGACGGCAAACCGGCGAGGCTCTCCGAATACGAGGGAAAGGTCGTGCTCGCGGTCAACGTTGCGTCCAAGTGCGGATTCACCCCTCAATACGCAGGCCTCCAGGCGCTCAACGAGCGTTACTCGGATCGCGGATTCGTGGTGCTCGGCTTCCCCTGCAACCAGTTCTTCAACCAGGAGCCTGGCAACGCGGACAAGATCCAGGAGTTCTGCAGCGTAAATTACGGCGTCTCGTTCCCGCTATTCGCCAAGCTCGACGTCAAGGGCGGCCACCAGCACCCGCTGTACGAGATCCTCAGCGAAGCCCCTGACGACTCGGGTAAGGCCGGCAATGTCAAGTGGAACTTCGAGAAGTTCCTGGTCGGCCGGGACGGCCGAGTGGCGCGCAGGTTCCGGTCGAAGGTCGTGCCGGAAGACCCCAACCTGATCGCAGCGATCGAATCGCAGCTGTAGTCATCCCACGAACTCGGAGTGTTCCCGCCTGGAGTTCGCGGGGACCCCTAGCGCCCTAGGCGCACCACCTTAAGGTTGCGACCATGAAGGTGGTCGCCCAATCCTTCTCCTGGCCGTTTCGGGGCGAGTGGAAGTCGAGATGGATTCCCGGCCTGCTGGCTGTCCTCCTCCTGCCAGTCGCATTCGTGCCACTCCTCGGCTACGCCATCGCCGCCACGCGCCAGGCCGAGCTCGACGCAACGGCGGGGCCTCCTCGGTGGCGGTTTTCGAGGCAGCTCTTGCTTGATGGCCTGTGGACCGCCGGTGTCGTAGTGCTCTTTACCGCGCCGTTCGTCCTGCTTGCCAACCCGCTCGCCGAGTGGATCTTCAACGCCCATATCTGGCATGTGTCGGACACGCCCGTATCCCAGCTCTACTCACACACCGCGGCCGTGTTCCTCCTCGCTCTCCCATGGGGACTCCTGCTGCTGATTCACATGCCGCACGCAACCGCCCGGTTCGCACAATCCAGCAATCCGACGCACCTGTTCGACCTTCGGGCGTCGATCCGCGCCGTGAGAAGCGACTTCGCCACCTGGAATCTCGCAGCCGCCGCCATCGTGACGGGCTGGGCGATCGGGCTCGCTTGCGCGGGGCTGCTATGCGTGGGCCTCGTGCCAGGTGTGTTCTACGCCATTCTTGTGAGCGCATATGCCAGCGCCGCGCTCCACTACCAAAGTGCGGATTCACCCACTGGGTGAGGCCGCCGTGCTCGCGGAGCTCGGCACACGGCTGGACACCGCGCTAAACACCCGCGCGATCGCGCTGGCAGCGGCACTCAAGAAGCGCCGCGACGTGCGGCAGGCCATCGCGGGTTACGCGAGCGTGACCGTGCAGTTCGATCCTGACCAGACCAGCCACGAAGCGCTCGGCGCCGCTATCAAGCGTCTGGCTTCGAAGCGACCGCCGATGGCCGAGCCGGGCAGGCTGCACCGGATCCCCGTCATTTACGACGGGCCCGACATGGAGGCAGTGTCGGTGGTGCTTGGCCTTGCACCATCAATGATCGTCGAGATTCACACCCGGCCGATCTATCGCGTCTTTCTCGTTGGATTCGTGCCGGGCTGGGGCTACCTCGGGCCCCTGCCAGAGGAGCTCGAGCTCCCTCGGCGCCAGGTGCCGCGGACGAAGGTGCCGGCCGGCTCGGTGGCGATCGCCGGGCGGCAGACCGGGATCTACCCGCTCCCGACGCCCGGCGGCTGGCACCTTATCGGCCGGACCAGCGTCAGGCTGTTCCTGCCCGACTCAGATCCCCCGTGCCTCTTTCGCGCAGGAGACCGGGTCAAGTTCTTCGCCGCCCCCGCGTGAGCGCGGTGCTGAGCGTGCGGAAGCCTGGCCATCTCACGACCGTGCAGGACCTTGGCCGTCCACATGCGATGTCAGCCGGCGTGCCGGCCGGGGGCGCGATGGACCGGTTCGCGCACCGAGCCGCAAACCTGCTCGTGGGCAACGACGAAAGCGCGGCGACTCTTGAATGCACGCTGGGCGGGCCCGAGCTGGTCGCCACGCGAGCATGCCTGGTCGCCGTCACAGGCGCGGATTTCGATCCACGCCTCAATGGGCGGCCGGCGCCGGCGTGGACGGGCCTGTTCTTGAGGGAAGGCGACGAGCTCGGTTTCGCGGGCCGGCGTTGGGGGGCGCGGGCTTACATCGCGGTGGCAGGCGGCATTGCCGGAGACCGGTGGCTTGGCTCCCTGTCGACCAGCCTGCTGGCCGAGCGGGGCGGCATGCACGGGCGGCCCCTGCGAGCCGGTGACGTGATCGAGGTCGCCGGCCATTCGTCTACGCCTGCGATATCAGGCCGCCAGCTGGGTCGCCACTCATGGCCGGACTACGCCGGCCACACGCTGCCCGCGATCGCGGGGCCGCATCTCAAGCGCCTCCCGCCGGACGGCCGCAAGGCCCTGTTCGGGTCTGCGTTCGACGTGAGTCGCGACGCCGACCGCATGGGTTACCGGCTCGAAGGTCCTGCCCTCGACGCCTCAGGCGAGGAGCTCCTTTCTTTCGGCCTGGTCGCCGGCGCGGTGCAGGTGCCTCGGAGCGGTCAGCCGATCCTGCTCATGGCCGATCACGGGACCGCGGGCGGCTACCCGGTCGTCGCCACTGTGGCGGGAGCGGCCATGCCCGTTGCGGCGCAGCTGCTGCCAGGCGACGAACTGACCTTTGCGGAGGTGAGCGTCGAAGCCGCTCTGCGCATGCGCGCCGCTCAGCGCGAGGCGCTCGACTCGCTTATTAGCTGAGGCCTTCCGTCACTGGAGATCCGATACATATTCGCGGCATCGGCGGCCGGAGGCAAGGAAAGGGTGGCGCAAGCAGGAGCGCACTCCTGCGGGGTCCCCGCGCCGTGGTTGCGCGGGGGCGGCGACGCGGCGCCGGGCCCCTTGACGCAGCCTTCAGGGACCGAAGGCCTTGATCCAGGCGATGTGCTCGGCGTAGTGCTCGTACGTATTGCCCGCGACCCAGGCGATCGCCGGCCTGTGTTCGTCGGGGTCGCTTGCCTGAAAGTGGCTGTAGGGCTTCTGCAGGTCTGCGTCGCTCAGCTTTCCGAGGGTTGCCACCATCTGCACGTGTGAGTCTCGAAAGTAGGCAAGCGCCTCTTCCGGAGTGTCCTTCGCGTGCAGCTTCTTGATTTCCTCGTTGATGGCGTCGGTCCCTTCGGGCTTTTCGGACAAACCCATCGCGGCCGCCCGATCCTCACCCTCGACCAGCGCGAGCAGCGAGCGCTCCCAGGCTCCGACGTGCGCGACGTGGTCTTTGACCGTCCATCCGTCTGGCCCGACCTTGGTCAGGCCGCCCGCATCCTGGACCTGGTTCACGAGCTCGGCGAGCTCGGTCCAGGAAAGCTCGATGCGATGTACCTCGGCGTTCAAAGGCCAGCCGCCTTGCGCGCTTCTTCGATCACGAGGTCGTAGTCGGGCTGGGGCTTTTCGCGGGAGGTGATCCAGGTCCACGTGATCGTCCCGCTGCCGTCGATGACGAACACCGTCCTGCGGGGGATTCCCGAATAACCTTCAACGTCGTCGCGGCGCACGCCGTAGTCGGTAACCATCTTCCGCTCGAAGTCCGCGATCAGCTCGTAGGGAAGGCCACCGAGCTCCTTGGCGAATGCGCCGTGGGCGAACACCGAGTCGACGCTGATGCCGTAGATGCCAATCCCATCTGCGGCTGCAGCCTCATGCCTTGACCGAAACTCGGTCAACTCCGTCCTTCAACCACCAGTGAAATCCAGCACGTAGAAGAGAAAGACGAGCGCCTTGTACTTCTCGAGCGCGTCCGCGAGCGTGAGCTCGGAGCCGCCGGTGGTCGGCAGCTTGAAATCCCGCGCCTTCTCGCCAACCTGCAGCACGATAGAAGTCTAGTTAGCTTCGGTTTCCAGCACGTACCAGCCGCTTCGTGTTGCGCCGGTCACCTCGTAGCCGGCGGCCATCGCTTCGGTGAGAGTTTGACGCAGCGCCATGCGCCACGAGCGGGCAAGTGAAGGGTCGGAGCGCCGCAGCGCAACGATGTCGTCCGGCACCTCACATAGAAGGACGCGGGCGGTGGACGTGCTGCCCGCCACCGGTTGACCCGCGTCACCGACCGACAGCGCCACGAGCGCACCATCGCGCCGCAGCTCGTCGATAGGTGGCTCAGGACCGGCTCCAGTGGCGGCCGCTTCGGCAGACACTGAGTCGAGCCGCCAGCTGATCAGCAGGCGATCCGACTCCTCGCCCGCGTTGAGGCCGTCGCTCATCTCACCGTAAACGTTGACGAGATACTCAGTCGCGCGCGCGCCGAGCTTGGTCAGGTTGAAGTAGGCGTTCCGCCGCACCAGAGGGTCGGTTGTCCACTCCATGACCTTGACGTCGCGTGAGAGGCACCAGCGACGCTGATGCTGCTTCAGCTCGAAACCGAGGCCATGTGCTTCGCTGCCGCTCAGCACTCCGAGGATGTGCGAATGCAGGTGAAGCTCGTGCGGAGGCACTCCTCCGAACCATCCGACCAGACCGCCCGAGAGATTTCGGTCGGCGTAACCGCCGGCTACATAGTTTCCAGAGTGCGCAAGAGCCTTCAGGATGTCGGAGCTGATCGGCGGCTCGCCCGGGCGCCCCCACACCACCGCGAACACTTCGGCCAGCTCTCGTAGGTCTTCGATTTCAGCGAGCTCGCGGATGCTGAACGCCACCTACGGTTTGCCGCTGAGGGGGGTCGTCGCGATTCCCGCGCTCGTGAACGCATCCCGGATGGCTGCGGCGACCCGCGCCGCGCCCGGCGAGTCGCCGTGGATGCAGATCGTGTCGTACCGGCCGCTGCGCGCCATCTGAAGCGCCTGCTCGACAGCGCGCTCAGGTAGAAGCAACGACCCCGGCTCAAGGCGCGACGCGAGGCTTCCGTCTGGGAGGATCCGGCGATCGGCAAATCCCTCCCGGTAGGCGGGGATTCCAGCCCTCCGAGCGGCTGCCACGATCTCGTAGTCGGGCTGGCCCATCAGGCCGGCGCCATGCGCTTTCGCAATCCGGGCCAGCGCGTCGGCCGCGGCGGGGTCGCGCTGGCAGCGGTGGTAAA
The DNA here is from genome assembly GCA_036833175.1 of Candidatus Dormiibacterota bacterium. GTDB lineage: Bacteria > Chloroflexota > Dormibacteria > Dormibacterales > Dormibacteraceae > Palsa-870. The sequence goes on from DAITQH010000005.1 coordinate 28,640, forward strand.
GCGCGCCATGGGCCTTCACGTACCCGAGAGGACCGATCGCCGCCACGCCCGCGACCTGAAATGCGACGAGCATCTCGATCTCTTCGACGGAAATAGGCACCTCAACGCGGCCGAAATTCGGGCGGTCGTCATATCCGGGGTGCGCGCCCACCTCGACGCCCAGCGCGCGGCATCGCAGCACGGTCTCGATGCTGATCGAAGCCGAGCCGGCGTGGACCCCGCAGCCCACGTTCGCGCTGTCGATATGGGGGAGGATCGCCTCGTCCTCGCCCGCACCCTCACCGAGATCGGCGTTGAGGTTCACTCGTGAGACGTATTGCCGTGCAGCAGCCGGACCGCGTGGGCCAGGGTCGGCATGACAGCCTCGAGCGATTCGGCTGCGCCTCTTGGGCTGCCAGGCACGTTGATGATCAGCGTTTGTCCGCGCACGCCGGCCATCGACCGGGACAGAGCCGCCATCGGTGTGCTCTCAGCGCCCGCGCGTCGCATCGCTTCTCCGATGCCGGGCACCTCGAAGTCGATCACCGCGGAAGTCGCCTGGGGAGTGACGTCGCGAGGACCGAGCCCGGTCCCGCCGGTGGTGACCACGACGTCAGCTCCATCGTCAGCGGCCGCGACGATGGCGTCCGCGATGCGCTTTTCATCGTCGGGCACGACGACCGGTTCCGAGACCTCGAAATCGGCGTTCTTGAGGATGCGAACCAGGGCCCGGCCGCTCTCGTCGTCCCTAGTCTTGGCCGAAACCCCGTCGCTGACGGTGATCACGTGCGCCCTGTTCACTTCTTCGCGCCGTTATTCGCGCGCTTCCACGTCCCCGACCGCCCGCCTGACTTCTCGAGCAGTCGGACCGTCTCGAGATAGACGCCCTTTTCGACGCTCTTGGTCATGTCGATCAGCGTCAGCCCCGCGACGGCGGCCGCCGTCAGCGCTTCCATCTCGACCCCGGTCTGCCCCGTGACGCGAGCGCGCGCCAGCACGCGTATGCCGCCGGGGATGAACTCGAAGTCGACGGAGACGCTGGTGAGCGGGAGCGGGTGGCAGAGGGGGATGAGATCCGGAGTTCGCTTCGCCGCCATGATGCCCGCCACGCGAGCGACCTGGATCGCGTCGCCCTTGGCCGTGCCTGCCTTGACGGCTCGCAGGGTGCCCGGAGTCATGCGCACCACGCACTCAGCGAGGGCCTCGCGGATGGTACTTGCCTTGTCTGCGACGTCGACCATGCGCGCCGCTCCCTTCTCATCCAGGTGCGTAAGCGTCTTCGCCACGGGGATCAGGATATGCGGATGCCCGACTTGAAACGGGGTCCCCGCGAACTCACGCCGAAGGCTCTTGGTTCGTGGGGTTAACCCGAGGTGTCTTGTTCGACTACGGGGGGACCCTCGTCACCTTCGACTATCCGACCGAGGAGCTGCTCGAGGTCATGCGCGGCTTCCTTCCGCGGATCGAGGTGGCGCTCGGCGGGCCTGCGCCTCGCGCGGAGGCGATCCTCGACGACGTCCTGCTCCCACTCGAAAGTTACGTCGCAAACCTGAGCGAAGACGAGGTCGACTATATGGCCGTCTACCGGAAGACCTGGGCCGAAGCCGGGCTGCGGCTGCCGGATGACCTGCTCTACGACATCCTGGACGCCGAGCAGATGTGCTGGGATCGAGCGGTCCGCCTGGATCCTGACGCGCGCGAGGTCCTGTCATGGCTCGGCGCGCACGGCATCAAGCGAGCCGTGTGCTCCAACGCGCCGTTTCCGCCTGAGATGATGCGCCGCCAGGTGAACGCGAATGGAATTGGAGCGATGGTCGACGCGGCAGTGTTTTCCAGCGAGGTCGGACGCCGCAAACCGGCGCCAGAGGTATATCGCGCTGCGCTGGATGCAATCGGCGTGGACGCGCGACACGCGCTGTTCGTCGGCGACCGGGTGCGCGAGGACTACGAAGGCCCGCTTGCCCTCGGCATGCGCGCGGTGATCTTCACCGCGCATTCGGAAGGGGCGCCGCCCGCCGGTGTCCCGACGATTGCGTCTCTGAGCGAGCTGCCAGGCCTCCTGTGAGCGAGCCGAAAAAGCGCCCGGGGTTCTGGTGGATGCTCTTTTACGGCCGCCGGCGGCGAGGCTTCCCGTGGCTCTTGGCCGGCGTCCTCGTCGCCGTGTTGGTCCTGGCCCTGCTCTTCGCGATCCCTGGCGGCTCCGACACGTCGCGGACGGTTGCCGCGCTCTTGTTTGGCTTTTTGATCGTGGGCGCGGTGGCCTTCGCGCTGCTGGCCGTGCTGCGTCCGCGAAGGCGGCGCTGAGCGATCAGCACCGCGGCAGCACCGGCGCCGACGCCGTTGTCGATGTTCACCACGACGAGGCCGGTCGAGCATGACTGGAGCATCGTTGTGAGCGCGGCCTCGCCGGCGCCTCCTCGCCCGTAGCCGGTCGATACCGGAAGGCCGATCACCGGCACGTCGATCAGGCCGGCGACAAGACCCGGCAGCACTCCATCCATCCCGGCGGCGACGATCACGACGTCGCATCCCCATTCGAGGGTCGCGGCGAGAGGGCCGACGAAACGGTGCAGTCCCGCGACCCCGAGGTCGGCGTCGAGCCTGACCTCCAGGCCGCACGCCTCCACGACCATCTGCGCTTCCTCAGCCGCCGGAAGGTCAGAGGTTCCCGCGGTGAGGATGCCCACCTTTCCGCCGATCGCCTCTGGTTCGAATCCAGGGCGCAGCACGCGCGCCGAAGCGGCATATGCGATCACCTGCATGCCAGCAGCCGAACTCTGCTCGCGGAGCGCTTCGCGGTGCTCTGCCGTCATCCGGCTGATCAGACCCTGGCCCTGCCGCTCGGCCAGTGCCACGGTCAATCGGGCCGCGTCGGCGGGCGTCTTGCCGAGAGCGAGCACCACCTCGGGAATGCCGCGCCTCAAGAAGCGGCCAAGATCGAGGCGCGCCCGCCCGCCCAGCTCGTCCAGCTGGACACGGCGCAGCTCGGAGATGGCCTCCTCCTCGGTCAGCTCGCCCGCGAGCAGGCGGCGCAGAACGTCCTTCACAGCCCGGCGAGGACCTCGCGCATGCGCTGCCAGTGGGTGCCGGCCCAGTAGATGCGGCCACACTCGGGGCACTCCGAGTACCGAGACTGCGTGCGGCGCACGTACGGCGGCACGCGATCAGCCACGGTCGCGGGCACGCGCGCCTCGAGTTCCGAATTGCACTCGATACACCGGGTGAGCGCTTCTTTCAGCTCCAGCCCGAGCTCCGTGAAGACCTGGCGCAGCTGCCTGGTCACCTCGTCGTCGCGGATCAGGATCGCCCTCACGACACCAGTCTGGATCACGCGGCGCTTGGTCAGGTCGCGGTCGCGCGTGAGCAGCACCCTGCTTTCAGCGGCCGCCTCGCGGACGAGCTCAGCGTCGCCGATCCGAGCGTGATAGGACGCGTCATAACCGAGCGCACGCAGCCAGCGCGCGAGCCGCCCAACGTTGCAGTCGGCCAGGAACCGGGGCTTCACCCATGCAATCTTAGAATCGGGTCGATGGGCGAGGACCTGATGGCCCGGCTGCGCGGCGAAGCGACCGGCTGCTACTCGTGGTCGAACGGACCCGGCGACCGATACGCCCCCCACAGCCACTCCTACGAGAAGGTCCTTTACTGCGTCGACGGATCGATCACGTTCGTGCTGGAGGCTGCGGGCAGCAGCCTCGAGCTCAAGGCTGGAGACCGCATGGTGCTGCCCGCCGGGACGATTCACTCGGCGATCGTCGGACCGTCTGGCTGCACGTGCATCGAGGGCAAGCGTTAACGGCCTCTCCGGGAATTCGCGGGGCGTAATATGGGCCGAGCGATGGGCATCATCGAGTTCATCCGCGACCGAGCCCGCTTCTACAACTGCCCGGTCTGCGGACGCAGCCTCAAAGGCTGCGACGTCCAGGTCCTCAGCCACGAGGAGGAGCGTTTCCACCTGCAGGTGACGTGTGCCCAGTGCCAGGTGACGTTCATCGTCGTGCTGGCGATCGCGGGCGGCGCCGTCGAAGAGATCGATAAGGCAATTCCCGAGCCGGACGCGGAGCCTGTTGCAGCTGCTGAGCCGATCACGATCGACGAGATCCTCGACCTTCACGTGTATCTCAAGAATTTCCAGGGCACGCTCACAGAGCTTATCCAGCAGCCGGACCACAGCCGCGGCTGATCGCCGCTTGACGCGGTGAGCCGCATCTTTCTCGACGACGCCGGATCTGCTCCCGTGCTTGCCGAGGTCCAGGCAGAACTTCGCGACGTACCCGATGGCAACCCGTCCAGCCCTCACGCCGAGGGACGCGCAGCCCGGGCCGCGCTGGATCGCGCTCGCGACCTCGCCGCTGAGTCTCTGGGCGCCGATCGGACCGAGATCTCATTCACGGCTTCCGGCACCGAGGCCGTCAACCTCGCGTTGTTCGGCGCGGTGCGCCGGCTCTCCAGGCGCGGGGTGATCGTGACCTGGGCCGCCGAGCATCAATCCGTGCTGGGCGCGGTCCGGCGCCTACAAACGGAAGGCCACGCGGTCGAGGTGGTGAATGTCGACGGCTTCGGCCGGGCCGATGCGGACGGTATCCCGCCGGGCACGGCGCTCGTTTCGATCGGGCTCGCCAACAACGAGGTCGGCTCCATCCAACCGGTGACCGAGGTCATCGCTCGCGCGCATGAGGTCGGCGCCCTCGTGCACGTCGACGCGTGCGCAGGCCCGCGATGGATCGACATTCCTGTGGGGGCTGACCTCGTTTCGCTGAGCGGACACAAGCTTGGCGCCGGCCGGGGCGGAATCCTTTTCGTCAGAGATGGGGTGCGGATCGATCCTCTCCTGTTCGGAGGTCCGCAGGAATGGGGACATCGCGCGGGCCGGGAGGATGTGGGCGCTGCCACCGCAGTCGCGGTTGCGCTGTCCACGTCCTCACGCGAACGTGCTGAACGCTCGACCGTGGCGGCGCGACAGGCCGGCGCATTGCGTGCCGCCCTCGTTGACCTGGGTGGAATTCTCACGGGCGCGGAATCGCGGCTGCCGAATTTCGCCACGTGCGCATTCGCCGACCGCCGTGGAGAGGACCTGTTGCTGGCGCTCGACCTCGCGGGCGTCTCCGCATCCAGCGGGTCGGCATGCGCATCTGGGTCTCTCGATCCGTCGCACGTCCTGCTCGCGATGGGCTTGAGCCTTGACCAGGCGCTGGGCAGCCTGCGCCTGACGACCGGCTACGCCACCACCGACGCCGAGGTCGCGCTCGCCACCGCGATCATCCGCTCCGCGCTGTCGCGCACACCTGCCCGTGCCTAGGCAACCGGCCGGGACACCCGGCCCGATATCGCAACCGGCCGGGACGCACGGCCGGATATCAGTGGAAGCGGATCTAGCCGGCCGGATCGCCCGGGGTGAGGAGGTCGTCCTCGCGACCGTGGTCAAGGTGGATGGCGAGCCGCCGTCTCGTGCCGGGGCGAAGCTCCTGCTCTCGCGCACCGCAACGCTGGCCGGCACGCTCGGCTGCAGCGAGTTCGATGCCGCCGCTCTAGCGGATGCCGGGCAGATCGCGGATGGCGCGGCACCAAGCCTGCGCACGTACCGTCACGACCTCGGCTCGATCGAGGTCTACCTGGAGCCGTATCTGGCCGCGCCGACGCTGGTCGTCTTCTCGGCCACGCCGGTAGCCGCCGCGTTGCTGCGCTGGGCGCCTGAGGTTGGGTTCCGAACCGTCCTGGTGGAGACGCGGCCCGACCGCCTGAAGGGAGCGACCTGGCCGGAGCCCGTCACGCGGCTTGCCGACCTTTCAGGCGCGTTGGGCAGTGCCGAGGTCTACGCCGTGCACACGGACCACGACGCCGAGGACCTGGTGCCGGCGCTCGAGGCGCTTCTGCCCGCGGAGCCGCGTTTCATCGGCCTCGTCGGCAGCCGCCGGCACACGGGCCACCACCTGGAGGCGCTGCGCGCGAAAGGTGTGGTCGAGGATGTGATCTCTCGGATCCAGAGCCCGGTCGGCCTCGACTTAGGAGCCGTCACCCCAGGCGAGATCGCGCTGTCGATCCTCGCCGGCGTGGTCGCTGTCAGGCGGCATGGCCGCGGCGGCTGGAAGCAAGGATCAACGATCGCTTAGAACCGGTTAACCCGAATTGGGGACACGGACCCGCACCTCATAATCTGGGTCCGTGCCGATCGCTCCCGGAACCAAGCTCGGGCAATACGAGGTCCAGGACTTCATCGGACAGGGAGCAATGGGCCTCGTGTACCGCGCCTATCACGTGCAGCTGCAGCGCACGGGCGCCGTCAAGGTCCTGCAGGGGATCGCTCCCGACCCTGACACGACCGCCCGGTTCCGCCACGAGGCGCAGGCGATCGCGCAGATGCGCCACCCCAACATCGTCAACGTTTACGACTTCGGCGAGCACGACGGGGTGCCGTACATGATCATCGAGTACGTCCCGGGCGGCAGTCTCGCCAACCGGCTTAACAGCGGACCTCTCGATACCGCCACCGCGCTGAAATACCTCCGCGGCATCGCCGCCGGCCTTGACCACGCGCACGGACTCGGCATAGTCCACCGCGACGTCAAGCCGGCGAACGTGCTGCTGGAGAAGGACGACAGCCCGGTCCTCGCCGACTTCGGCCTGGCGAAGCTGCTGCAAGGCTCGTCGCTCAAGTCGATGACCGGAGTGACCACTGGCACGCCCGCCTATATGGCGCCCGAGCAGGTGACCGGAAGCAATGTAGGCCCGGCGGCGGATCGCTACGCGCTGGCGACCATCGCCTACGAGATGTTGACTGGCGTGATCCCATTCGATGGCGAAGGGTTGATGGAGCTGCTTTACGCGCACGTGCATCGCGAGCCGGTGCCGCCGAGCGCGCGAAACAGCACGCTTGGACCACGGGTCGACGCCGTCATCATGCGCGGCCTCGCGAAGGACCCGGCTGCGCGCTGGGAGAGCTGCACCGCGATGGTGGACGCGCTCAGTGCGGCCCTCACTCGCCGGCCAGAGCCGGTGGCTCGAACGATTGTGATGGCCGCGCAGCCGGCGGCGACCGCGCCGCCTGTTTCCGCGTACGCAAATACCGAGGCGCCCACCGATCCGATAGCCGTCGCGTACCCATCGCCGCCGCCGCCGCCGGTCATCAAGAAGAAGTCTCGAAAAGGGACCCTCGCTGTGGCGATCGCAGCTCTCATCGTGCTGCTCGTGATCGGAGTCGCCGGCTACCTGACGTTGCAGCCTTCGCCGACGCTCTTGCTGTCGCCTTCAACCATCGTGGCTGGCGACGCCGTGTTGGTGAGCGCGAGCCACCTTCCCGCCAACCAGAGTGGGGAGATCCGCTTGCACAGCACGCTCCAGACATTTCCGTTCCGGGCCAGCTCGAGTGGAATCGTGAGCCAGTACGTCACGGTGCCGAGAGACGCCGGAATCGGCGGCCACACGATGCAGGTCTGCTGGGCGTCGTCATGCCGCCTGACCGCAATCCTTCACGTCCTGGAGCCGGTCGCAGTAGCCACACCGAGTCCGATACCTTCGCCATCCGCGACCCCCAGCGCAACGGCTACCCCGAGTCAACATCCTGCGGCGATCACTCTTTCTTCAAGCAGCGTCAAAGCTGGTGGCTCGGTCACCGTCTCGGCGTCCGATTTCACTGCCGGGAGCACCGCGACGATCTTCTTTGTTCAGGCGACCAGCTCGCCTCGGGCAGTAGTGAGCGTTACGTTTGCCGGCTCGTTCTCGAAAGTCGTGACAATTCCACCCACGGCGGTCCGGGGTGCAGCGACGATCAGGGCATGCGACACGTTTAACGTTTGCGCCAGCCAGCCAATAACCGTGACGGCCGGCTGACCCCTAAAAAACCTCAGCCGTCAGGAGGTCGTCGAGCGTCTCCCGCCGCCGCATCACCCGCGCCTCGCCGTCCCTCAACATCAGCACCTCGGGCCGTGGCATCCCGTTGTAGTTGCTCGCCATGGCGAGGCAGTAGGCGCCGGCCGCGGGCAGCGCGATGACGTCGCCCGCCTTGAGCGGCGGCATCTCGATGTCGGTGATGAGGATGTCGGTCGACTCGCAGTACTTGCCGGCGATGGTGACCTTGCCATTGGCGGCGCGATCCGGGTCGGAGGCGAGGTACGCCTCGTAGCGCGCGCCGTACAGCTTTGGCCTGATGTTGTCGCCCATGCCGCCGTCGACAGCGACATAGCGCCTGACCCCGGGGATGTCTTTGATGGAGCCCACCGTGTAAAGCGCCATGCCGGCCGGTCCGGCGATGGATCGCCCGGGCTCAACCACGAGCTGCGGAACTTTCAATCCGCGCTCAATGCACCCCGCGACCAGGGCGTGGTGAACGACCTCGACGAAATGGCGCGGCGTGGGTGGGTCGTCGTCGCGCGTGTACGCGATGCCAAGGCCGCCTCCCGCGCCCAGCTTGCGCGGCTCGAAGCCGAGGTCGTCTCGCAACTGCACGAGTAGGTCAAGCATCATGCTCATCGCGTGCTCGTACGCGCCGAGGCCGAAGATCTGCGACCCGATGTGCGAGTGAAGGCCGATCAAATCGAGTCGCGGGTGCTGCAGAGCTTTCTCGACTGCCCGGCGCGCGGCTCCGGACTCGATCGAAAAACCGAACTTCGAATCGAGCTGGCCGGTCGAGATGTGATCGTGCGTGTCCGGCTTGACCCCGGGTGAAAGCCGGAGCATGACCGGAATCCGTTTCCCGGCCGGAACTACTTCGCCCAGCAGCTCGAACTCGTACTCGCCGTCGATGACGATCGTCGCACCGGCTTCATACGCCGCCTCCACGTCCTGGCGGCTCTTGTTGTTGCCGAGGAAGTGAATGCGTTCCTGCGGAAAACCGGACTTCAGCGCGAGGTGCAGCTCCCCGGCGGACACGACATCGAGGCCGAGTCCTTCTTCTGCGACCACGCGCAGGAACTGCGGCGAGGCAAAGGCCTTGGCGGAGTAGAGCACCTGCCCGGCCGAGCCCATCGCGGCGATGTATTCCGATGCGCGCTGGCGCACGGTTGCTTCGTCGTAGACGTAGAGGGGAGTGCCATGGTCGCGGGCAAGCTCGACGAGGTCGCAGCCGCCCACCTCCATGTGACGGGCGGCGTTCACCCGGTACGTGACCGGGAACAGCAAGCTAGATCGCTAGTTCGGGCTGGTGCCGCAGGAGCCGCAACCGCCGCCGCAGCAGCCTCCGCCGGCTCCCTCCGAACTCCCGAGGTCGAGCGCGTCGGATGACTCTGCCCCGGCGAAGGCGAAGCTCGAGACCAGGACCCTGGTCCTCGTCGATTCGCAGGCCGGGCAGGCCTGGGCGGTGTCCCGTTCGGCGAACCTGGTCAGCAGCTCGAACTTCCCCGAGCAGCTCTCGCACCGATACTCGTAGATGGGCATTTCATGAACGATTCTAAGCTGGTTGAGCTGGCGCGATTGATCTCGGATTGGCCCGGGCTCGTGTCGCGGCCGTCCGCTGAGCTGATCGCCGACTCGCTGGTGCTGCTCGAGCACCTCGGCGAAGGGGAGAAGGTGGTGGACGTAGGGTCCGGGGGCGGTTTGCCCGGGCTGCCGCTGAAGATCGCACGCCCAAGCCTCAGCGTCACTCTCGTCGAGGCCGACCAGGCTAAGTCGGCCTTCCTGGTGCGCGCCTGCGCGGCGCTGGGTCTGCGTGACGTCCAGGTGCTCGCCAGGCGCGCGGAGGAGGTGGGGCGAGACCGGCTCTACCGCGAGTCCTTCGACGTTGCGGTGGCGCGAGCTCTTGCGCCGATGCCTGTGCTGGTCGAGCTCTGCCTGCCGCTGGTCCGGGTCGGTGGGCGACTGCTGGCGCAGAAGACCGAGACAGAAGAGGTAGATGCCGCGCGCCGCGCAATCGATGCAATGGGCGGTTCGCTCAACCGGGTGGTGGCAGCTCCTTCGGTGGCCCGCCGCACAGGCACTGTGGTCATCGTCGACAAGATCAGACCAACGCCACCTGCCTATCCCCGCCGCCCAGGCGTCCCCGCACGCCGGCCCCTGTAAGGCCATCCAACCCCAAAGACACCCTCCCTTTACGCTTAACCTGGGGTGGTGAGAGTCTGAAGCTGAACCTGATCCCGCGGGAGCGGCTTTTCTACGAGCTGTTCCAACGGCAGGGCGCGCTGGTCAACGAGACCCTGACGGAGCTTAGAGACTCCCTGTTGGAAGGCCGAAGCCGGCAGCCCCGCCTGCGCGACCTCGAGCACGCGTGCGATGACGTCACGCGTGAGATCTACAACTTGACCAATCGCACGTTTACGACGCCGATTGAGCAGGAGGACATCTTGCTCCTGGCCCACGGCCTGGACCAGGTCGTCGACCTGGCTGAAGAAGTGTCAGACAAGTTCGACCTTTACGAGATCACGTCGATCACGGACTCGGCCAAGCGGTTGGGCGAATGCCTCGCGAAAGCGGGCGCCGAGCTGGCCAAGGCAGTCGACAGGTTGGAAGAGTTCAACGGCATGGATATCGTGCTCCAGGAGATTCACCGACTCGAAAACGAAGGCGACTCGATCACCCGAGAAGCACTGCAAAGACTATTCGATACCCACCACGAAACGCCGGTCGACGTTATCAAGTGGAAGGATCTCTACTCGATGCTCGAATCAACGCTTGACGAGTGCGAATCCGTCGCTGAGATCATCGAGACGATCGCAATCAAGAACGCATGAGGCCGGTCAGACCGCCAGTGTCGACAGAAGCGAATGCACTCGGCGGTCGATGTCATCTCGAATCGCGCGCACTGTCGCGAGCGGCTGACCAGCCGGGTCCGGAAGTCCCCAATCTTCAACGGGGGCGCTAACGACGGGGCACTCGCCGTCCGCGCAGCCCATTGTGATGACCCGGGCGGCGCCGTCGGCCAGGTCGGCGGTCATCAGCCGCGGTTTTGTGGACAGGTCGACTCCGATCTCGCGCATCGCCTCGACAACCTCCGGATGAACGCGAGTCGCTGGCCGCGTCCCAGCTGAATCGGCCCAGGCTCGACCCTGAGCGTGAAGGTTGAACAGGGCGGCGGCCATCTGACTGCGGCCTGCATTCTGCCCGCAGACGAACAGGACGTGAGGGCGTCCATCGTGAAGCACATCAAGACGGTACCCGACTCCGCGGAGAGTGGTCACTCGAATCCCGCTCCCCTCCAGTTTTGGCCGCAGCCACGCCACGTGCACGTCGACCGTCTTTGGTTCACCCACGAAACGGGGACCCCAGGCGCCGGCCAGGATCCGGTCTCGACTCAATACCACCCCCTTGTTTTCGGCCAGGACCCTGAGCAAGTCAAATTCGCGCGGCGTCATCTGCAGTTCACGACCTTCGACCTCTGCTCGGCGGCCGGCCGAGTCAAGATGTAAACGGCCGACCTTGACGACAGCGGTCAGGCGGGGGGCGAATCGTTTGCGGAGCAGGGCGCGCACCTGCGCGCAAACCAGCGCCGGCGCACTCCCGGGCGGCAGCCAGGCATCGGCTCCGATGGCAAGGCAGGTCGCAGCCACCTGCGCATCAGCCCCCACTGTCAAGAGTGGCGCCGCGGTCGCCCTGCGGACGGCTGCAGTCGCGTCGACGAGGTCAGCGCCGTCCAGGACAATAGCATCCGCGGATGGTTCTCGGAGAAGGCCGGCCGCGCTCCGATGCCACACGACATCCACTTCTTCAAGTGTCAGGTCGCTTTTCAGGCGCGCGGCCATTCTTGCCGCGGGGCCGATCACGACGACACGAGCCCGTGTGTCCTCAGTACTTCGAGACGTTCAATTCCTCCACGTGGCCGGTGGCCAGGTAGATCACCCGCTCGCAGATGTTGGTGGCTCGGTCCGCGATCCGCTCGAGGTTGTGAGTGACCCAGATCATGTAGGTCGCCTCGGTAATGAACCGGTGGTCAGAGACCATGGTGGAGAGCAACTCCTGGTAGGCCCGGTCGTACAGGGAGTCGATCTCGTCGTCCTCCCGGCACAGGGCTCGTGCCGCCTTGACGTCGCGCTTGTGAAGGGCTGCCAGCGTGCGATCGACCATAGAGATGGTGAGGGTGCCCATCTCGCCGATTACCCGCGGCACAGCAAGCGACGGGATCGGGCCAAGCATCAATGCCACCTTTGCGATCCCTTCAGCGTGGTCTCCCATTCGCTCCAGGTCTGAGATCACGTAGAGCGCGGCAACCTTCAACCTGGCCTCGCCCGCCCCACTGCCCGAAAGACTGGCGGTGATCTGTTCTTCGACCTCATAACGTAGGCGGTTGATCTCGACGTCTCCACCCACCACCCTGTCCGCCAGCACCAGGTCGTGCCGATCCAGCGCGAGCAAAGCGTCGGTCAGCGCACCTTCAACCAGGCGCCCCAGCTCCAGCACGACGTCGTCCGTCACTTCCAGAATGTTAGGGGCAGCTTTAACGACGCCTTAACCCAGGCCTCGTTAGCCTTCAACCCGGAGGATGCGATGAAATTCATACCCCTAACCCAAGGACACCGTTTCTTCGACCTGTTTCGGAGGCAAGGTGAGCTGGTAAGCGAGACGCTGACTGAGTTGAGCAAGTCTCTATTGGAAGGTAAGAGCCGGCATACGCGCCTGCGCGATCTCGAACATGAGTGCGACGACGTAACTCACCAGATCCACAACCTTGCCCACGGCACGTTCATCACGCCGCTCGAGCCTGAGGACATCCTGCTGCTCGCTTCCAGCCTGGACGACGTGGTCGACCTCGCGGAGGAGACAGGCGACAAGATCGACCTCTATCGGATTCAGAGAATCTCGGGTCCGGCCAAGCAGATGGGGGAATTCCTCGCGAAAGCGGGCATCGAGATTGCTATCGCGCTGGACCAGCTGGAGGGGTTCGCGCAGCTAAAACCCCATCGGCTGGAGATACATAGACTCGAGAACGAGGGCGATAGCCTCACGCGCGCCGCAATTGGAGATCTGTTTGCGACCGTAAGTGATGCGTCTGAACTGGTCAAATGGAAGGACGTCTACGACCTGCTCGAAGCGACGATGGACGCTTGCGAGCACGCCGCCAACGTCATGGAGACGATCGCAATCAAGAATGCGTGAGACCACAATCCTGCTCTGGGTGACGATCGCCGTCGCCATTGGATTCGATTTCACCAACGGCTTCCACGACACCGCCAACGCGATCGCCACGTCAATCTCGACGCGAGCCCTTTCTCCTCACATAGCGGTCGGGCTTGCAGCTGTCTTCAATCTCATCGGAGCAGTGGTCACGGTCGCGTTCTTCCAGGCGAAGGTATCCAACACCATCGCCAGCACTCTTGCCATCAAGCCGAGCCTCGTTGTGGTGATGTCTGCCCTCTTGGGCGCGACCTCCTGGAACCTCATCACCTGGTACCGGGGGCTGCCGAGCAGCTCGACGCATGCTCTGATCGGTGGGCTCGCCGGCGCAGGGATCGCTGCGGCGGGGGGGCTCGGGGGGGTGAAGTGGGCAGCCCTGGGCAAACAGCTCGCCAGCCTGGCCATATCTCCACCGCTTGGTTTCATCACGGCCGGGATGTTCGCGGTCCTCCTTATCCTCGTTGTGTATCGCCTGCGGCTGCGCCCGGCTCCGGTCAACCGGACGTTCCGCCGCGCGCAGGTACTCACCGCCGCCTACCTTTCCTACTCGCATGGGGCCAACGACGCGCAGAAGACGATGGCGGCGATCACGCTCGCGTTGATCGCGTCGGGCAACCTGAGCACATTCAAGGTGCCGATCTGGGTCGTCGTTCTTTCTGCGGTGACCATCGCTTTCGGTACTTACGCTGGCGGCTGGCGAATCATCCGAACGCTGGGCTGGAGCATCATCAAGCTCGAGCCTGTAACCGGCCTGGCCGCTCAGTTCATGGGTGCGACTGTGATCCAGGGCGCCACCCTGATCGGTCTGCCCGTCAGCACGACCCACGTGATCACCGGCGCGGTGATGGGAGTCGGTGCAAGCCGGAAACTCTCAGCCGTGAGTTGGGGACTGGCTGCCAACATCGCGCTTGCATGGCTGGTCACGATCCCAGCGGCTGCGGTCATATCCTGGGTGGCATTCGCGATCCTTCATACCGCGGGCCTGCGCGGTTAGCAGCCATTTGCAATAGGGTCTTGGAGAAACAAGGCCCGGCGTCTAAACTTTCCTCACGTCATCGAGTGACGGCCTGAAACGAGAGGGGATCCCCGCAACGCAAACGTTTCAGCTTACGAAGGAGCAATGGTGGCAACAAAGATTCTCGAATTGGCCGATGTGAGCGTAATCAGGGCAGCAGGCGGCGTCGTCTGCCGCAGCACGCGATCCGGCGAGACGGAGATCGCGGTCATCCACCGGCCCCAGTACGATGACTGGACTCTGCCCAAGGGCAAGATCGAGCCTGACGAGAGCCCCGAGGACTGCGCGCTGCGCGAGGTCAGGGAAGAGACCGGACTGCGCTGCGATCTGATGCGGCCGCTCGGCTGCACCGCATATGTCGATCGCCGCGGGCGCGATAAGGTCGCGTGCTACTGGGTGATGGAAGTGCGCGGCGGCCGGTTCCGGCCGGGCATCGAGGTCGACAAGCTGCTCTGGCTGACCATCGACGACGCGATCAAGCGCCTGAGCTACGGACGCGACAAGACCCTACTGGTCCAGCAAAGCCTGCCCTGACCTGATCGTTCGGTAAGCTGGCGTCATGCAGACGATCACAGCCACCGCCCGGTTGGTGGTCGCGGGCGTCGAGCTCCGGTCCCGGCTGTTCGTCGGCACCGGAAAGTACTCGAGCGATGAGTCGATGCTGGCCGCGCTTGAGGCTTCTGGCTGCGAGCTCGTCACCGTCGCGCTGCGCCGGCTGGACCTCGATGACCCAAAGAAGAAGACCATCCTCGACGTGGTCGATTGGAAGCGATACCGGATCCTTCCCAACACGGCAGGCTGCAGGACAGCGGACGAGGCGATCCGCATCGCTCGTCTGGCCCGCTCGATGGGCCTGTCGGACTGGGTCAAGCTCGAGGTCATCCCTGATCCCCGGTACCTCTTCCCGGATCCCGAGGAGACGCTCAAGGCCGCGCGCGTGCTCGTCGGCGAGGGTTTCAAGGTCCTGCCCTACATCAACGCCGACCCAGTGCTGGCGAAGAAGCTCGAGGAGATCGGCACAGTGACCGTCATGCCGCTCGGGTCGCCGATCGGCTCCGGCCAGGGTCTGCAGACGCTGGAGCAGATCCGGATCATCATCGAAGAGGCCAGGGTCCCCGTCGTCGTCGACGCGGGTATCGGAGCGCCTTCCGATGCCGCGCTTGCGATGGAGCTCGGCGCCGACGCGGTGCTCGTGAACACGGCGATCGCGCTCGCCAAGGATTGCCAGCTGATGGCCGAGGCGATCAAAGAGGGCGTGGAGGCCGGCCGCAAGGCGTACGTGGCTGGACGCATTCCCCGCGCGGGAGCGAGCCCGAGCTCGCCTACCGAGGGCATCTCGCGACCCTCCTGAAGGTCCCGGCGGCGATGGCTGTCGTCGACAGCGCGAAAGCAGGGCTTCAAGCGGCGCTCAGGGCTACGATCCTGCAGCTGCGCGCCCCTGGCCTCACCACCGCTGCGCTCGAGCAAGAGGCGATGGAGCTCGTCGCGTCGGCCTCGGTGCCAGTGGTGGTGAGCTCTCGGTGCGACGTGGCCTTGGCCTCTGGCGCAGCCGGCGTCAACCTGCCTGAAGGCGACATCTCCGTCGCAGACGCGCGAGCGCTGATGGGCCGGCGCATCATCGTCGGCCGCTCAGTGCACTCGGTCGCTAGTGCACAGCAGGCCGAGCGCGAAGGCGCCGATTTCTTGATCTTCGGGCCGGTCTGGCGGAGCGCCAGCCATCCGGACAGCGAGCCCGCGGGGCCGGCAGCGCTGGAGCAGGTGGTGCGGGCGGTTGGGATCCCGGTCCTGGCGATCGGCGGCGTGACCAGCGAGCGCATCGCGGAGTGCCACGCCGCGGGTGCGGCAGGCTGCGCGGCGATCGGAATGTTCAGGTGATCACCCTCCAGGTCAATGGCAAACCCGTGGAGCTCGATGGCGATACGCGACTGCTGGACTACATCGAGAAGCTGGCCGTCAACCCGCGAGCGATCGCGGTCGAGCACAACGGGGCCATCCTCGAGCGATCGGCGTACGAAGCTGTGACGCTGCGCGACGGCGACACTCTCGAGATCGTGCGCATGGTCGGGGGTGGTGGTTCGACCGGGGACTAGCGCAGCGCCAGGACGTCCCTGATTGCAGCTTCGGCTTCGGCCCGCTCGTCCCAAGGCTCGGATCCGGTTGCCATGCGCATCGAGCGCTCGTGGCCCTTGCCGGCCAGCAGCACGCAATCGCCCGGTCGGGCGAGCTCGATCGCGCGGCGGATGGCGGCGCGCCGGTCGATGACGATCTCGTAGTCGTGTCCTGGCGCCTTGCCCTCCGCGCCACTCTGGACGTCGCGCGCGATCTCGACCGGGTCCTGGTCCAGCGGGTCGTCGGTGGTGATGATGAAAAAGTCCGCGAAATCAGCCGCGGCGCGGCCCATGCCCGGGCGGTCGTGGTCTGAGCGCGCGGTCGACCCGAACACGACGATGAGACGCCCCGTCGTAAACGGACGCAGCTCGGCGAGGGCGCTGGCCAGCGCGCCGGCCGAATGCGCGAAATCGATGTAGACGCGAAAGTCCTGGCCCATGTCGACGGGCTCGAGCCTGCCGCGCACGCCTTCGAACCCCGCGAGCCCAGTTCCAATTGCTTCGAGCGGCACGCCCAGCGCAAGGCACACGCCGGCAGCGCACAACGCGTTGTAGATGTTGAAGCGGGCAGGGACGTGCAGCGTGACCTCGGTCTCGCCAAGCGGGGTCTTCATGCGAAAGTGCGATCCGGCGCCGGTCACGCTCAGCTCCAGCGGATGGAAGTCAGACGCCGTCGTCAAGCCGTAGGTCCAACGCCGCGCGATGG
>DAITQH010000006.1:0-44028 GCA_036833175.1 Candidatus Dormiibacterota bacterium
TCATCAGCGATGGAATCTTTGCCACGGGCCTCGCCGCGGTTGGCCTCAAGGTACTGCTCACCTCGGACGCCGAATGGGAGGCCGGCACCCTACCGGTCCGGTCCGAAGGAGCGCGGGTGGCGTCGACGGCCCGAGCCTGATACGCCTGGCCCGGGGGTCAGGACAACTTCTTCGCGATCCGGTACTTGATGTGTGTCACCGCGGGTGAGGCAACCACCTTGACAGGCGTCAGGACCGGATCGCCGACGTCCTCGAGCAGCCGCTCACCGGACCCTAGAACTATGGGCACGAAGTGTAGGTACAGCTCGTCGAGGCTGCCGGCGGCGAGGTACTGCCGGATGGTGCTGGCGCCACCGGCGATGGACACCGCTCGATCGCCGGCAGCGGCCTTGGCTTGCTCCAGCGCCGACTCGATCCCGTCGGTGACGAAGGTGAACGTGGTGCCGCCCAGCATCGTCAGTGGTTCGCGTGGTTGGTGGGTGAGCACGAAGACCGGTGCGTGATACGGAGGCTCGTCGCCCCACCAGCCTTTCCAGTCCCGTTCCCAGGGTCCGGATCCGCCGCCGAACATGTGGCGACCCATGACGAAGGCACCGACGCCCTGCATGACCTCTTCGGCGACCTGCGAGTCGGGGCCGTCCTCGCCCCCTTCCTCACCGTGCTGCCGCCGCCAGCTTGCGGTCGCGAAGACCCAATCGTGAAGACGCATCCCACCCTCACCGATGGGGTTTTCAAGGCTCTGGTTGGGCCCGGCGACGAAGCCGTCGAGCGAGATCGAGATCTGACACGTGACGATACCCACGGGCACTATGATCGCCGACCGCGGCGCTCACCTTTTGTCATGCACCGCTACGGATCACCAGGAGGGAAGAAGTAACTGTGTTGCCGAAGAGCATCGACGCCATCACTCTGTTCGTCGAGGACCTAGAGCGTTCGAAGCTCTTCTACCAGGACGTCTTCGGCCTGCCGGTGTTCTTCGAAGACCCCAACTCCGCGGTCTTCAAGTTTGAGAGCACGCTGATCAACCTGCTGAAGACCTCGGCGGCGGGCGGCCTGATCGAGCCGGGAGTAGTCGCCAATCCCGCGGCCGGGTCGCGTGCCGTGTTCACCATTCCTGTGGATGACGTGGATGCGGCATGCCTCGAGCTGAAAGCCCGCGGGGTGGCGCTCCTCAATGGCCCGATGGATCGCGCATGGGGAGTGCGGACGGCGAGCTTCACGGACCCGGGCGGCCACATCTGGGAGATCGCGCAGCCCCTACCCCGAACCGAGGGCTGAGGCAAAGAGGACCGTTATTCCTCTCTTTTCGACGGGGGAAGGCCCATGTACGCCTTGACGTTTCCTCCCGCGAGCTTCTGCACAGCTGCGACGGTCGAGGCGACCTTCGTCGCGATCTTGTCGAAGATTGCGAGGATCTCCGAGAAGTCGCCACCAGAGTTCACGTTCCACCACTGACCGCCGGTGTCGGCGGCCATGGAACGGAAGTACTTGTGATTTGGCGACAGGACAAACGCAATTGCGCCGGCTTCGCGCAATCTCCCTGTCACGGTTGCCGGGCGAAGCTTGTGCTGCAAAGCGGGTTCGTCGGTGATCAGGACTATGACTTTCATGGCGTCGGGACGGTAGCCGGGTTGGTCCAGCGCCGCCTGTAATGCTTCGAGCGACGATTCGCCTTCGTTGCCTCCGCCGGAATAGCGAGGCAAACCGCGGAGCAGTGCCTTGACACGCTCCGCGCTGGAGCTGAATGGGGTCGCAACAATCCGATCCCCCTCGACCGTGAGGTCTCCGAAGCCGACGACGGCTGCGACCCAATCGATGCGCTTGGCGGCGAGCCTGTCGACAAAGGACTGGCAGCTCTCGATGAGGCCGTCGATCTTGTCGTTCATGCTGCCGGTGGTGTCGATGACGAAAACCAGGTCTGCGCGCGCTCTTGCCGAGTCCTGGCCGACCTCCATTCGCACGACCTTCGCCCCACTGGCAATCGGCATGCCGGCACGAGAGGGATTGGGAACTATCTTGCTCATGACTGTTCGGTGGCCGTGACAATCACCTCGATGTCGCCGCTGAGAGTACTTCCTGGCTCTAGAAAACCGTCTGCGAACGCGAGTGTGAATTCAACGTCCGCGGGAAGGCGCTGTTGGCTCCAGTGCCAATGAACCTCGGCTTGATTCCAGGGCGGTGCGAGTGAGAGATCGATGCGGTGAATCGAAGGATCGAAGGCCGGGCCAGCCGTTTGGCGCAGGTGAACCGAGAAGTTGATCTCGCGAGCACTGGGATCGACGGCTCGCAACGCGACTTCGGCCGGAGTGATTTCCAGCTCCGGCAATCGAGCGCCGGTGTGCGCGTCGTAATTCGCCCGTAAGTCAGGTTTGCCGAGCACCCGAAAGGCTTCGTTGATGCGCTTCATGTGCTCTTCCGCCTGGGCATCTCCGCTGTTGTGATCTGGGTGGTATTTGAGCGCCAAACGCCGATAGGCGGCCTCAATCACCTCGGGCTCGGCTGACGGATCCACCTGCAGTACGCGGTACAGATTCACGTCAGCCGGCAACCTTGCGTCCTCCCGAACCCTGGGCAATCGAACCCCGCATCGGGTACAAGATAAGCAAAGTTGGCACGCTTCCGATTGACTGTTGAAGTCCGCTCAACTCCCGCGCCGGCGGCCAGACGAGCTTGGAGACCGAAGCCGCCGTCTCGCAGCCCGGCGCGGCGGCGAGGGCTCGGCCTGGCTGTTTTCCACAACCGCTGGCTGGGACGACTTGTTCTCGTTGTGGCGGCCCTTCTGGTTGTCGTGGTCACATGGGACTACCTGCAACCAGTTCCGACTGTGGCCGCAACCAGCTTCCATCCAGCCCAGGTCGCCATCGCCGGAACTCCTCCCAGCCTGCCCTGGCCAACCGTGGGCTCTGCAGCGGTGGGCGTCTCCGGGCTTGGCCTGATAGCCGCCTCAGGTGACGTGCCTCCCGCCCCTGTGGCGAGCGTCGCAAAGGTCATGACGGCGATGGTGGTGCTTGCCGACAAGCCACTCGCCAAGGGTGACTCAGGCCCGATATTGATCATGACCGACCAAGACGTCGCGACCTATACGGAGGATGCGGCCCAGGGACAATCTGTCGTTCCGGTCGCCGCGGGCGAGCAGTTGAGCGAGTTCGAAGCGCTGCAGGCGCTGCTCATCCCGTCGGGCAACAACATCGCGGAGACGCTGGCCCGCTGGGATGCAGGGTCGGTGCCGGCTTTCGTATCCAAGATGAACCAGCGTGCCGCCGCGCTCCACCTCACTCAAACGACGTTCGTCGACCCGGCCGGTTTGTCGACCCAGACCGTAAGCACGCCGACAGACCTGCTTGCGATGGGCATGGCGGCGATGCAGCAAGAAGTCTTGGCCCAGGTAGTCGGCTTGTCGCAGGCGACGCTCCCCGTCGCCGGCACGGTCTATAACGTGAACGCCGCAGTCGGTCGGAGCGGAATCATCGGCATCAAAACCGGCTCGGGATTGAATTCCGGCGCCACGTTCCTGTTCGCGGCGACTGCAACCATCGATGGCCGGCAGCTGACCCTTTACGGCTGCGTCATGGGCTTACCGACCCTGGACGCAGCCTTCAGCGAGGCCCAGGCGCTTATCAGCACGATGCGGGACGCGGTGAGGGTGCGACAGGTCGTCGGCGTCTACGACGTGGTCGGCGCTTACGAAAGCCCGTGGGGAGGCAGCTCGGTCCTGGAGGCGACCACGGAGGCGACACTGGTCGAGTGGCCCGGCATGATCCTCCGCCAGCATCTCGACGCCAAGACGCTTGTAGTCGACGGGCCGGTTTCGGGTGGGGTGTCCGAGGGCAAGCTTCATCTTGTTTTGGGGGATCAGCAGCTCGACCTTCCGCTGGTCACCGAGGGCACGCTTGACCCCCCGGGGTTGGCGTGGCGTCTGTTCCGAATCAAGCTGTCATAAGCCGGCCGGCATGTAGGCTCCGTGCCGTGTTGGGGCCATCGGGACGGCGCTTCGATTTGAGCGTGGCAAAGGCAACTGCCTTGGAGGTTGCGCGGGAATGGGGACTCGAGCTCGGGGAGCAATTCGCGCTCGCATACGTCTCTTACGTCGCTCCGGCCGACCAAGCGGTGCTCAAGGTGCCATGGGAAGGGGACGATGAATCGCTCCACGAGGGCGATGCGCTCGAGCTCTGGGGCGGCAACGGTGCGGTGCGCCTTCTGCGGCGATCGGGCCGCGCGCTTCTCGAGGAACGAGCGGTGCCAGGAGACGACCTCTCCGCGCTGTCTGACGGCGAGGCTACAGCGATCGCCATCGACGTCGCGTCGCGGCTGTGGCGGCGCGTGGGTTTGCCATTCCGGCCGGTCGCCCCTGAGGTTGTGCGCTGGCTCGACGATGCGGAGCGCGACGGCAGCGAGCTGGTACCTCTGGGGCGGGAGCTGCTGACCGGGCTCGAGCCAGGCGCGGATTGGCTCGTTCACGGCGACTTCCACCACCACAACGTCCTTCGCCACGGCGATCGGTTCGTCGCGATCGATCCCAAACCGTACCTCTCCGACCGTGAGTACGACGTACCGTCGTTCCTCTGGAATCCGATGAACAACCGGATGGAGGACCGTGAGCAGACCGAGCGGCGGATCGCTGCGTTCGTCTCTGCAGGGCTGGACGATTTTCGGATCCGCGCGTGGACGGTGATCAGAGGTGCGTACTTACGGCCCGCCTACGCCGCCGAGATCAGGGCGCTGATCGAGCCGATTTCCACACCACCGGTAACCTAGACCCCTGATGGCCGCGCGCCCGCGTTCACTCAATGAATCGCTCTTACGAGCCTTCAGGGCAGCGCACGCTCGGCTGTTGACGGCGGCGGAAGGGCTGTCTCCCGAGGGGTTTGCCTGGAGCGCAGGTCCGAGCATTCATTCGGTCGCCTGGCAGCTGTGGCACGCCGCCCGCTGGGACGACGTCTTCGCGTCTTACTTCCACAGGGCGTTATCTAAGGAACCTCGTTCACAGGTGTGGGAGAGAGAGTCGCTGTCGGATCGATGGTCCCTGGCCTCCGAGTCGATGGGCCGGCGCGACACGGGAACCGAGATGTCGGACGAGGCGGCGGAAGAGATGCGGTTCCCCGAACAAAAGGAGGTCGTCGGCTATGCCAGGCTCGTCTTCGCATACGCCGAGGAGGCGATCGCGCTCATCCTGGATGATCAGTTGCTCGCCGCTCCGCCGGTTGACCCGGAGGGCGACACTAAGTTCGACAACGCTCTGATCTACCTCGAACACCTGAGCCGCCATCTCGGGATGATCGAAGCGATTCGCGGGCTTCAGGGTTCGGCGGGCTCCTAGCGACAGAACCCAGCAGGTTCGATGCGATCCGATGTGGCGGGGTCGGCGCTGTATGCGAAGACTTTCTGGAAGCCTTGGGTGGGACGGTAGAGATAGATCCCGCGTGAGCCGCCGAACCACAGGCGGTCGCCGTCGCCCTGGAGGTAATCGAGCGCAAGGGTGCCCGAATACACAAGCTGACCTGGTGAGCCGGGGCGGTCGACAAGAAGTATTTGGTTGCTTTCCAGTCCGAGGTTAGGCCCATGACCCCTCGGGCCGATTGATAGAACTGGTAGCCCCGGCGGGGTTCGGGCACACGCGCACCAACGGAGCCGAATCCCCGCTGGAACGGAGGATTTCCTTCCGTCACTCAGATTAGGGTCAGCTACGTACTGATGCCGTGAACCGCACCCTCGCGACGTCCGTCAGCTTCGACGCGCATCGCATCTGTTCGATTCCGGTTTGACGTCAGTACCGATAAGTGACATCTTCTGGTTGACCCTGTTAAGTGCCCAAGGCTGGGCGATCACCAGGAGGTGAGCAATGGTCAAGGTGACCGTTCTGTACGACCAACCCGCAGATCCCGCCGCGTTCGAGAAGTACTACCTCGAGACTCATGTTCCAGAGCACGGAGCGAAGCTCCCCAACGCCATCAAGCTGGAGGCAAACAAGGCGGTCGGGGAACAGCCCCCCTACTACCGGACCGCCGATATTTACTTCGACGACATGGCGTCGTTGCAGGCATGCCTCGGATCCCAAATCGGCCAGGCCGCTATCGCCGATCTCGACAACTTCGCCAAGAGCCGCTACAAGGTCCTGATCACCGAAGTCCAGCCCGTGAAGCTGGCCGCCACCGCGAGGGCGTAGAAGCTACAGCAACTCGCCTTTCAGCACCGGCATCACCGAGCCGCCGACCTCGATGCGGCTCGGGATGTCGGTCGAATCGCCTGACACCGATCTTGCACGCCACTCGACCGTTTATCTCAGCGTTGAGATGAGCACGTCTGGATCAGGCGTGCGGTTTTGCCGTTCGTGGCTCTAGACCCCGACTAGGACTCGCCCAGAAGCTTCAGCCCGTAGCGCGCTTTGAGCTCGGGCACCCAGTCCATGAAGTGACTCTCGTTGTACCGCGCCGCGATGGCCTCGTGCTCTGCACCGCCCGGCTTGGCGCCTGTCGCGAAAAGCTCGGAAATCTCGACGAAATAATTCTCGAAGCCCGCTTTGCAGATGATTTCCAGCAGCCTGGCAGGCTGATCGGTCGGGTTCCAGAACGTGTGAGGGACACCACATGGTTTGTAGATGTAAGTGCCGGGTCCCGCCTCGGCCACTTCGTCCCCCACCCGCACCCCGACACGGCCCTCGAGAACGTAGGACAGTTCGTCCTCCATCTTGTGCGTGTGCGGAGGTATGAGGCATCTCGCTTCGATCGGGTGCTCGACGATTGCGAAGCGCCCACCGGTCTCGTGACCCCACACCTTGAAGTCCACACCCAGCCCTCCTAGGCTCACTGACCTACCCTCACCTGGGCGGACGATCAGCAACCGCTGCTCTTGAACTCTCATATCAATTTGCCTCCATGGCACATTCGCGACTCACGGCTGTATACTGATCGTGACAATAACCCCTAACCCGGGCCGTGTCAATGATCAAGTCACAGTGGAGATCCCTGAAATCACCAGAAAGTACGTACTCAACCGCCGCGCCGAGCGCCAGGATGAAACCCGCGAGCGCATTGTCGACGCCGCAGTCGCGCTCCACCACACGATCGGGCCGGCACACACGACCGACGTGGCCATCGCGGAAAGGGCCGGCGTGACACGCAGGACCTTCTATCGACACTTTCCTGACGAGCTCTCACTTTTCCGTGCCTGCACGAGCCATTCGTTCGAGAAGTGGCCACCTCCCCAGCCCGACAAATGGCGTCGGGTCGCCGACCCGAACGAACGCCTCCGGCTGGCTCTGGGTGAGCTCTACGCTTACTATCGCGTCGCTGGGGCCGGCCTCGTAGTCATCATGCGCGACAGGGGTCTCCTTCGAGCGGAGCTACTCGCGCTGCCAGGTCGCGCCGACAGCCTACGTGCAATGCCCGGTGTATTGCTGGAGCCGTGGAAGGCACGCGGACGCAAGCGTCGCGTGCTCGCCGCCGCCCTCGTTCATGCCACCGCCGTGACGACCTGGCAGTCCTTGGTTATGCAGCAGCATCTGGCGAGCTCTGAAGCGGAGGAGCTGCTGATCGCTCTGGTGCAGGCTGCTGCGCGAGGCGGGCGCAGAAAGCGGAGTAGCCCCGGCGGGGTTCGGGCCTACGCACACTAACCACGAAGGCTAGGCCGTAACCGCCAGCGTGTTAGTCAGAGTGGCCCCGGCGGGATTCGACCCGACAACTGCTAAACCGCGGTTGATCTTCCAGTAAGGACCGAGAAACGGCCCTTCGGGGGGTTATCCGTCGGGCTCGAGCCCAGGTTGGTTCGAGTCCACGGTGGGTGGGGCCGCAGTGGACTCGAACCACCGACCTCCGCGGTAGATCGGGCTGAGCGCAATGGCGGCGCGGCGAGCTCTAGGGCTCTCGTGTCCTCACGGTGAAGCATCCAGTGGCCGATCGCCGCCCGGGCGAGGGGCGGCCGAACTGGCCGCCCCCGGTAACCCTCTAGTCGCTGTCGCCGCCGCCACGCCCGACCAAGGTGGTGTTCACGTCGATGTTGTCGAGCACCGCGAGGCCGAAGTTGTCCGGGCCAGCGTCCTGGCCCTCGTCGAAGAGAATCACGATCTCCTTGACCTGGAGGGAGTCCAGACGGACCTGAGGGCCTCCGAACTGAGGAAAGACCTCTGTCCCGCCGTCCCAGCGAAGTCGGGTCCAGCCGGTGCTGGAGGACTGGCTCGTGGCCGCCGGCGAGTTGCACCCCAGGAAGAAGATGCTTCCGTCCTGGGTCACAATGTCGAATCGAGGCGCCCCGGCTCCGCAGTGCGAGCCTCTCGGGTCGAAGCTAGACCCGGGCTTCCGGATGTCGTAGCCGAGCTCGGTGACGGTGCTCGGCACGTCCGTCAGTCGCGCCGTGGCGGCTGCGTCGTTTGCAGTCGGCCCGGTCTTGGCCAGCAGGAGACCCCGGTTGTGCTTGTCGCGTGGGTCGCCCGTCGTGCACGCGGTGTCTGTGAACGCAGTATTGCTCGTCCCATCGAAAGTGGAGGCGCCGGTCGGGCATCCGATCCCCTCGATCCATTGAGCCTGTACCAGCATGGTGTGGCCGGGATCGAACTCCTCCGGCTTGACCTGGTTGAAGGCCCCACCGGCTGCGTATGCCACGCCGGCGGTCCCCATCACCACAACGGCAGCTGCCAGCAACAATCGAAGCTTCATCGTTATCCCTCCGTGCCCCCTCTGGAGGCTGAACTGGCTGCTGCGCGGCAACCGTTGGACAGGGCCCGTTTAGCGACGGCATTGTGATGTTGAGGCAATCGACGACGATCAAGCATGTCCGTCGCGTACATACTCATACCGTTTCGATCGCAGCCCCAAGCGAGAGCATGACGGCACCTCAAAGCTGACGCAAATACGCTCTCACCGGCCCGCGACAGCATGCATTCGGTTGGTCGCAAGACTTCTCTAACCGGAAGCAGAGACGGCAGTTCGGGCGGCTGCCGACGAATCCGAGCGACCGGACCAGTCTGGCTAGCAAAAAGTAGCCCCGGCGGGGTTCGAACCCGCGATCTCAGCCTTGAGAGGGCTGCGTCCTAGACCACTAGACGACGGGGCCACGTTCTGGTGGGCGGCATTGGGTTTGAACCAATGACCTCTCGCGTGTGAGGCGAGCGCTCTCCCACTGAGCTAGCCGCCCTATGGGAGCACTCATTCTACCTACCCTCGTACGATCCTCTTCGATGACCACCCCGCTGGCGGAGCGTCACTGCGTGGCCTGCAAGCCGGGCACTCCCCCGCTCCTCCAAGCCGAGATCGACAGTCTCCTGGAGCAGGTCCCGGGATGGGAGGTCGAGGAGGCGGATGGCCATCTCCGGCTGGTCCGGACAGTCAAGTTCAAGGGCTTCATGCCCGGTGTGGAGCTGGTCAACCGGATCGCACCGATCGCCGAGGCGGAAGCCCACCACCCCGACCTGCTTCTCGCCTATGGCTCGCTCACCATCCAGCTCTGGACCCATGCCGCCGGAGGGCTCACGGACAACGATTTCATCCTCGCCGCCCGCCTCGAGCCGGCCATTTCGCAAAGTCTTAACTGACTTCCCTTTGTTTTGTCGGCAACCCCGTGATAGCTTCTACCGGCTTGATGCACTTCTTCATCTGCTGGTTCTTCCACCAAAAAGAGCGCGAGGTACTTCTGAAGGGGATCCTGCCCGGTGGCATCGACGCCGTGGTCTTCTGCTGGCGTTGCGACCGCATGCGTGGCCGCGCCGTTCGAGTGCTCAAGATGACGCCGAACGGGCTGCGCGCGTAGCGCTTCGACCGCTCCGAGCTCACCTCTCCAGGACGACGGCCGGATAAAAGGCCTGTAGTAACGTCGCGCGCGGAAACTCCTGGGCCGCCAGGTCACGCAGCGGGAGGTCGACCGCCCAGCTCACGACCACCACCGCGTCGCAGCTCGCCAGCTCGTCCGGTTTCGTCACCACCGTGAAGTCGGTCGTGTAGGCCGACAGCACCTGCTCGTCGATGTGAATCACGCAGGCCCGCCCGCCGGCGGAATGGATTCGCTCCACCGCCGCGGCCGCCTGGGGCAGTGCGAGAGGATCCTGCGTCCATCCCTGGGACAGGCTGATGGCGGCCGCGGCAGCCCCGACCACGACGACCGGCGCAAGCACCTTCCATCGAGCGATGGCGGCCGCCACAAGAAAGGCGCACGCCGGCACCAGGAAGAGGAAGAAGCGCGGATACAGGTAGGCGGGCTGCAGGCCCAGCCAGAGGATGGCCACGACCACCGCCACCACGCCTACCGCCGGCCAGAGCCAGGGTTCCTTGCGCAAAACCCAGAGGCCAAGCGCCGCCGAGGAAAGCCATAGGCCCAGCGGAACCAACACCGGCGCGCCGACCAGGAAGAAGACGAGGTCCCGCGGAAACGTCTGATAGAAGGCGCTCGGCGGATAGCCGTGCTGCACCAGCTCCATGACCTGGATGTTCGCGTTGGCGGCAACGCCGATCGTGGCGGCTGCAATCCACGCCGGTGCGACGCGGCCGAGCTGCGGCCACGATCTGCGGCTGGCTATCCAGGCCACGTGCATGACAAGCACGACGGCGGCGAAGAGCTGCGCGGCGATGGCCAGGCCCATGACGAGCGCGTAGGCGACGAGGCGCCATCGGGTCCACTTGCCGGCCAGCAAAAGCGTGGCTGCCACGGCTCCGAGCGCGGCCAGGCTGTAACCGCGGAGCTCGCGGCCGTTGTCGGCGAAAAGCGGATCAGTGGCGATAAACAGCCCGCCGCAGATTCCTGCGACGATGCCGAAACGCCGCGCCAGCGCGGTGGTCGACAGTCCGACGGTTGCTCCGGCGGCCAGCACCGGCACGATGCGGTACACGACTTCGGACCGAGATCCGGTCGCCGAGTAGATCGCGTGGCTCACCAACGACAGCAGCACGTGATCGTTGGAGGCCACGCCTTTGATCGGCACGGTCGGCAGGACGGTGTGGACCGCAAACGCGTCCCACAGCAAGGGCGTCGCAACGAAGTTCGCGAACGTGGCCGCGGCGTCGTAGCCATACGAGCGGTTGGCGCCGATGAGGTAGGCCGCCACGGTCAACACGCCGAGAATCGCCCCAGCGATCGCGGGCGCCCGATGGTGCACGGCGGAACGATAGAGCTTTGAGCTAGCCCGGAGAGGCGATTTCCTCAGGAATCACATCCTCACCCGTATACGCAGCCGCCTGCATCCGGAAAAGGCGCGCGTAGCGCCCGTCCAGTCGCATGAGCTCTTGGTGCGTGCCCTCCTCCACCAGGCGGCCGTGCTCGAGAAATACGATCCGATCGGCCCGGCGCACCGTCGAGAAGCGATGCGAGATGTAGACCGCGGTGCGGCCATGTGTCAGCGATCGCAAGCGCTCGAACAGGTCGTACTCCGCCTGCGCGTCGAGCGCCGAAGTCGGCTCGTCGAGCAGCAGGATCCTGGCGTCGTCGCGCATGAACGCGCGCGCGAGGGCCACCTTCTGCCACTCGCCACCCGACAGGTTGACGCCGGCGTCGAACCACTTGCCCAAGGCCGTGTCGTAACCCTCGGGCAGGTTCGCGATCAGCTCGTCCGATCCCGCCTGCCTGCTGGCGCTCACGACGGCATCGCGGTCCGCGATCTGCGGGACATTGCCCAGCCCTATGTTCTCCGCCGCAGTCGCCTGGTAGTCCACGTAGTCCTGGAACATCGCGCCGATCTGCCGGCGCAACTGGTCCGGCTCGAAATCACGAAGGTCGATTCCGTCGATGAGGATGCGGCCGTCCGAGGGGTCGTAAAGGCGACAGATCAGCTTGAAGATGGTGGTCTTGCCGGCCCCGTTGCGGCCGACGACGGCCAGCGTCTCCCCCGCCTTCACAGTGAAGCTCAGGTCGGTCACAGCGTTCTTGTCGGCGCCCGGATACGCAAAGCTCACGTTCTCGAAACGGATCTCACCTCGGAGCGGCTGAGGCACAGCTGCCGGTATGGCGGGCACTGGCATCGACGGCTCCATCGCCATCAACTCGTAAAGGTTGTTGAGGTAGAGGTTGTGCTCGTACATGCCGGAGAAGCCACCCAGGATTGACTGGATCGAGCTCTGGACCGACACAGCAGCCTGCGTATATAGCGTCAGGTCACCGAGGGTTAGCCGGCCAGCGATCGCCTGCAGCGCGACGTAGAGGTAGGTGACGGAGGTAGCAACCGTGCTCAGGTTGCCCCAGGCGAAACCGGTGAGATAGCGGCGGACGAGTTGACCGCGCTGGCTGCTGTAAAACGCGTGGGCAATCAGGCGATAGCGCTCGATGAAGTACCCGCCGAGCCCGAAAAGCTTGACCTCTTTCGCAAACGAGTCGGTCGTGACCAGGCTGACGAGGTAGTTCATTCGCCGCATCAAGCGCGAGCCCCAGCGCGCGATGTTGTATCCGCGCCATCCGTACCGCGTGTCGGCGATGAAGGCCGGAATCGGTGAGACGAGCGCCAGCAGAGCGAGTAGCGGGCTTACGACGATAAGCAGGGCGATCATCGTCGCGAAGGTCAAAAGCGTCTGTACCAGGCCGAACACCGTAGCGATCATTAGCACCGGCCGGCTGATCGAATCGTTCTGCGCGCGCCGAAGCAGGTCGTACGACGCCGGATCTTCGTAGAACGCCAGGTCTAGCGTCGCCGCCTTCTCCATCACCATCAGCTGGATCCGCATCGACACCGAGTTCTGCAGGAGCTGCTGGCTGATGTTGCGGAGGGTGTTGAGCAGTGCGCTGACCGCGAAGACCGCGAGCTGGAGCACAGCCAGGAAGACGATCATTCCCACCGCCGTGAAGGTCGGGCTGTGCCAGATGAAGAAGGAGTTGGGCGCTCCTACGCTCGCAAAGGTCACCCGGTCCGGAAGGTGCGAGTGGTTGATGAGAATGCCCTGCACGACACCGTTTACGAGCGACCGAGAGATGTATGCGGATGCGGCGGGCACGAGGCCGGCGAGCGCGGTCGTTGCGAATAGCCCGACCGTGGTGGCCGGGCTTGCTTCCCAGACCAGCCGCAAGACCTGAGGCAGCGCGGCGGTCGTTCCGATAACCGACTGTTTGAGGCTTTCCCACCGCCCGCGCAGGTCCTTGGGGCCCTCGGGCGGCGCAGGCGGCTCGAGCGCCGGGTCGCCCGTCAGCCCGCTGTTGGCCGGCCCGGTGTCTGGCTTCTGCCGACGGCGGCCACCCCACCAGATCACCGGCCCGTGGCCTCCCGGCGCCATCATTCCCATCTCAGATCCAGCTTAGATCCGGCTGACGGCGGGCCAGGACTTGACAGATTCGGATTTGCAGCGTAATTATGTAATTATGGACGAAAAAGAGTTCGGAACGATCAAGGGTTGGTTTGCCGGAAGACTCCCAGACGGCTGGTTCCAGGGAGTAGAGGTCACCCTCGAAGATGACCAGATCGTGGTGCTGGGGACGCTGCCGGAGCTGAAGAACGTCGGGTCGACGCCCGAGGAGAAGGAAGGCGCGGCGGCCGGCCGCATCGCCCGCTTTCGCGAGGAGACGCGCGGGGAGCGGATCGGCATCGCCCAGGAGGCCGAGGTGCGCTTCAAGAAGTACGTCACCTGGGGCGCGAAGCTGGGTGGCGTGACGAAGCGGTTCAACCCGGGTGGCGGCGGCGGTTCGAGCGCCGACCGGCGGGTGATGATCGCGCGGATGTGGAGTCGCCGGCACGGCAAGCACGCTCGCCAGGCGGAGACCCAACAGACTCAGTCCCAGGTTTTCTAGCGCTCGCTAGCCGCGGAATACATGCTTCCGGTGTGGCGGCTCGGGATGGTTTTTAGGAGACGCGTTCCTACGAACCCCGCCTGAGCCGCCATCTTTTCCCACCTCTCGTACGAGAAAGGATGCGGAACCCAGGGATTTCCGCGATCGGTTCCGTACTCGACGATCACCAGCTTTCCGCCCGGCCGCAGCATGTGGCGCACCAGCTCGAGAGCCGGCGTTTTGTCGCGGAGGAAATGAAGCGAGTTGGCCATCACGACGCCGTCGAGGTCCGCGAGACCCAGCGGCCGTGTGAAGTCCCCCACCTTCGTGTCGACCTCGACACCGGGAAACGTCTCGCCGGCGAGACCACGCAGGGCGCGGCCGTCGCGGTCGACCGCGGTGATGTGTGAGCCGGGACCGAGGAGGTCCGCGAGCGCGCGCGTGAAAGCGCCTTCACCGGCGCCCAGGTCGGCCCACCGGCCGCCCCGTTCGGTGACCCCGTCCTGGATCAGACCGACCAGATCGGCGTGATTCACCGGGACCTGGCGACGGCCTCACGCACGGCGGGCGCCACTTCGGATGCAAACCATCGAAGCGCTTCCGGGTCCTCGAGGCCGCCGATGACATACATGTCCATTCCGTGCTCGACCGTGAGCGACGTGAACAGCTCGACAGGAACGTCAGCGCCCGCGTTGAGGATGCGCCGGATGGAGCGCGGGTCGCGGCCCGCGGCGGCGGCGGCCTCGTCGATGCGGCGATTCCCTTGGAGCAGGTCCGCCGGTTGCGCATATCCGAGCGAAGGCACCCATCCGTCCGCCGCGCGGTCCACGAGGGCAAGCATCCGAGGCTTGTACGCGCCAAGCCAGATCCCGATCGGATGCGCGGGCGCAGGACCGGTGTGGACGCCGGCGAGCTGGTAGTGCTTGCCCTCGAATCGGGCTCCTCGCTGGCCGCTCCACATCAGCCGGATCACCTGGATCGCCTCTTCGAGCGCCTCGACGGATTCGCCCAGTAGTCCATCTCCCTCTAGAAGGTTAGGACCGGCGGCGCTATTTCCCTTTGCGGCGGAACAGCATGCGCCACACCAGCAGCAGGATTAGAGCGCCGACGAACGCGATCACGATCTGCCCGAAGATTCCGAACCCGATCGAGATGTGCAGCAGGCCGGCGAGCCAGCCGCCGATGATCGCGCCGAGGATGCCGATCACGATGTCCCAGAACCAGCCGCGGCCCTTGCCTGTGACCACCCGGCTCGCCAGGAAGCCCGCGATCAAACCGACCAGGATGTAGACGAGGACGTTTTCCACTTCCCTATCTAAGCCGACTTGCTCTCTTTCCTTGCTCAAAGCACAATGAGGTTGAAATGACAACTGAGCAGTACCACGAACCGCCGGCGGAGCTGAGCCAGGAGAACCGCACCTTTGCGCGCGTCGTCGCATCCCTGCAGGAGGAGGCCGAAGCCATCGGCTGGTACGAGCAGCGAATCTCGCTCGAGCGAGACAAGCAGGCCAGAGCGATCATGGCGGACGCGCAGCAGGAGGAGTTCAAGCACTTCGCGATGGCGCTGGAGTTCCTCTCGCGTCAAAAGCCGAAGTGGCGGGCCGTGCTCAAGGAGGTCCTGTTCCAGGAGGGGGACATCGTCGAGCACGGAGAAGAAGGCGAAGAGGCCGAGAAGAAGGCGTAGCCCTTAAGGAGGGACAGTGATGCGGGTAGCAATCCTCGGCACGGGAAAGATGGGCGGCGCGATGGCGCGGCGGCTCAAGTCAGAAGGTGATGAGCTCACGCTCTGGAACCGCACGCGCGAGCGCGCAGAAGCGCTGGGCGTGGGTCGGGTCGCGGCGACTCCGGCCGAAGCCGTGGAGAACGCCGAGGTCGTGATCTCGATGCTTACCGACGCCGACGCGGTTCGCGCGGCGTATCTCGGGGACGGCGGCGCTGCGAAGGCCGCCAAGGACCAGGTGTTCGTGGAGATGAGTACCGCCGGCCCAGCCATCACCTCTGAAATTGCGCCGCACATCGAGAAGTCGGGGGCGCGCCTCGTCGAGGCGCCAGTGCTCGGAAGCATTGGTGCGGTCGAGGGGGGCAAGCTGCTCATCCTGGCTGCAGGCGACAGGGAAGCGATCGAGCGCGCGCGGCCGGTGCTCGAGGCTCTCGGCGAGGTGCGCGTGGTGGGTGACCTGGGCAGCGCCGCGTCGCTGAAACTCGTCGCGAACAGCATGATCGCGGGCGTCAACGCCCTCGCGGCGGAGCTGCAACCAGCGGGTATGGCGGCAGGGCTGAACGCCGAGGACGTCTTCGCGGTGCTCAGCCGTGTCGCGCCTGCATTGATCCCTCGCAAGGCCGGCTTTATCGAGCACCGCTACGAGCCGGTGACGTTCGCGTTGCGCGACGCTGTGAAGGACCTCCGGCTTGCTTCGGATCTCTTCAAGAGAAAGGGTGCTGCAACGCCGCTCACCGCGAAGACGAAGGAGCTGTTCGAGAAGGCGGCGGAAACGTCGGGTGAGCTGGACCTGTCGGCGATCTCGACGCTGTACCAGAAGTCGCCCCGCGACCGCAGCGCGATCGCGGCTGATTGATCGGAAACGCGGCTAGATCGCCTCGACGATCGCTCGCACCGAATCGACCTCGTCCTGGTTGAGGGTGTGGCCCATCCCAGGGTAGAGACGGGCGGTGACCTGCGCGCCCATCCGCTTGTACACGTCGGCCGCTTCCAGCACGCGATCCTTTCTTATGTGCGGGTCCACGTCGCTGCACCCAAGGAACGTAGGCGTGCCTGCGAAGGAACCCGGGTAGTCGCGCGGCGTGCCGTCCGGCCCGATCAGGCCTCCGCTGAGTCCAATCACCCCGCCGTAGCGGCGGGCGTGGCGCGCGGCGAACTCCAGGGTGAGGCAGGCTCCCTGAGAAAAGCCGAGCAGAATCACGCGCTCGGCGGGAATCGTCTCCCCAACCCTGGCTAGCAGCGCCTCCAGGACCTCGAGCGCCGAGCTGAGGTAAGGCTCGTTGGATTCGATGGGCGCGGTGAACGGATTCGGGTACCACGCGTTGCCCGCGGCTTGCGGAGCGAGGTACGCGAAGCCAGGGTGCATGATCTCGGCGGCGATGGTCATGACGTCCTCGGCGGACGCGCCACGGCCGTGAGCCAGGATCATTGCCGAGCGAGCCTTGCCGAGCTTTTCGCCCGCCTCGAGCACGGCCAGTCCCTTGTGTGGCGAGGTCACCATATTCGTAGTATGACCACGCCGTGAATGGGCTCTTCACGTACGCGAACCCACGCGTTATTCACTTTGGCGCGGGGTCTGTCTCGGCCCTTGGGCCGGAGCTCGCGAGCCTTGCAGCCCGACGCATCGCGCTCGTCACGACCCGATCGCTCGTCGCAGAAGAGCGCCTGATCAGCGTCGTGCAAGGCGCGCTCGGAGACGCGCACGTTGCGATGACGGCCGTCATCGGCCAGCACGCACCCATTGCGCAGGTCGACGCGGCCCTTCGCCAGGGTGCGGACGCAGGCGTCGACGGAGTGGTGAGCTTCGGAGGCGGCAGCCCAATCGACGCGGCCAAGATGCTCGCGGTCAAGCTCGCCGACCGCGGGGGCAAAGCAGCGCGCGCTCTCCCCCACATCGCGGTGCCCACCACGCTGTCGGCGGCCGAGCTTGCGGCTGGCGCGGGGTTCACGGACGACGCGGGAAACAAGGCCGGGGTGCGCGATCCGCGTCTCCTGCCCGACGCCGTGATCTACGACGCCGAGCTCACCCTGGCCACGCCAATGGCGCTGTGGCTGTCAACCGGTATCCGCGCGCTCGACCACGCGGTGGAGGGATTCCTGGCCGAGGGCATCCACCCGTTCAACGACGTCATGGTCCTCGAGGCGATCCGTCGCCTGTTCGACTCACTACCGAGGGCGAAGGCAGCCCCAGGCGACGCCGGCGTGCGAACCGAGAACCAGATCGCGGCGTGGTTCTCTTTCACGCTGCCGGCTCAGTCGGCGGGCGGGCTGAGCCACGTGATGGGCAAACAGATCGGGGCGAGGCACGCCATCCCGCACGGCGTGACCTCCTGCCTGCTTCTGCCCCACGTGATGCGCTACTTCGAATCACTTGTACCCGAGCGGGTGCAGCTCCTTTCGCAAGCCACCGGGCCTGACCCGGCCACACGCGTGCACAGCCTGATCGCGTCGCTTGGACTGCCCCAGCACATCGCGTCTTTCGGCATCGGCGAGCCTGAGTTGCGCAAAGCGGCGGGTGAGCTGGCAGGCAAGTATCCGGCCGCAGATTTGTTGGAGATCTACCGAGCGGCCCTGTAGGTCAGGACAGCCAGACTAGCGCGAGCGCGATGGCTGCCGGGAGCGCCTGGATCAGCGCGATGCGCCGGCTTACTGTGGCCGCACCATACAGACCCGCGACGATGACGCAGGCCAGGAAGAAGGTGAGGATCGCCCGGCCGGAAATAACCCCATAGCCGATCAAGCCCCAGAGGAGACCGGCGGCCAGGAAACCGTTGTAGAGACCCTGGTTCGCAGCGAGCACGGCCGACGAGTCGGCAACCTCCTGTGTCATGTGGAAGGTGCGCAGCCCGAATGGCTTGCACCATAGGAACATCTCGAGCGCGAGGAAGCCAGCGTGCAGCGCGGCGACGATCGCGACAAGCACGGCGGCCGCGATCACCACTTCTTCAAACCCCGGTCATCGAACCGATGGATCTTTACAGGCTGGGTTGTGGTGCATCTTCTTAGGCGACATCCTGCCGCAAATGACGACGTTTCGCACCCGGTTGGCGCGCTACCTGCGACGCACCATGACCCCAGCACAGTCTCGTCTCTGGGATTATTTGCGCCTGCGCCAGGTGGACGGCTGGAAGTTCCGGCGCCAACACCCGATCGGCCCCTACTTCGTCGACTTTTACTGCCCGGCCGCCCGCCTCATCGTGCAGATCGTCTCACCGGCCCCGGACGAGATCGATTTCTCTGAGGCTGACGATCCGTTGCGCACCGCGGCGCTCGAGGCCCGCGGCTGTCGGGTCTTGACCTTCAACTCCTTCGAGGTCGAAGACAACATCGACGGCGTGATGGATGCGATTCGCAACGAGCTGCTTCCCCTTGGGGTCGGGGGTGGCCGGCGGCGGCGGGTGGCAATCGAAGATGTGTTCAAACCCGCGAATCGGGATCCTGAAAATAACGCGGAAATGGCGCAGAATCAGGGCGGCGGGGTAAGCGGTTAGTGCTCGGGGGTGCGGAATGGTAAGAGCTGCGATCGCTCGTTCTGTTGGTGTGTTGGCAGTGGTCGCGTTGGGGTTCGCAGCGGGCGCAGGTCCAGTCCTTGCCGCGGGCGGCTACACGCTGTTTGGCGACGCCACCTACGTCCATCCTGGCTTCGCGTCGCCAACCGCGGTACAGCTTCGCTCGGTCGGTTTCGGTTTCGGCGGAGTCGACTTCAAGGTTCCTTCCGGGCTGACCTTCGCCGAGGTACAGAACCTCGCCACGGAGTACCAGTTCACGACCGGCAGCTGCGGCGGTGGTGCACCGCGGTTCCAGATCAACGTCGATGGAAAGAATGCGTTCGTCTACCTCGGCCCGCCACCCAACTACACGAGCTGCCCGCAGAACGTGTGGGTGAACACCGGGAACCTCGCGGCTCCTGCGAGCTTCGTCGACACCAGCCAGCTTCCGGGGGGCGCCTTCTACGACACGTTCGCCGCGGCCGACGTGAAATACGGGTCTGACCTAGTGACCGGCGTCCAGCTCGTCACCGACGGCGGCTGGAGCGTTGGCGGCACCCAGGTGGTGCTCGTGGACGACGTGATGATCAACGACGCGACGTACACGTTCGAATCGGTTCAGTCCTGCAAGGACGGCGGCTGGCAGCAGTTCGCGTCGTCACCTGGTCCGTTCAAGAACCAGGGAGACTGCGTCAGCTACTTCGCCACGGGAGGCACGAACTCGGCGGGTTAGTGGCGTCGCGGACGCGAGGTGCGCAGGAACCGGCCGTCCGGCACTCCTACCGCACGATGGGCGGCGTCCACAAGAGCGGGGTCGGTCGCAGCGACCGGCCCCACCTCGATCCACCGATAGCCGGCGATCACCTCGCTGGCGAAGACCAGGGCTGGGGCGAATCCCGACGGCCCGAACGCGCTCTCGGCTGGGATCGCGACGCTGCCGATCCACAACCGGCTGAATCCTTCGTCGTGGGCGCTCTTCCTGATTCCCGCGAGCAGGGCGCGCAGGACTCCTCGACGCCGAAGCTGAGGCAACGTGAAGCAGTTCCAGATGTAACCCTCGCCGTCGCGGGGCGTGATCACGAGCTCGAGCTCGCCGATCCACTCCGGGCCGGTCGATAGCCATCCGTATCCCGCCAGCTCGTCACCGAGCCACGCGCCGAAGCACCGGCACCCCCTCGCCAGTCGCACCTCGACAAGGTCCCCCTCGTCGCCCATGGCTGCAGCAATCAGCGGAGCAGTCGTCGGGTCGATCTCTCTGACTCCCACGACGGAAACAATGCGGGCCGCCCCACCCGGCCCTAACGGGCCGACCTCCCCGGCGAGCTGGGAGGTGAAGGGCGGACCTGGTACGCCCAGGTCCGCCGCCCAGAGCTTGCTTCGTATCAGATGGAGAAGTGGAGGTGGCGAACCTTCTCGATCACCTCAGGGTCGCCGGTTGCGGATCCGCCGGGGTAACGGCCGAAGAACGTCAGGACCAGGTCCTGCGGCGAGTCGAAGTGGAAAAGCGCGTCGCAGCCCTTGAAGTCGCCCGTCTCAGGCTCCGGCGTCCACTTGCCGTCCTTGACGGTCACGCGCCACTTGCCGCCCCATGGGCCGGCGACGTCGATGCCGTACGTAACGTCAACGCCCGCGGCCGACTTCGGTTCGACCTGGTACTGCCAGAAGATGAACGCGAACGGCAGGATCAAGCCGGCGGTCGCCTCATCGATCGTCGCGAGCTTGTTGCCGAGGCCGTACTCGATGTCGTAGGGGTGGACGCCGTAATCCATGATCTGGAAGGTCCCGTAGAATCCCGCGGGCACCGGTCCTGAGTACGGGTGCGAGACCATGAATCCGGTCCACTCTTCTGGCGTAAGCCCATCCAGGATCGCATCGAACTTCTCTGCGTCTTTCTTGAATCTCGCGAGTGCTTCCTCCCGCGAGAGCTTGCGGAAATCCTTCGCGTGGTCGTCGAGCGTCGTGGCCATCACGGCGAGGCCTGCCGGCGCCGGTGCGCCGCCCTTCTTGGCCTCTTCCCAGTTCTTCATGTAACCCTCGAGGACGTCGATCATGTGACCGACGAGGTCTCGCGTCTCCCACTCGGTGCAGCGAGTCTGGACAGTCCAATTCTTCGGGTCGGAAACCAGGCGGATGAAGTTCGCGCGGTCCCTGCGCATGACGCTCATGACGGTGTCCTTGCCTTCGGCCGACATCGGGTTGACCGGTGCGATCACTGCGGTGCTCATCAAAATCATTCCCCTCCCAGAGGCGAAATTGCGACCACGCTCGAAACCTTGTGCATCAGTGCCCCGCGCCGGTCGCCGCCGTGGTCGGTACGACGATGGGCGGTAGGGTTTCATCTAACACGTCGCGCCGGACGTCGAACCATGGCGGCAGGCTCAACGTTGTGCCAAGCGATTCGATCGGCTCGTCCACGGTGAATCCGGGGCCGTCGGTCGCGATCTCGAACAGGATCCCGCCGGGCTCGCGGAAGTAGATCGACTTGAAGTAGTACCGCTCGATCACCGGCGTCACGTTGCGGCCCGCCTTGACGAGCACCTCGCGCCACTCGGCTTGATGGCCCGAGTCGACCGCCCGCCACGCGACGTGGTGCACCGTGCCCACGGACTCCTCGCATTCGGGTCCCTCTGGCGACTCGACCACGTCGAGGATCGAGTGCTGCCCACCTGCGCCAGTCTCGAGGCGCGTGCGGCGTCCGTCCTGGCCCGTCTTGCGAAAGCCCATGGTCTTGATCACGAGGTCAAGCGTGGCTGTGGCCTCGGCCACCGTCATCGTCACCGAGTGAAAGCCGCGAATCGCGTGGTCTCGATCGACAGGTCCATCCGGCCACGGTACCCACTTGAAATCAGGAGCGACGTCGCCGACCAGCTCGAGCTCGATGCCGTCAGGGTCTGCGATCACCAGCGCGTCCGCGCCGAACCTGCTCGTCCGGCTCGACTCCACGTCGAGCTTGCGCAACCGCTTGTCCCAGAAGTCGAGCGAGTCGCGCGGCACGGCAAACGAAACCGTGGTGACCTGGCCGCTGCCCGCCCGGCGCGCCGGCCATGAGGGCCAGCCGAAGAAGGTCATCGCCGTGCCGGGCGAGCCCGCGTAGTCGCCGAAATAGATGTGGTAGGTGTCCGGCACGTCCTGGTTGATGCTCTTCTTGACGAATCGCAAACCCAGGACACCGACGTAGAAGTCCACGCATTTCTGCACGTCACCGGTGATCGAGGTCACATGGTGGATGCCGGGCAGGTTGGCTGGCATTAGCGTTTGAGTCTAGTCCGTACCCGGCCGCAGATGGCTCGACGATTCGCCCTCGGTGCGTGACCAGATCTCGGCCGCCAGCGGCTCGTCCATCTCCTCCTGGAGGTGGGCCACCAGCCCGATCGCGCGGGCCATCACCGCCAGGCCTCGGCAGACTCGCCAGGAGATGCCCAGCTCGCTCGCGATCGCACCGATCGCGCCGGTGGCGTTGACAGGAAGCTCGCGGCCGTAAGCGCGCGTCGCCTCGTCGCCGATGCGCTGCATCAGCTCGACGTGCCGGCCCGAGAACCCGTTCTCCGCGGCCAGCTCGAAGAGCTTCGCCGTCCGCGGATCGACCGGCTTGTGAACCGGGTGGCCGAGGCCTGCGATCGCTCGCTTCGCAGCCTTGTGCTCGCCGACGATCCGGCTTGCCAGGGCCTGCAGGTCCGCCTCCGGCTCGGCCTCTTGCAGCGCCTCTTGCAATACGCGCGCTGCTGCCTCTGCCGAACCGCCAAATCGATCGCCCATCCCCAACAGTCCGGCGGCCACGGCGCCCTGCAGCGATTCGGGGGCGCCGAAATAAGTGAGCCGGGTCGCGATCGCGCTCGGCGTCATCCCGTGCTCGACCAGCGTCACAGTGATCGC
This sequence comes from Candidatus Dormiibacterota bacterium, assembly GCA_036833175.1. Classification (GTDB taxonomy): domain Bacteria; phylum Chloroflexota; class Dormibacteria; order Dormibacterales; family Dormibacteraceae; genus Palsa-870. The sequence goes on from DAITQH010000006.1 coordinate 22,747, forward strand.
GTTGAAAACGACAGACTCCTGCTGGGTTGGCAAGCGCCCGGTCAGCTCGAGAAATGCGACGTCACCGAGGGACGCCTTGCCGAGAAGGTCTTCGACTAGATCGTGACCGCGCACGACGATTTTGTCGGACGTGCTCCAGCCCAGGTCGGACTTGAGCCGTTTGGTCATGGCCGGCTGACGGTCAGCTTCGTCTTGTAGCCAGCCTCACCAAACCTCGATTCTGGAACCAGCGTGACCTGGCTTCGAAACACGAGCTTGGCGTGGATCGCCTCGGTGATCTCGGCCACCAGCTTTGCATCGGACTCGTGGCCCTCGGGCACCTCGACCTCGATCGGGACGGGCGGCAGGACGGTGGTCTCGCCCTTGTTGCGAATCACTCGAGCACGCCCGGTCACGCGCGGGCGGTAATCGCCCACCACGGAAAGAATCGCCGTCGGGTACACGTTCACCCCTCGGACGATGAACACGTCGTCGCGGCGGCCAAGGACTCGCATCCGGAAGGTGGTGCGCTCGCATGCGCACGAGGTTCCCTCGATGCGCACGATGTCAGCTCCGCGGAATCGCACGACCGGCATGGCCTCGCGCGTCAGCGCCGTGTAGACCAGCTCGCCGACGGCGCCGGTCTCGATCTCCATCGGCTCGAGGGTCTCAGGGTCGATGAGCTCAGGCCAGACGTGTCCCATCCCGCAGAAGTGCATGCCCTGCTGGTGCGGGCATTCGCCGAAAAGAGAAGGAGCGACGTCGCCGATGCCCATGACCTCCGTCACCGTCACGCCCAGCACCCTTTCGATGTGGTCGCGGATGGCGGGGATCCCGCCGCCAGGCTCGCCTCCCGTGATGATGTGGGTGAGCGGCGTTGCGCTCGGCTGCTCTTCGGTCTTCTCCAGCCGGTTGGCAAGGTACTGGGCAAAGGATGCGGTGGCCAGCAGGGTGTCCGCCAGCCCGTTGCGGAGGGCAAACAGCACTCGCTCCGTGTCACCTGGCGCCACCGGAAGCGTCCGCGAGCCGATCCGGATGAGGGCGAAATGCGTGTGGCCGGCGACGAAAGGGCCGGCTCCGAATGTGCTCAGCACGCTGTTGTGCTCGTGGATGCCGGTCGCGTAATAGCTGCGCGTGCCCATCACCGTCCAGGTCTCCATGTCGCTTCGCGTCAGCGCCAGTACGTTGGGTGTGCCCGTGGTGCCGCTCGTCTGATAGATGCGCTTGACCTGGTTCGGCTCGACACAGAGATTGCTGCCGAAGGGAGGGTCTTCCTCGAGGGCGCTTGTGAAGTCGTCTTTCGTGGAGAAAGGGACCTGGTTCAGGTCGGCAAGACCTACGAACGATGAGCCGATGCCTGCCTCTCGAAACTTCCGCGCATACAGAGGAGAGGCCTCCTTCAAGCGGCGGAACTGTCGGTCCCACGCAGCGGACGCAAGCCGGAAGGAGTCCTCGGCGCTTGCCGTCTCGATCTCGCGCTCCCAGATCCAATCGCGGTCACAATCGTCCCCGCGGAGCCGGTTGCCTCTTGATTCCATGCGGGAGACATGATGCGCGAAACGGAGGGGCCCCCGCGAAAAAACCCCCTTCACGGCGTAGCCTCTGAGTTCGTGGGGCATATACCCTCTAGTCGATGACGGGTCTTCTGCAAACGACAGTGGTCGGCAGTTACCCGCAGCCCGATTGGCTGGTCGACCGCGCGATGCTCGGCAGCCGCTTGCCACCCCGGACTCGAGCGCTCGAGATCTGGCGAGTTCCCGCCAGCGTCCTGGAGCAGGCCCAGGACGACGCGACCGTGGTCGCCATCCGAGACATGGAGCGCGCCGGCATCGACATCATCACCGACGGCGAGGTCCGGCGCGAGAGCTACTCGAACCGTTTCGCCACCGCGCTCGATGGCATGGACCTCGACCACCCGGGTACGGCGCTTGATCGCACCGGCCATCCGAACCCGGTCCCCCGAGTGGTCGGCCCCATCCGCCGCAACCGCGCGGTCGAGGTGCGCGACGTGAAGTTCCTACGCGCGAACACCGACAGGCCGATCAAGGCGACCCTGCCCGGTCCGTTCACCATGTCGCAGCAGGCGCAGGACGACCACTACCACGACGACGAGGCGCTAGCGATGGCGCTGGCGGAGGCGGTCAACCAGGAGGTCCGCGACCTCTTCGCAGCCGGGGCGGACGTGGTGCAGCTCGACGAGCCGTACTTACAGGCGCGGTCGGAGAAGGCGGAGCGCTTTGCGATCAAGGCGATCAACCGCGCGCTCGAGGGCATCGCAGGAACCACGGCGCTGCACACGTGCTTCGGCTACGCGCATATCGTTCACTCGCGGCCGAACGGCTACCCGTTCCTGGAACAGCTCGCGGACGTGTCCGCCAAACAGATCTCGCTCGAGTCGGCCCAGCAGAAAGTTGACCTGTCAGTGCTGAAATCGCTGCGGGGTAAAACGCTGATCGTGGGCGTCATCGACCTCGCGGACGAGAGCCCCATCGAAGACGTGGCCACCGTGTCGGCGCGGATCCGCAAAGCCCTGGAGTTCGTCGAGGCCGACCGGCTGATCCTCGCGCCCGACTGCGGGATGAAGTACCTCCCGCGCGACAAGGCGTTCGGAAAGCTGAGAGTCCTGGCCCAGGCGGCCCAGCAGGTCCGGGGTGAGCTAGCGGGAGGCTGACTGCCTCGCGCGACGAGCGACCAGTGTCAACTCCTCGATCGCCTCGCGCGCCAGGCGGATCGCCTTCGCGTAGGCGGTCTTGCTTGGACGTCTCGCGCGGCCCTGCAACGACGCGTCGATGAACCGCTTCGCCTGCTCCGACGGATCCTTGGCCAGACTCATCCTCCATTCAACTCCGGCCAGACGCGGTCGATGATGAGCTCCGCGAACCACTCCGACCAGTATTTCTGCTTCAGCTTCTTCTTCGCCAGGTAATTTCGAAATTCCGGTGTGACCTCGAGCTCGGCGATCAGCAATGCGGTGACGTCGTCCGGCCGGATCTCTTTGATGTAGGCACGCGTCGCAGTGTAAGCATGCTTTGCCTTCGCCTTCCAGGCGGCCATGTCGTCCTGCAGCAGCGTGGTCAAGCTCGCATCCTTCAAGTCCTGCAGCTTTTTCTGGGTGAGCGCCACAGCTAAGAGCCTGCGCTCACTGCCACAGCACCATACGCGTCGCCCAGATTGCAGCTGCGAGCACCGCGACAAGCTCAGCAACGAAGAGGCCAACGGTTGCGCCATAGGCTTGATCCGGACCGCCGCCGACGAGCCACACGAGGGACACGAATACGGCCACCAGGCACAGACCGAACGCGCCAAGCAGGATGCCCCCGACGGTTCGATAGGGCTCGACGACCTGGGCCGGCACCCCTCCCGAGTACGACTGATAGGACGCGATGATGACGCCGAGGAAGACGAGGACAAAACCCGCCAGGGCGGCGGAGGCGCCGAGGATGGCCAGGACCACGTCCTTCTCGACGATCAACCGAGCCACTCCCGCGCTTCTTCGACGGTGGCGAAATAGGCGACATCCAGCGCGTCGGCAGGGGCTTTGCCAAGGCTGTCTTTCAGGTTCACCTCCGCCAGCCCGCTCGACGGGAGCACCACCGCGAACCTTTTCAGCCCCGCGCCCAGGGCTCGAGGAAGCCACTCCAGGTTGGCGCGCTCCTGGTCCGCCGGATTCAACACCTTCTGCCGCCGGCAGTCCGCAAGCACGCGCGATCCATGGTGCTGCCGGAGCGCGCGGACCTCGGCGTCCAGCAGCGCTGCGAACTCGATGGAGTTCGCCCAGCCCTCCCACTCGACGAGCACGAGCTGACCGTCTTCGTCCCATCGCACGGATGCGACACCCGGCGCGTTGAAGTAGACGTCGTCTGCAGGACCGTCCATGGTGTCGCCCAAGAATAAGAGAGGCCCGGTTGCCCGGGCCTCTCTTCGGTTATCGAGTGACGGTCGGGCTCAGCAGCCGGTGGCCGGCTGGTGGAAACCCGCGTGCAGGTTTAGGTCGCCCATAAAGGTGTAGCGACCGTTGGTCGACGATTGACTCGGCTGCGAGATCGTGTTTGAAATCACTCGCATGAACCACGGCAGCAAAGCCTCGTCCTCAGGGTGATAGGTGCCGTCAGCTACCTGAAAACCACCCACTGGTGTCGGACCCTGCTCAAACGTGTTGACGCCCTTAGAGAAGCCGATGCCAACGACCGGGTCGCCGGTCTCTAAGAGGCTGGTGCATCCGTACTGCGGCGCGGTCGGCGTGAGCCAGGGCTCCACAGTGTTGTTGACGAATGGGTCGTCCGCCCATTCAGCGATCTCGTGGCTGAGGGCGTGGATGTCCTGGACCGCCCAGCTGTTGGTCGGGTTGAACGTGCCAGGTGTGATGTACGAGGTCCAGGCGTAGGTCAGCACCGGCTGGTTGCCCTTGCCATTTACAGGGCCGGCGGACCGGCCGGGAACGATGCCGGCTCCGTGGAATCCGATGATGCAGCAGTTGGCTGGGTTGGAGCCGATGTAGAGCATCACGTCATTGGTGACGTAGAGCGGCAGGTGCGTCGGATCCACGTACCCAAGGCTGCTGTTCAGGATCTGCAGCTGGGCCGCGAACCAGTTGACGTTGACATCGGCGAAGTACACCCCGCGCGCGGGGTTTCGGGTGGCGATGACTCCGTGCTGAGACGGCACCGTGATCGTGATCGAGTCGTGAACGACCGGGATCCCGAGAACCAGGTGGTAGCCGGTGCCGACCTTGTTGAACTGCGCCCGCATGGTGGCATCCTCGAGCTGCACACCTGAGTTACCAGCGGAAAGATTGCCTCCAGTGCCCTTCGCACCGGCAAACGTGGACGAATAAGTGACCGACGAATAGTCGGCGGCCTGGAACTGAGGCGAGGCAAGGATCGCGGGGACCGCGTCCGCGCCTGTGAACGTCTGCCCGGCAACGTTGACGGTCAGCGGGATGATGTCGACCGGGATGGTCGCAGAGCCGTTGGTGGCGGGGTCGACGCCCACCATGTTGTAGCCATAGGTCACCCCGTTGTGGGGGTCAAGCGTCTGTCCGAACCAGTGCTGGACGGTATTAGTGGTGTTGAGCACGGAAGCCCCACCGATGGTGATCGTGGTCGGCTGCGTCGAATCGTCGACGACCACCGGCGCCGGGCTACCGGCGGCGCTGACCGATGCTGCTACGAGGGCCGTGGCCGCGGCGGCCAGGGCAACGATCGGAAACCTGATTGGACGAGACGACATAAGCACACCCTCTCTTGCACACCCCAGTTGACGGCACCAACCCGCCCGTAACGCGGGTTTCACGAAATAGTAGTGCGGATCTTGAAGGCCTTTGCAAATTAACGCGAATTTCTCGTCCGCCGGCGGTTCCCGGTTGCAGCGGAAACGGGCCAAGACGGCCTGAGGCCCGGGGTGCCTGCAGTACCTGTCCACTCCCGGTCTGAGGCGGCCCTGGTTGTTGTTCGCTGGCGAGAGGTCGGCACAACCGGGCGGCGGCAAAGCTACGCCGATGAGGGGTCACGGCGGCTCTTTCGGCAGCAAGGGCGACTCAACCATCGAGCCGCCTTCAGGCCGCTTTCACGATCGCTCTTAATCTGCATACGCGTGCCCAAACCTTGCCGTCGAGACCTTCGCTCCGACCCGGACTTCGCTTAAGAAGAGCGTTGAATAAACATTCGATTTACAGTTGCGCAAGCGTGAAAGCCAAACTCAGCCTCAATTCGGGCGTTGCTTCCTAAACTAGATAGTCAGAGGTAACCAGGGTGCGTAAACCGGATCCCTTATCGCCTGGCGAACCGTCGGCCCGCCGGGTCCAGGTCCTTATCGTCCAGGACCATCCCTTGCTGGCCTCTGCCATCGCGCGGGTCCTTGAAGGTCAGCCCGACCTGGCCGTGTCAGGCGTCTCGGCCTCGGGAGCCGCCGCCGTCGAATCTGTTGCGCAGAACAAGCCCGACGTCGTGCTGATGGACTTCCGCCTCCCCGACGTGAGCGGGCCTGCCGCCGCGCGCACCATCAAGGCTGCGCACGCGGACGCAGCGATCGTGTTTCACAGCGCCGACGAGTCGGAGACGGCGCTGCTGGACGCGATCGACGCCGGCGCCACCGCCTACCTGACCAAGGACGCGACCGCCGACCAGATCATCGAAGCCGTGCGGAGGGCGTCCGCAGGCGAGGTGCTCATTCCCGTCGAGCTCTTCGCCAGGGCGATCGCGCGACAACGGGCGGTCGTCACCATGAAGCGGGAACGGGAGCAACTCCTGGCGGAGTTCACGCCTCGAGAGCTCGACATCCTGCACCTCCTGGCGGAAGGCCTGGACACGATTGCCATGTCTCGCCGGCTGGGAATTGCGCCTCACACGGTCGAGTGGCATGTCCGCCACGTGATCGAAAAGCTCCAGGTCCACTCCAAGCTCCAGGCGGTCATCGCCGCTGCCCGCAAAGGCCTGATCGAGCTCTAGTCAGCCGCCTTTTCGGCCATGCCGTTAAAGGGGTCGGCGGCCATGCGGGGACATGGCGACGCGTAAGGCGCAAGCACGTAAGACATTCACGTGACCGAGCCGGCGCGGCTGCACCGCGTGCATTTCCTTGTCGTTCTTGCGAGCATTCTCGTCGTCGCGGGATGCGGAGGCGGGACAGCAAGCAGCGCGTCGCCCAGCCCAGGGATCAACTTCACGATGACGGCACAGAACGCCAGCGGCGTGTCAGGCACCGGGACGATCGTCAAGGCGGCGGGCTCCTTCACCGTCGCCATCAGGCTCACCGGGCTGAAGCCCAACTCCAGCCACGTCTCCCACGTCCATGCAGGCCAATGCGCTCAGCCTGGCGGCATCGCGTACGCGCTGCAGCAGGTCATCGCGGACTCCTCGGGCTCAGCCACCACGACGAGCACCGTGCTGGCGACCTACCTGATACCGACCTCCGGTTGGTACGTCAACGTCCACCATGGACCCGACTTCACCGACGCCGGCTACGCTCCGAGCGACTCCTGCGGAGATCTTTCGGCCCCATAAGGCGCAGCGCCGCGAACAAAGCTCGGTGACAGGGAAGCCATCCTCTTAGAGGGGTGGCGCGCAGTGCTCACCCATGGCGACAAATCGAGCACTCCGGCGTACTTAAAAGAGCATGCAGCTGAGGAGGGGGCCGCCCGGACCCCTATTGCCCATCGCCCATGTGCCCGCTCTGCGGCTGGTGACGCCCACGGCGTCCGTTCGCACGCCCGAGGGTTGGCGAGCCTCGACGCTGCTGAAGGGCTACACCCTGCGCGTCGTGGCCGGGATCATGCTGGTGTCGATTCCGCTGTCCATCGTGCTCGGGCTGGTGGTGTCGAACTGGAGCGCCCAGACTAGCATCGCCCAGACCAAGGCCAGAGCAGAGGCGACGGCGGAGAGCGCGGCAGTTAGGATCGACGACTGGGTGGCCGAGCGCCAGGCCGAGCTCCGCGTGTTGGCGCAGGACCAGGTGGGCACGGTCGGGACCACATTCCTGCAATCACAGCTGCTCGCCGCGGCTCCCTCTCATCCCTCATTCGAAGCCATCCAAGTGTTCGATGCAAAGGGAACGCTGGTCGGCTCGACCAAGACGGATGCGCTGATCTCACCAACACCGACAGGCGGAACATTCGCCAACAGCCTCAGTGTCGAGACGGTGGGTCCTGTCCAGGTTGATAAGACCGGCCTCCAATGGTTCATCACGGCGCCGATCCTCGGCCAGGACGAGCTGCCTCAAGGCGTGGTTGCGGGAGACCTCAACATCACCGCCCTCGAAAGCCTCCTCAACCCCTACGGCCGGGACGCTGTGATCGGTCAGGACCAGGAGACACACATCGTCAACGCCGCGCACCTTCTCGTGTACAGCTCCGCATGGGGCGCGTTGGTCGACGATGCCGCCGCGCTTGCGAAAGGGTCTCTGAGAACTCCGGCCGAGGGGACCATCTACGACAAGTCGATCACCGGAGGGGCGGGCTCAGCTCAGATCGTGGACTACCGAAACCACCAGGTCCTCGCCGGCTACGAATCGCTTCCGACGCTCAGCTGGGTGATCGTGGCATCGATCGACACATCGACCGCGCTGGGGCCTGTGCAGCAGCAAGAGGTGCGGACGTCCCTGCTCCAGGGCCTGGGCACGCTGTTGCTGATCGGGTTCGCCATCGTCCTGGCCGTCCTCACAACGCGTCCGATCGCGTCCCTGTCTCGCGCGGCGGCCAGGGTCGAGGCGGGCGATCTAAGCGTGCGCGTCAAGCTGTCGGGTGGCGAAGAGGTCCGCCGCCTCGGGGAAACGTTCAACGCCATGCTCGAGCGACTTAGCGGGGTGCTGGCACGGCTCAGAGGCGAGGTCGCCGAATCGGCAACCAAGCTCTCGGCCGCCGCCGAGCAGCTCGCGTCAGCGACCCTCGAGCAGACGACCGCGGCCACCGCCACGTCAGCCAGCATGGAGGAGGTCGCGCGCACGTCCGCCGCGATCGCAGACACCGTCGACCGGGTCGCGATCCAGGCGGGTGAGGCGATGACCAACCTCGAGCTGGCCCAAACCGACCTCAAGGCATCCGGCGATCGCACCCTGGCTCTCGCCGGCCGGGTCAACGAGATCGAAGGCATTCTCAAGCTCATCAACGACATCGCGGACCAGACCAACCTCTTAGCTCTGAACGCCGCCATCGAGGCCGCGCGCGCAGGAGACGCGGGGCGGGGTTTCGCCGTCGTCGCCGACGAGGTGCGGAGACTGGCCGAGCGGTCCAAGGCGGCCGCCGCGCAGATCGCGAAGCTGGTCGAGGGCGCTCAAGCGCAGAGCGGCGACACCGTGATGGCGCTCGAGAAGGGAGTCAAACAGATGGAGCGCGGGCTGAAGATGATGCAGGCCATGACCGAGGTCAGCGGCCAGGTGCAGGTCGCGAGCCAGCAGCAGCGCACCTCCACCGAGCAGGTCGTACTGGCCATCGAGCACATCGCCGAGGGCAGCCGCGCCGTGGCCATCACAGCGCAGGAGATCGCCTCCGCGGCGGCGCGACAGGGAGCTCTCGCGGCGGACCTTGCCGGTTCGGGCTGGGAGGCTGAGGACGACCTTGGAACTTAAGAAGTCTTCGCGCCCGCCCACCGTTTCGAGCAAGCCATCAAACCTGCGCGTGTTAAGGGTCGTCACACTGGCCCGTGAAGCCGGCCACGCAAACCTGCGCTTCGAGCGGATCTGGAACAGCTTTTTCGCGAGGATGCTCATCTGCCTGCTCGCGGTTGCCGTGCCGCTCTTCATAGTCGCCGACCTGTTTCCCGACTTCCTCAAGCCATGGGGAGTCGCGCTGCAGCTCCTTGCCATCGGGCTGCTTGTCGGCATCACCGCCTTGACCGCGCGCCTGACCGTCCGCCCCGTCGTCGCCCTGGCACGCGCGCTGGCCCAGGCGGAAGCCGGCGACCTCGCTGTGCGCGTCGTGCCTGCCGGCAGCGCCGAGATTCGAGACCTGGCTCAAGCCTTCAACTCGATGCTGCAGAGCCGTGGCGTCGTCGTGTCCCACATTCGCAATGAGGTCGCCGATGCCGCGGGCCAGCTTGCGCAGGTCGCGCAGGAGCTCGCCGGCGCGACCCAGGAGCAGACCACCGCAACCAGCAACACCTCCGCGACCATGGAGGAACTCTCGCGGAGCTCCGCCGCGACCGCAAAGACCGCCGCGGCAGTCACCAGCCAGGCTGGCGAAGTGCGCGCTCGCATCGCCAGCGCCCAGACCGAACTCAAGGAATCAGGTGAGCGTGTCAGCGAGCTGTCGCGTCGGGTGGGCGAGATCGAGGGGATCCTCGTGCTCATCAACGACATCGCCGACGAGACCAACCTGCTGGCCCTGAACGCGGCGATTGAGGCCGCCCGGGCTGGCGAGTCAGGGCGCGGCTTCGCCGTGGTCGCAGACGAGGTGCGCCGGCTGGCCGAGCGCTCCAAGGCCGCCGCGGCACAGATCGGCACGCTTGTGGGCAGCGCCCAGACCCAGGCACAGGCGTCTGTCGTCGCCGTGCAGGATCGGCGCGGGCAGATGGCGCTCTGGCTCGAGATGATGGTCAAGGTCGCGGACGCCAGCGGACAGGTGCACCTCTCGACCGAAGACCAGCGCTCCGCTGTCGACCAGGCCGTCGCCGCGATCGAGCAGATCGCGCTGAGCAGCCGGTCCGTGGCTGAAACCGCGCAGGCAATCGCGATTGCCGCCACGCGACAGGTCGAGATCGCGGCAGAGCTCGCGGGTTCGCCTTCTAAAGGCGAGGTTGTGGTCAGTGGTGGCTAGAGGAACCAACGCCAGAAGCCCTCGCGAGGCGGATTCAAGCCTGCGCGTGTCGAGGCTGCCCACGCCGATCCCGGCACCGGACGTGGTCGCCACCGTCACCGGCCGTAAGCCCTGGGACAGCCTGTTTGCCTGGACGCTGGCCAGCTCGCTCGTGGTCGCGCTGCCGTTCTTCATTCTCGCGGCGTTCTTCAACCTCGCCCAATGGGGCTTCTGGGCGGAGCTCAGCGTCACCCTGGCCCTTATCGCCCTGCTGGCCCTCGCGGCCTGGTGGGGAGCTCGGCCCGTGAAATCGCTGTCGCGCGCCGCCGAGACGTTCGATTCGGGCGAACTCTTCTCGCGAGCCGTCCCGCAGGGTGGCGGCGAAACACGGCGGCTGGCGACGACGTTCAACATGCTCCTGTCCCGCGCTGCGGTCGACCTCCCTCGAATTCGCGCCGAGGAAAGCGCGATCGCCTCGAGGATCTCGGAGTCAGCCGACCGTCTGTCGATTGCGACCAAGGAACAAACGGACGCCGCCGCACGCGCAGCCGTTGAGCTCGAGCTTCTCATGCGCGAATCGGTCGTGGTCGCCGAGGTCGTCGCGGCTGTGGTCGTGCAGGCCGGCGAGCTGCGTTTCAACATCCAGCGGACGCATACCGACCTGCAGGCCTCGAGTGACCGCACGCAGGCGAACGCGACCCGGGTCGATGCGATACAAGCCATGCTCCAGATCCTGAACGACATTGCGGACGAGACCGCGCTGCTCGCCCTGAACGCCGCGATCGAGGCTGCCCGCGCAGGCGACTCTGGACGCGGGTTTGCAGTGGTAGCCGACGAGGTGCGGCGCCTGGCCGAGCGCTCCAAAGCCGCGGCGGCAGACATCTCGTCGCTGGCGGAAGGCGCGCAAACCACCAGCGCGGAAGCCGCGGTTGCGATCGTGCATCGCGGCCAGCAGCTGGAGCGCTGGATGGTCCTGACGCAGACCATGTCGGACCTGAGCGCGAAGGCTGAGCCGGCGGCGAAGCAGCACCGCGCCAGCGCCGAGAAGGTCGCCCAGGCCGTGGAGCTCACTGCGCAGATGTCCCAGGCGGTTGCGCTTGCCGGGAATGAGCTGGCCACAGCCGCAGCGGCGCGGGGCGGGTTCGCCGCTACCAAGGTGGCCGAATGACGCGCGTGCTGGTGATGGCGGCCGGCTCCGCCTACTTCGCGGTCCCGATGGCAAGCGTGCACCAGGTCTTGAGACACCCGCTCGTGACTCGAATCCCCCTCTCGCTCGCCGGCCTGCTGGGGGTCGTGAACGTGCGCGGAGAGGTCGTCCCGCTGCTGGACACCGCGGTGTTGACCGGAACCGGGACCCTCAACGCGCCGCCGTTCGCTGTCCTGGTGAGCAGCGGGGAAGAGATGGTCGCGCTCGCCGCGGAGGAGCTGCCTATCGCAGCAGACCTCGATGAGCCGGTGGGCGGGGGCGCCGGACCGGGAGAGATCGCGGTCTACAGCAATGGGGGGCGCCTGGTCGTCCTCATCGACGTGGAGGAGCTGGTGAAGAACCGGCTGGACCTGAAACGGGCGAGCTAGAGGACGAGTTCCGGCCACTGTTCGTGGAGGAGGCAAAAGGCCACCTCGAACGAATCGCGACCGGGCTGATGACGCTCGAGGCCGCGCCTGACGATCAGTCGGCGATCGATGGGATCCTGCGCGAGGCGCACACCATGAAGGGCGCGGCCGGCATGGTCGGAATGATGCGCGTGAGCCGGCTCGCCCATCGACTCGAAGACCTCCTTGTCGAGCTGCGCGCCGGTACCCGTCGCTCGACTCCCGAGCTGACCGACTCGATGCTCCTGGTGGTCGACGGCCTGGGCCGCCTCATCTCCAGCCCAGCAAGCGGCGAGCAGGATGCCAGCGACGAGGCGGCGATGGAGAGGTTGCTGCCGACACCGGCTGTTGTCCCTGCGGCGCCGAAGTCGGTTGCGGTCTCCGTACCCCCTCCGGCGCTGCGCGCCACCTCCCCGGCCAGCGGGGACGTAACTAATCCAGCTGTGGCGCCTAAGGTGGTTGCGGTCCGTGCCGCGCCGGCGGTGGTTGCGGTCTCCGTCCCCCCTCCGGCGCTGCGCGCCACCTCCCCGGCGAGCGGGGAGGTAATTAATTCAGCACCGTTACCTGCTGTCGAGCACAAGAGGGTGGAGGTGGCCACGCTCGAGGTGCCGGTGGCCCGTATCGACGAGCTCAACCGGCTGGTCGGCGAGGTTTCCGCCGCCCAGCTGAGGGTGGGCCACGTGGTCGGTTCCGAGCTTCATCGCGACCCCGACGTCATCACCGAATATCGCGAGCTCACCAAGGTGATCAACCGGCTCCAGGAGGTCACGGAGCGCACGCGGATGGTGCCGGTCGGAACCCTTGGAGCGATCTTGCACCGCACCATTCGCGACACCGCGCGCGCGCTTGGCAAGAGCGTGCGTTGGGAGCTGATCGGAGACGACGTCGAGGTTGACCGAGGGGTGCTCGAGCAGCTTGCCTCTCCCCTGCTGCACCTCGTCCGGAATTCGGTCGGCCACGGCATCGAAACCATCGCCGAGCGACTGGCGGCCGGAAAACCCGAGGAGGCCGTGGTCAGGTTGCACGCCGCGCAGGTCGGGTCCAAGGTCGTGATCACAATCAGCGACGACGGCGCGGGCATCAACGTCGCCGCCGTGCGAGCCGCCGCGGCCAGGAGAGGCCTCGACGTCGAGGGGCTCAACGAGGACCAGTCGCTGCACCTGATCTTCCACACCGGAGTCTCGACCGCGACAACGCTCACCGAGACCTCGGGCCGAGGCGTAGGGCTCGACGTCGTGCGGGCCGCTGTCGAGGCTGTTCACGGCGAAGTCCAGGTCGTCAACCATCCGGGCGCCGGGGCGGAGTTCCGGATCGTGGTGCCGATCACGCTGACCGTCGTTCCGTGCCTGATCGTCTCAATCGCCGGCCAGTCGTTCGCGCTGCCCCTGCACCGAATCATCCGCATGCTCGAGGCGCAGAACGTCCAGATCGTCAGCGGCAAGAGGCTCGCTGTCATCGATGGGCACGCTGTCCCGGTGTATGACCTCGCCGAGCTCCTCGGCCTGCCGACCATCGGCGCCGGCCCGTGGGTGCTGCTGGGGACCGCCGCCAACCCCTACGCATTCCAGGTGGAAAGCGTCCTGCAGAAACGCGACGTCGTCGTCCGCGGCCTGACGGGCCGCCTGCGCGAGCTGAAGGCCGTGACCGGCGCCAGCATCGAGCCGAACGGAAGCATCCTGCTGGTGCTCGACGTCTCCATGCTCATCGAACGCAGCATCTCGACCGTGGTCGGCGCACCCACCGCCGCGGAGAAGGCGGCTGGGCCGCCGCCGCAGCTGTCGGTGGTTGTCGTCGACGACACGCTGATGGTGCGCGAGCTGCAGCGGTCGATCCTGGAGCGCGGAGGGTACGCGGTGCGGGCTGCCAGCGACGGAGCCGAGGCTTTCGCCATGCTCAACGAGTCCCCTGCCGACCTCGTGGTAACCGACGTCGAGATGCCGAACCTCGACGGGCTCCAGCTGATCAAGAACATGAGGGCCAATGCCCGCCTGGCCAACGTGCCTGTGCTGATCGTCTCCTCGCACGGAACCGAAGAGGACCGCCAGCGCGGCCTTGACGCCGGCGCGGACGGTTACATCGTCAAGACTTCCTTCGACGAGGCCGGGCTTCTGAGTGCGGTTTCCCGACTGCTTGGCCGGACCGGCAGCCAAACGTCTCAGACGCGAAATGGTGCGAGCGCGGCCCCGACCGCTCGCGGCACCCCGGGTCCCGCATGAAATCGCTCGACCGCGCTGCGCTGCTGCTTCGCTCGCGCGCCGGCCTCAAGGCAGAGCCAGCGAGCCAGGCCAGGCTGGAAAGGCTGCTGCAGGAGAGCGCGACTCTTGCCGGCATTCCCGTCGACGCCTACGTCTCCATCGTCGACGCACAACCCGCTGCTTTCGACGATCTGCTCGACCGAGTCACCGTGCAGCACAGCGCATTCTTTCGCGACCCTGCCCAGTTCAGCGCGCTGGAGACGCTGATACGAAAGATGCGTGGCTCTCACCAGGTGTGGAGCGCCGGATGCGGCAATGGGCAGGAGCCGTACAGCCTCGCGATGGCCCTCGACGAGAGCGGCCTCAGCAACTGGCATGTGGTCGCAACGGACGTCTCGTTCCGCGCGCTTGCGCGCACCGAGATCGCCCAGTACAGCGAAGCCGAGGTACAGGGTTTATCGGCCGAGCGCATCCGTCGCTACTTGAGGCCAAGCCGCGGCGGATACGAGGTTGTTACGTCGATCCGGCGCAAGGTCCGGATGGCGCACCACAACCTGGCGCTCGACGAGCCGTGCGGGATGGTCCACGAGCCGGCGGCGGTGTTCTGCCGCAACGTCCTGATGTATTTCGGGCGCGAAGAGTCGGAGGCCTGCATCGCGCGAATTGCGTCCCGCATGGCGGCGGGCGGACACCTCTTCCTTGGCCACTCGGATTCTCCTGGACGGATGACGCGGTACTTTGCGCCGGTCAGGGTGGCGGGCGTGCCCTGCTACCAGCGCCTGGTCGAAGCCCCGGCCGCTGCAGTGGCTGGAAGGCGCGTCGGAGAGCTGCGCCCGCCTCGCGACCTGCCGGGCCTGCTGCAGGATGGAAATCGGGCAGCCGCGAGCGGCGACCTTCGTGCAGCCGTCCGCGCCTTCCGGCAGGCGACGTACCTCGACCCGAACGTGGCCATCGCCTACTTCCAGCTGGGGGCGGCGCTAGAGCTCGCGGGCGATGCGCGCGAGGCGCGGCGTGCCTTCGGTGCGGCCGGACTCGCCATGGTCAGCGCTGACGGAACTGAGGACATCTCCGGGCTCGGCGGCTACACGCGCCGCGACCTGGCGAGCGCCATCGCCTACAAGCTCACGGCAGGCGCTCTGTGACGATCAAAGAAGACATCGTCCTCGTCGACGACGACCGCGTGATCCAGAAGATGGTCGGCTCATTCCTGGAACGAAGGGGCTACCGGGTGCGGAAAGCGAGCGACGGGATCGAGGCTCTGCAATACGTCCGCGACCGGATCCCGGACCTCGTGATCACGGACGTCAGGATGCCGGAGCTGAACGGAATCGAGCTGACCTCCAGGCTGCGCGCCCACCACCGGACCGCAGGCGTTCCGATATTGATGTTCTCCGAGTTGGGCGCCGCTCCCGATGCGCTCGCCGGGTACGCCGCCGGTGCAGACGACTACCTGCCCAAGCCGTTCGAGCTCGAGATCCTCGAGGCCAAGGTCCAGAGCCTGCTGCGGCGCTCGGCAGGCGCTTCGGACAGGCGGCACCGCGGTAAGGTGATCCTGTTCGCCCACGCCAAGGGTGGGGTCGGGACCACGTGCCTTGCGGTGAACACCGCGGTGCTGCTCGCCGCGCACTCCTCAATGCCTGTCGGGCTGCTCGACCTCGACCTCGAGTTCGGCGACTCGGCGGTGTACCTGAACCTTCATCCCAACCGCACGCTGGCCGATCTCAAAGGCCCTCCCGGCGCCCTGGTCGACGAGGGCTCGTTCGAGGGATTCGTGACCGAATCCGGCAGCGTCAGGCTCGTGGTGGGTTCCGACTTCCCGGAGCGGGCAGAGCTCGTCACGCTGCCGGCGATCCAGCTTGCCATCGACCGCCTGAGCGCGACCTGCCAGTACGTGCTGATCGACGCTCCCGCTTCGTTCAGCGAGCGCACCCTGACGGCTCTTGACACGTGCGACCTGATCTGCCTCGTGACCTCCGGATCGCTGCCGTCCCTCAAGGCGACGCGGCGATGCCTGCGGCTGTTCGACTCGCTTGGCGTGGAGCCTCATCGGGTGCGCCTGATTCTCAACATCAGCACCAAGCACGCGATCGACACCGCCAGCGCGACGAAGCTGTTAGGCCGCCATCCGGACTTCGTCATTCAAAATTCTGAAAGCCTGGACCGGGCTGCGAGCGGTGGGCGCCCCCTCGTCACCGCAGACCCAGACGACCCACTGGTGGCCCACCTGCGCAAGCTGGCGGACTCGATCGTGACAAGCGTCCCGCTGAGCCTGGAGCCGGCCAGCTAGGCAGGCCGCCTCGCTACCGCCGCAGCGACCTCTCTTGGTCGCTCCACGGAAGCAACGGCATGAAGCTGATAGTCATACGCGCGGACCATGCGGCGCAGGCCCGCCTCTGCGCTCGACCGGATCAACTTGCGCGCCAGCTCGGAAACTGCATTGCCGACGCCAAGTCGATTGACCTCCTCGTTCAGAACCTGGAGGCTGGTGTCGAGCCACAAGAGGTAAGACCGCACCAGCAAGGCCGGCGACAGCCCGCAGCGAGCCGCGATCATCCCGACACGGCCGATGAAGTTTCGCTCGGTTTCTGTCGTGCCCTCGCTCGTAATGAGAAACCTTGCGATGGCTCGGCTCGTGAGGGTGTGCACGTCGCGAATCTGCCTTGCAAACGACGGCGGCGTCAGCTGAGCCAGGCCAGTTTCAGCGGCCGCCGCGGCGGTCAACCGCGTGGCCTCCATAACTCGCGCGGAGAGCGCACGACCGAGTCGAGCCTGGGCGGGGTCGGCGCCGACAGAAGGCGGGAAGGACAGGCGCAGATTGCGTGCCCAACCAAAAGCTCCTATCGGCGCGCCCTCGCGCGCCTTGTTCCCCACGTCCGCAAGTAATACCCCTGCGCGAGCGTTATGTCTCCCTACGAAAGGAGGTCATCCGCCCATGTAAATCGATGGGCGAGGCGACCGTTTTCAGCCTCAGGGGCAAGCCGGCACCCTGCGCATACAGGGCACGGATGCAGTGTCACCCAATGGCGACTTTCAAACAGCTTGCGCGTAAACCTGAAGCATGGGAGTCGGAGGCGTTGTCTTCGCCTTGTTTGCGGTTGGATACATCCTTGGCGCCTGGACCGCATTCATGGTCTTGAGACAGCCGCAAGGCGCCTACGAAGACGCCGTGTCGGCGAGCCGGCTTAGCGTGCCGGTGGTCCTTGTGCGTGAGGGGGAAGCGCACCGCGTAACGCGCCGGTCGTGAATCGCACGAGCCCTACACCCAGGCAGCTCAAGGTACTGAGAATTCCGTCGGCCGTCGCCAATCACGACCGTCGCAACCACGACCGTCGCAACGAAGTCGAAACCACCGACGAGGTGGTGTCGCTTGGCAGCCGCGAGCTCCACGATGCCGTCTCGAGCATCGTCGGCTGCGCCGAGCTGATCTACTCCGGCGATCTTGCCGATGACGCGAGTCACCTCTACACGGGAATCCTGCTGCGGGAAAGCCGGCGCCTGAGCGCGCTCGTCAGCAGCGCCATGACGCTGCAGCGCCTCGAGCACGGCAATCGACAGCTGGAGCTGGCTCCGGTCGATGTGCGCTCTTTGATCCAGCGCGCGGTGCTCGCGGCGGGAGAAGACGACCTGCGACCGATCGTGGTGGAGGTACCCGCGGAGCTTCCGCTGGTGCTTGCCGAGGCCGAGGCCATCCTCGAGGTGCTGGCCAACTTCCTGTCCAATGCCCGCCGGTTCTCGCCGGATGGGGGCTCAATCGGAATCGGTGCGTGCCAGCTCGGCGACATGGTTGAGATCGACATCCAGGACCATGGCGTAGGCATCGACGCGGTCGCGCTGCCAAAACTTTTCCGAAAGTACTACCGCGATGACAGCGGCGTGGGCAGGCTCGCCCCTGGCCCAGGCCTCGGGCTGACCATCAACTACAGGATCGTCGAAGCGCATGGGGGCCGGCTCGTGGCCAGCTCGAAGGGTGCGGGAAAAGGCGCGCGCTTCCAGTTCACCCTGCCGATCTCCAGGCCGAGCGCAACGTCAGGGAAGGTTCTCATCGTCGAGGATGACTGGGCGTTCGCCAGCCTGTTGAAGGCGGAGTTCGCAGCTGAAGGTCTCGGCACCGTGCGGGCCGCGGATGCCGAGACGGCAGAACGGCTGCTGGTCGACGTAACGCCACTGGCGATCGTCCTGGACCTGGCCCTGCCAGGCCTTCAGGGCGAGGATTTTCTCGCCCGCATGTGGGCCGGCGGCGGCTCACGCCTCCCGGTCGTCGTGCTGACCATGAAGAACCTCAAGCCCGATGAAGTCTCCGCGCTCGAGCGCACCGGCGCTACAGCGGTGCTGCCGAAGGAGGCCGGCGCACCCCAGGCTGCGGTGGTCGTCATCGCACAGGCGCTTGCGGCCCATGAGGTGACTGGATGATCCTTCGGACCCCAACCGAGCTGGAACTGCTGCGCACGGTCCTGATCGCGGATGACGAATCGAGCATCCGCTTGCTTGTCCACGCCACCATCGAATCCGACGACTACGCCGTGGTCGAAGCGGCCGATGGTGCGCAGGCCTGGGCGCTGACCAAAGAGCTCAAGCCTTCGCTCGTTCTGCTCGACGTGCAGATGCCCGGCCAAAGCGGCCTCGAGGTGCTGCGGTCGATCAAGGCGGATCCAACACTCAAAGCGACACGTGTCATCCTCCTGACCTCGAAGGCACAGGAGGATGACATCGAGGTGGGCCTCATCGCCGGCGCTGACTTCTACCTCACCAAGCCCTTTTCGCCGCTGGACCTTCTCACGCGGGTTGAGGAAGCCCTTCAGCTCTAATGGACGACCGCGAGCCACGGAAGCGTGCTCGCCACCGAGGCTGGTCCGTCCGGCGCTACATGCTCCTTTTCACCGTCGTCCTGCTGGCCGTGGCAGCACCTCGGAGGCGGGGGTCGCCGGCGTTGCCGTCCGCACGATGGCGCAGCAGGACGCCGGCCAGTCCGCGACCGGAGACGCGAGCTTTGCCGCGCGCGCGGCGGCGGGCCAGATCGCTCATGGCGACGGTAAAGCGAGAGCTGGTCGAGAGGCTGAGCAGCGAGCACGACGCAATCCTCTCGGAGCGGAACTACAGGATGCTGTTCGAGGGCCATCCACAGCCGATGTGGCTGTATGACGTCGACACATTCGCATTTCTCAAGGTGAACGACAGCGCCGTGGCGCGTTACGGCTACTCGCGCGCCGAGTTCATGGCCATGACGATCAAGGACATCAGGCCGCCCGAGGACGTCGCCAAGCTCCTCGAGCACGGTGCCGCGCCGCTGCCAGACTCCGATCGGACAGGCCCATGGCGGCATCTCCTCAAGGACGGCTCCGCCATCCAGGTGCTGATCACGTCGCACGGGGTGACGTTCGGCGAGCACCACGCGCGATTCGTGCTCGCCGAGGATCTCACCGAGAGCCACCGGCTCGAGCTCGAGCTTGCCGAGTCGCACGCTCGTGCCGAGAGCGACGCCGAGCTGAGCCGCGTCAAGGACGAGATGGTGGCCACCGTGAGCCACGAGCTGCGCACTCCACTCGCCAGCATCGTCGGCTTTGCGGAGCTGTTGGCGACGCGCGAAGTGACGCCCGCGCAACGCAAGGACTATCTGGCGGTGATGCTCAAGGAAGGACGCCGCCTGACGCTGCTGGTCAATGACTTCCTCGATCTCCGCCGCCTCGAGGGCGGGCATCTCTCGATGCGCTTCGCGCCGGCCGACATCTCCGCTTTGATCAAACGCGCAGTCGAGCTCTTCAGCGACCCACGAGGCACCCCGATCGAGATGCGGCTCCAGGCCAACCTTCCGCTGGTGCGGGTGGACAGTGAGGCGATCTTCCGCGTCGTGACCAACCTGCTCTCAAACGCACGCAAGTACTCTCCCGAGGGCGGTTCGATCGTGGTCGGAGCGGCCATCGTCGATGGAATGGTCGAGATTTACGTTCAGGACCAGGGCCTGGGCATTCCGCCGGAGGCCCTTTCGCACCTGTTCGGCAAGTTCTATCGCGTCGAATCGCCTGACCGGAATTCGATCGGCGGTACCGGGCTCGGTCTCGCGATCTGCAAGTACATCGTCGAGAGCCACGGCGGCAAGATCGGCGCGATCTCCGGGGGACTTGGCAAGGGCACGCGCTTCCTGTTCACGGTGCCGTCGGTCCGCGAGCAAGCGCAAACCGGCGACGTGCTGGTGGTCGAGGACGACTCTGGATTCGCCGACCTTGTTGGAGCGGAGCTGGAGACCAGGGGCCTGACCTCGATCTGGGCCACGGACGCGGAGACCGCGACGCGCATGGTCGTGAAGGCACGCGCCATCGTGCTCGACCTGGTCCTGCCTGGGCTCACGGGGGAGAAATTCCTCCACGACCTGCAAGCGACCCGGGGTGTTGCCATCCCGGTGGTCGTGGTGACCCTGAAAGACCTGGACCCGGCGGAGAGCCTGGCGCTGCAGAAAGCCGGAGTCATGGCCGTTCTTCGCAAGGGCCCCGGGACCGCTGCGGCGGCCGCCAACCTGATCGCCAAGGTCCTCGCCCCTGAGCTGGTGTCGATTTGATCGCCCCCAACGCCGCCAGGCAGGAAACGAACGATCGAGCCGGGGACCTCGCCAAGCTGGTCCAGCTTCGCCACACCTACGTGCGTCCGGGTCCTGATCTGCTTGCCGAGACCGATGTCCCGATCCCCGTGGTGCGCACCGTCTCCGTCCTGTTCACGGATATCCGTGGCTTCAGCCGCCTGACCGAGCGGTTTGGGGATGACCCGGCCGGCCTGCTCGACGTGCTCAACGCGCATTTGAGGAGAGTCATCCGTTCCATCTCCATCTGTGGGGGCGTGATCGAGAAGTTCGTCGGCGACGGGGTCATGGCCACGTTTGGCGCGGCAGACGAGCAGGACGACCACGTTCATCGGGCGATGGCCGCGGCGATCGGCCTGGTCGGAGCCAACGAGTCCCTGAACCGCCGCTTGGCCGCAACCTGGGGATTTCGACTCGACGTGGGCGTCGGGGTCGCATCCGGACCTGTGGTGATCGGCGCCGTGGGGTCGGCTGAGCGATCGGAGCTCGGGGTGCTGGGCGACTCCGTCAATGTCGCCGCGAGGCTGGTGACCCACGCCGGCCCAGGCGAGATCCTCATGACCGGAACTGTCTATCACGAGGTTGCGGACATGCTGCAGAGCGAGCTCACCAACCAGTCCGCGGTGCGCGGGCGCTCCGGCACCCTGCAGATCTACAGGATGTCGCTTCTTGGAGGTCGCGGCGCGCTGGCCTGATCCGCTTTGGCCGGCGGCGAGCCGAGACCA